>JAQZBU010000020.1 GCA_029237735.1 Ramlibacter sp. | reverse complement strand
ACGGGCGGCTTCCAGGGTAATGCCGAACTGCTGGGGCGTTATGTCAGCCCGCACGCGCAGCACATGTACTTGCGCGCGAATCCTTGGAGCACGGGCGATGGGCTGCTCGCGGCGCTTGATGCAGGAGCGGCCACCACTCCCGCGCTCGACACCTTCTACGGCCATGCGATGACAGCGCCGCCGGCCCGCTTCGGCGCCGACCGCTTCCAGGAGATGAGCCACAAGTACGGACCCATGGCGGTGGCGATCAATTTGGACGGCCGTCGCTTCGCCGACGAATCGGCGGGCACCGGCGAAGAGACGCTGAACATCGCCGTGGCCCGCCAGCAGAACGCGACCGCGGCGTACGTGTTCGACGCTGCGACTGCCGACCGGCCGTACGAAGCCGGCCCGCTTGCACGCGTGATCGTCGAGCGCGCGCGGCAGGCCGGCGGACACGTGGTGCAGGCGCGACCTGCTGCACCCACCCCGCCGCGGCGAGCCTTACGCCGTGGCGCAAGCCCCGTTTACCGCGGCGCTGGTGCGTGCGGCGATCACGTTCACCTGCGGCGGGCTCAGCGTGGACCTGGACATGCGAGTTCTGCGCCGCGCTGCATCCGTCTCGATGCTGCCAATGGCGAAGGCGCCGGCTGACGAGCTGCAGGTGTCGCCCGTCTCCGGCCTGTTCGCCGCGGGCTGCGACGTCGGTGGCGTGTCCGGCTGGTCGTACATGGGCGGCCTCGCACAGGCCCTGGTCACGGGCCGTGTCGCGGGGTCGCAATCCGCGGCATGAGATCGAACGAAACGGACAGGGCCTTGCGCTGCCGCTCAGGCCGCTTGCGCCGTCTGCCACCGCAGCGCCCGCGCAAACCCCCAAGCCACCGATGGAACGCCCACTGCTGCCGGCAGCAGCAACCATGCCGGCCCTCCATAGTCAAAAGCAAGCCCGGACAGCGTCGCCCCCACAGCCTGCCCCGTAAAGAGGCAAAAGGCAAAAATTGCCACGGCGCTGCCGCGCACGGTCGGTGCCATCTGCGTGGCATGGGTCTGCAGCGTGTTGTGAAACAGGTAGGTGCCGATGCCGACTGCGAGCGCAACGGGGCCTGCGGTCCAGCTCCAGGGTGAAAGCAGGAAGGCAAGGTAGCCCACACCCACCATGGCGCCCCCCACCTGCACCATGCGGCGTTGGCCCAGGCGCTTCACGAGCATCTTGGCACTCATCGCGTAGATCAATCCGCCGACGGCGTTCAGTGCCAAAAGCGCCGACACCAGGGTCAGCGATAGCCTGAAGCGCTGGTGCAAGTAGGCGGGCAGGTAAGCGGCCGGGCCAATCAGCAGCACACCTTCGGCAAATGCCGCGGCCAGCACCCATCGAGCCCATTTCGTGCTGACCACCACGCGCAGTCCGTCCAGGAAGTGCCCCGTGACTGCGGGCGCAGCGACGGCCGCCGCTGCGCGCAAGTGTCTGACGAGCAGAACCGTCACAACGGCGTAGCCGACCGCGAGCGTGACGAACGCGCCGCGCCAGCCCCAAGCCAAATCGGCAAAAACGCCGCCGGCCAGTTGCCCCGCCATCATCCCCGACAACGTGCCCAGCAGAAACCTGGCCAGCGTCGCCTGCCGATCCTCGAATGGCACCGCGTCGCCGATCCAGGCCATGGACAGCGGGATGATCCCGGCGGCCGCCATGCCCCATGCCACGCGCGCCAGCAGCAAGGTGTTGAAGTCCCAAGCGGCCGCCGATGCGAATGCCAACACGGAGCAGCCACCGACGGCGAAGGTCACCATGCGTGCCTTCCCGAATCGGTCTGCAAGGGGACCAAACACCAGCTGCATCAATCCGTACGCAACTGCGAACACGATGACAGCGCTGCCGGCCTGGCCGGCCGCGGGATCAACCCGTCGCAAACGCGCAGTGCGGCGCCGCTGAAAAATGCCGCAAAGGCGAGCAGGGTGACGAAGTGCATTCAGATGTACCGGTGCAGGGACTCTAGCATCGGCACTGCGCGTCATCGTCTCGGAAGAAGATCCGGCCGATCTGAAGTAGCCATTTTGGAGGGCGGGGCTGCTGTTCGGATTATTTCTATTCTCCGTTCCTGCCCCCTTCGTTAGACTCGTCGCAGGGAGGCCTCATCGTGGCAGTATTTCCACAGGGCAAAACGCGGGTGCGCGAGCGCGCCAACGCCGGCGAAAAGCGCGTGCTGGACGCCTTGGCCCGGCACCTGATGCGCACGCGCCGGCACTACTGCCTACTTCAGCCCATCCAGGCTGACTTCGAAGCTCTTGGCAGCGCTGTCGTACTTGATGGCATAGCTCGAAGGATAGGCGCCTGCCTTCGGGTACTTGGACGGCCGATTCACCGGCGCGGAGAACGCGGGCTTGGACTTCAGGAAATCCACCGACGCCATCGGTTCGAGGAAAGTCAGCTGCTTGTTGTGATAGCCGTAGATGAAGGTCGAGTTGAAAGGCTGCCCTTTGAACTCCGGTGATTCCGGGTTGATTGCGTGCACACCCATCTTGGGCACTGCGGTGCCGGGAGGAATGACATAGCCGGCCGCGAGCATTTCCGCAGGAGGCTGCTGGCCAGGGTCGCCGGATTCAGTGTCCTTCTTGAAATGAACCTTCTTCTGGTACGCAGCACTGCTCAGATAGAAATGGAAATCGAAATGAGGCACGTCGTAGACCTTCGGCGGCGGATGTCCTTGCGACTCCCAGTTCACGACGACGTGATCGACGACGGTCTTGGGGCCTTTGACCGGCATTGGCAGCAGGAAAGGAAAGTCGGGGCTGGCGCCCTTGGCGGCTGTCGGCAACCCTTCGAGCGCCTTCTCCGCCAACACCACACCAATGGACACCGGCTTTCCGCCCGCGTCGGTGCGCACAACCGTGTGGGCCGTCCCGTTGCCGATCCGCACGGCCTTGCCCTTGTACGTGGTTCCGTTGTTCTCCACCGCAGTCGCCCCCGGCGCAATCGAAAAGGCCATCGCCATAAAGATCGCACCTCGCGCCATACCGGAAATCTGCTTTGTTTTCATTTCGATGACTCCTTGAATTGAGGACATGAACCCAGTGCATGGCCGACAGCTGCCCGGCAGTGAACTGAGAACGGCGGAGTCACACTCTAAGCTTGCCGTGTCGGCGTGGCAAGACTACGCAAAACTCGTGGCCAAGCCTCCAGCTGGGCCATTGGAGAAGGAGCGCCCGAACGCCAGCTCATGCAAAAGAGTCATGCTCATGCACGATCAACTCGTACGCGATACTTGCGGCAGCGACCGCTGGCTTGCCTGCGACCAGGTCAAGGAGCAAATCGGCCGCGCGCGTACCCACCTCCCTATGCCGATGTGAACTCGGTGGTGGAAAATGACGCCGATAACGCACGTATGAAGCCCCGCCCCAATGTCGCCAGCAGCCTGGTCTACTCCACCGAGTCGGGCCGCATGTGCCCGGTTTGCCGCCGCCCCATCGCGCAATGCATTTGCGCCAAGGCCAACGCTGCTGCGCCGGCGCCCTCCGATGGCATCGTCCGCGTCTCGCGCGAGACCAAGGGCCGCGGCGGTAAGGCTGTGACGGTAGTTCGGGGGCTTGCCATGGACTCAGCGTCGCTCGCCAAACTCGCGCAGCAGCTCAAGGCCGCGTGCGGCTCGGGAGGCACGGTGAAGGAGGGCGCCATCGAAGTGCAGGGCGACCACTGCGACAAGGTCATGGCCTTGCTGAAGGGGCAAGGGCACATCGTCAAGCGCGCGGGCGGCTGATTCGGGGCGCGTCTCGAACCGTTGCGCCAACGCACTCTATACCTTCGCATGCCTCCGAAAGTACTCCCCAGGCGCTAGATTCGCGCTCCAGGGAGGAAATCATGTCACCGCAAAAGCCAAGGCTTGCGCGTGAGCGCGCACGCGCACGCGCACAAAACACGCTACCCGCCGCCCCGCTGCCCACACCGCAATTCAAGCGCATGGCGTGGGCGCCAACTGCTGCGCTGGGTTTGTCGCTCGCTTTATCGGGCACCCCCGGTCACGCCATGACCGTCACGGGCGCCACGACATACTGGACCACGACGCTGCAGGCCTACGACGCACACACGCCCGGCTATTCGTCTCGCGTGGATGCGGGCACGGGCGGAGTTACCCACTGGTGCAACTTGCCTGGAAACAAGGGCTACTTCCGCACCTGCAGTTTTGGCGGGATCGATTCACGCGACTACGCCATTGCCCTGACGGAATATGGAAGCTTCGCGCTTGGGACCGTCTATCAGTATCCGGTGTGCCCCGTGGGCACGCAGATATACCCTACATGGACATTCAACGGGGTTACGTACACGCCTGCGTGCGTGAACTGGTCTGCGCCGCCGCCGCCACCACCACCACCGCCACCGAAGCCGGTGGTTATTGATCCCGGGCACGGCTTCTATTGTCCGTTGGAAGGCATGGCCGTCGGCGCTATCGGCGCAACGGACTTTCTGCCCAATGACCCTCCGCCGGGACGTTTGCGAGAGGACGACTTGACGATGGCTATTGCGCTGGAGGTTCAGCGGCAGATGCCCGCCAGCAAATACAAAGTTACTCTCACGAAGAAGAATGCCAATGACTGCCCCACGTATGTCGACCGGGGCCGCAAAGCGAACGTGGCAGGCGCGATAGTGTTCGTTTCAGTACACATCAACGCCGCCAACCGCATCTTGGGCATTGACAATCCATTTGGCAACGGAACTTCGGTGCTTTACAACGTCGGAAAATCCGGGTCCTTCAATTTGGCCGAGACCTTGGCGAGATCGGTTTCATCCAGTCTTGGTGTCAACAATAGGGGCGTAATGGTGAATGACGACATTGCCGTATTGAAATCGAGCGTGACCGAGATGAATGCGGTGTTGCTGGAGGCTGCCCGGCTTTCAGGTAATGACGAACGCATCTTGCACACAAGTGGTTCTGCTGCCCGCGTCGCTGCCGGCATTAAGGCAGCTCTCGAAGCAGAATTAGGCAACTGAGGCGTGCACGGTCATGAAGAATCTCAAATTAACAATCTGCTTCTTGTTCGGCCTTGGCCTGGCGTTCGGTGCCTTAGCCTCCGAGGAAAAGAACGGCGTTTCCAGCCAGTACCCCGCCGCTTCACCCAACTTGCTCGAGGTCGCCTTCGCCGCTGATTTCGAAGGTGCTACGCGCATCTGGGTTTCTTCAATGGATGGAAGCCGCTTGCGAAGAATCTCGTCGCCGGCGCCCTCCGGCTCGCCCACATCCGACACTCAGCCCACCTGGTCGCCCGACGCGCGAAAAATTGCCTATGCATCCTTTAACGGCTCGACTAGCGATATCTGGGTAATGGAATCGGACGGGAGATATCCCGTCAGACTGACATTCAATGGTGCGAGTAATACCGAACCCGCCTGGTCTCCAGACGGGCGCAAGATCGCGTTTGTTTCGAACAAGGACGGCACCAAGGATATCTGGCTGATGAATGCGGATGGATCGCAGCAGGTCAAGCTTCTGGCTTCGGACAGCCAGGAAAACAGCCCCCAGTTCTCACCGGCAGGGGATCAGCTTGTGTTCTCCAGGAGCGATGGGGATAGCGCGGCGCTTATGATCGTCGGCACCACTGGCGCGGGTCTGCGCACCCTCACCAGCAGCGGTTTTGACGATTGGGAGCCGCACTGGAGCGCACGTGGAATCGTCTTCTCATCCAACCGAGGCGGGTCCAGCCGTTGGAAGCTGTGGGCCGTGAATCCGGACGGCAGCAACCTGCGAAAGCTGAACGACATCCCCGGGCACGATCCGGTGTGGCTGACGGATGAAGGAATCCTCTATACGTCCGAAAGCTCCGCCTCAAGAGCGCTCTCGGCGATCGCTATCGTGAATCCCCTCAACGGAGTAAAGCAAACCGTCGTAGACGTGCAGGGCTACTTGACGCCAATCGATGTCCGCCCCGGCAAACCTGCCAACAAGATCAATCCGCGAGGCCAAGGCAAGTTGCAGGTTTCAATTCTTTCTACCAGGACGTTCGATGCAACCACCTCTGTGGTGCAGCGCAGCATCACGTTCGGCCGCACCGGTTCGGAAGCCTCATTTGCCTCATGCACTAAGCAGCTCAAGGACGTGAACGGCGATGGTATTCCCGATGTCACCTGCCGATTCAATTTGCGTTACGCCGGCTTCCAGGTGGGTGACACGTTCGCGATACTTCGCTTCAACGATGCCAAGGGCAAGACGTTCGAAGGAAGGGACGCCATCACCACGGTGTTCGAGGACGATCCGGACGATCTCAAGGATTGAGCAGCGCCATGCGCGTTTCCATGAGGAGTCTCCGGTTTTTGGTCGGGCATTTGCTTGGGCTCGGCCTTGCTCTTTGCGTCCACGCCTCTCCAGACAAAGGGGGCGTTTCCGCTGAGTATCCGGCGGTCTCTCCCACATTGAAGGAGGTTGCTTTCAGCGCGGACTTCGACGGAACGAAGCGCATCTGGATCGCGTCGATGGATGGGAGCCGCTTGCGAAAGGTCTCTCCCACTGCGACATCCCTATCCCGAACGATTGAATCTCAGCCTGCCTGGTCGCCCGACGCGCGGCACATCGCGTACGTATCGTCGGATGGACTGACGAGCGAGATTTGGGTCATGCAGGCGGATGGCGCATACCCCGTCAGGCTCACGTCCAATGGAGCGGTCAACACCCAGCCCGGATGGTCTCCGGACGGTCGCAAGATCGTCTTTGTTTCGGACAAGGACGGCTCGAATGACATCTGGTTGATGAACCCGGATGGATCGCAGCAGGTCAAGCTGGTGACTTCGGCCGGGCAAGAGAACGACCCCCGCATCTCACCGGCCGGCGATCAGATTGTGTTTTCCAGGACCGAGGGCGACAGCGCCACACTCATCATTGTGGGCACCAACGGGAGTGGCTCGCGTGCACTCACGAGCGTCGGCGCTCAAGACTGGGAACCGCACTGGAGCGCACGTGGAATCGTTTTTTCATCCAACAGGGGCGGCTCGGATAGTTGGAAGATCTGGGCCATCAACCCGGACGGAACCAACTTGAGAAAGCTGGGCGATATCCCGGGGCACGACCCTGTATGGTTGCCCGACGGAAGAATCGTCTTTACCCATGAGAACCCCGATTCGAAAGCGCTTTCCGAAATTTCCGTTGCGAATTCTCTTACCGGAGCCAGGCAAGCCGTGGTGGACGTGCAGGGCTATTTGACGCCAATCGATGTCCGCCCCGGCAAACCTGCCAACAAGGTCAATCCGCGAGGCCATGGCAGGGTGCAGGTTTCGATTCTTTCTACCAGGACGTTCGATGCAACCACCTCTGTGGTGCAGCGCGGCATCACGTTCGGACGCACGGGTTCGGAGGCTTCGTTCGCCTCTTGCAGCAAGCAGCCCAAAGACGTGAACGGCGATGGCATTCCGGACCTTACCTGCCGATTCAATTTGCGTTACGCCGGCTTCCAGGTGGGCGACACGTTCGCAATACTTCGCTTCAGCGATGCCAAGGGCAAGACGTTCGAAGGAAGGGACGCCATCACCACGGTGTTGGAGGACGATCCGGACGATCTCAAGGACTGAGCGGGCAAAAGCTCCTCAAGGGTACGCTGCACCAGGGCGGCGTGCGCGCTGGGTTTTGCGCGGCCTTGCTTCCAGTTTTCCGGGGTGCGGGCTTGCTTTCCATCTTCAAAGTGCGAAGCGTCACTTTCCCTTCGCGTTGCTCTTTCAAGGCCGCGAAGCCCTCGGTGAGCTCACCAAAATGTCGCGCTTTTTTTTTCATCGCGCCTTTCCTTTCGCTTGTTTTTTCACAGCTCGACTTCCTGCTTTAAATCAGGGCGCCTTCTTGAACAAGGCCAAATGAATCTCGACGGATTCGAAGGGGACAAAGACCAAGTCCTCCGCTGTGCGTTGCACCAATCCGTGTTCTTCCAGCTTGCCAATGTCCGTGTGCACATTGGAGTAGTTGCGCCCGACAGCTTTGGCCAACGCATATTTGATGGCAACTACAAAGGCCGAATCGTATGAAGCCCCGCCCCAATGCCGCCAGCGGCCTGGTCTACTCCACCGACTCCGGCCGCATGTGCCCGGTTTGCCGCCACCCAATCGCGCAATGCGGCTCCGGCGGCACGGTGAAGAAGGGCGCCATCGAGGTGCAGGGCGACCACTGCGACAAGGTCATGGCCTTGCTGAAGGGGCAGGGGCACACCGTCAAGCGCGCGGGCGGCTGACGACTAGATGACGCCGTCCACCTGCAGCTTCTCAATATCGCCCTTCAAGTAGCCCAAGCTCTCAAGAACCTGCTCGTTCTGCGCGCCGGCAATTTGCGGAACTGCGCTGACTCCCACATCGCACTCAGACATCCGAAACGCGGCGACGGGAACGGTCAACCCCTTCAGTGCGCCGGCACTCTCGTCGAACTGATGGAGCACCTTGCGGCCTTTGACGTGCTCGTCCGCCAACATCGCTTCCATGCGCTGAACGCGCGATGCCGGCACGCGCGCGGCTCGCAGCACCCGCTCCCAATGTTCCACCGGCATGGTGGCGATGATTTGCTGGAGAGCTTCAGTCTCGGCGGCGTGCGCGCGTAGGCGGTCACGGTTGCTTTCCTTGACGAGGTCATCCCGTCCCAGTACTTCCCACAATCTCCGTTGTTGTCGCAGGTTCGACGCCGAGATCATCAAGGGAGCGTCCGCTGCCTGGTAACACCCAATGGTGGCGAAGGGGTAGCGGTTGCCCTTCTGCTCCGGGTGCCAGCCATTCCAGAGGTGACCGGTCAGGTGCGAGCTGCACAGAATCATGGCGACATCGGACATGGCCACCTCCACGAACTGGCCGCGACCAGTGTCCTTGCGATGGAGCAGGGCAGCAAGGATCGCCGCGGCCGCTGTCGTGCCGGTTGCGTAGTCGACGACGGGCGCACCACACTTGACAGGGGACGATGCGGGCTCGCCTGTCATGGCCATCATTCCTGAGTAAGCCTGGATCACGCCGTCGTAAGCCGTGAGTTCGCGCTTCGGCCCGGTGCTGCCAAAGGCGGAAACAGAACAATAGATCAGCTCGGGCTTGAGGGTCGAGAGATCCGCATAGCCCAGCCCGATCGCGTCGAGCGCGCCGGGCCGGTAGTTCTCGATCAGGACATCCGCAGTCTGGACGAGCTGACGAAGAATCTTGCGACCCGCGTCCGACTTCAGGTTCAGCGTGACGGATTGCTTGTTCGACGCCTGGGCGAGAAAGGCGGTACCCATTCCCTCGTCGTTGAGGTCGTGGTCCGATCCCTGGAACCTGGCTTGGTCCGGCTCGTCGGGCGACTCGATCTTGATGACCTCCGCGCCCATCACCGCGAGCTGATAGCTTGCGAACGGCCCCGCCAGAACGTGCGTCAAGTCGAGCACGCGGATTCCTTGCAAGACTTTGGGCATGGCCACGGCTTTATTTGGTGATGACATTTGTCTTTACCAGTTTGGACCAGCGGGCGATTTCGGCGCGTACGTATTTGTCGTAGTCGCTCGGCGCTCCGGTGTGGACGACCATGCCCTCATGGACCAGCTTGGACTTGAAAAACTCCGTGCCGGTCGCCTTTCGCGCGGTGGCGTTCAGCTTCTCGATCACCGCGGCGGGTGTTCCAGCGGGCGCGTGCAGGCCGTACCAGCCTTCGGTGACGTAACCGGGCACGCCCGCTTCCACCATGGTGGGCACGTTCGGATAGGCAGTGGAACGTGCAGCAGACGTGACGGCCAATGCCCTCAGCTTTCCGCTGTCGACGAAGCTGCCAACGGATCCCGAAGTGCCAAACAGAATGTCGGTTTGCCCGCCCAGCAAGTCGGTGAGCGCGGGGGCCGAGCCCTTGTATGAAATGTGTTGGAGCCGGACCTTGCCCAGCTCTTCAAACAGCGCGCCCGCTAAATGGGATGAGGTTCCGTTCCCGGGCGATGCATAAGTCAGCACGCCTGGCTTTGCTTTTGCTGCGTCGATGATGTCCTTCACCGATTTATAGGGGCTCTCCGCGCGGACCACGAGCACGTTGGGTGAGCGAACGAGCATCGCTACGGGCACGAAGTCTTTCTCGGTGGCGTAGGGCAGCTTCTCCGCGAGGCTCGGGTTGACCGAATGCGCGATCGAGGACAAGAGCAGTGTGTAGCCATCAGGCGGGCTCTTGGCGACAAGGTCCGACCCGATGATGGTGCCCCCGCCTGGCTTGTTGTCGACGATGACAGGCTGGCCGAGCTCCTTTGCCAACTCCGCGGACAGGGTGCGCGCGATCAGGTCCGCGCCGCCGCCGGGCGAGAACGGCACGACGATCTTGATGGGTTTGTCGGGGAACGCGGCATGAGCGGTTGGAAGGCCCATCAGCAAGCTGGCGGCGACACATGCCATGGATGCCGCTGATGCCATTGCGGTGGCGATACGGCTGAAGCCTCTGTCGATTGAAATGCGCATCACAGTCTCCGGTGTATTGGGTATGGCGGGAGACTTTAAGGACAGACACAGCTTGCTGCACCCGCTCTATTCCATGCAGTGGAACGGTATCAGTCGGGCGTGGCGACTTCGAGAGCATGGACGATGCTCTTTTTCAAGGCGAGGAGTTTGGGAGCGAGTTCGGCCACTACGTCGTTCATGGGTTCTGCCGTGGACAGGCTGACATTCAACGCGTAGTGCGCTCCTTGAAACACGAGCGGGGTTGCAAGGGCCACCACCTCCGGCTGCCACGAGGCGGCGCAAAAGCCCCGTTCGGTGACACTCGCGATCGCCAGGGAAATCTCGGGACCCAGAACGCGCCACGATGCAGCCCTTGTTTGGCGAAAATGCGCGAGCAGTGCCTTGCGTTTTGCTTCAGGTGCGACAGCGAGGTAGGCGCGGCCCAGCGATGTGAGTTCCATCGGTACTCGCTGGCCGGATACGACCGACCGCAGGGAGGGGCGCCGGTTGTAGCGGATCGACTCCAGGTACACCATCTCGTCCCGGTCCGGCGCGGCCAGGCCGACATTGATCTTGTTCTCTTCGGCCGCATGGCGCATGCGGGGCGCCGCTATGGCCAGCACGGATGAGCCTGTGCGCATGGCGTGGCCGAAGCTCAGCACGGCCGGCGCCAAGCGGAAGGCGCGGCTGCGCGGATCGGTCTGGAGTAGCCCGCTGCCCACGAGGGTTTGCGTCAAGCGGCTGACCGTGGCGCGCGACAAGCCTGTGCGCTCGGCAAGGTCCGCGTTTCCCAATAGTTCAGAGCCAGGACGGAAAGACCTCAGCAGTTCGATGCCGCGCTCCAGCGATCGGTTGGCAGGCGAGACGCCGGGCTTGTCGTCACGCAGTGCTTTCATGTGGGCAAGCCGGGCATCTGGATCGAGAGTGGACGTCATGGGGTTCAGTCGTAATGAATTCCACGCATTGGAATGCAACTACGGTTGCACAAGCAAGGGTAATTCCACTGTGTGGAATTAGACGGGTGCCAAAAGTCGGGCCGATCCCTAAGCTCCTGGCATCCCTTCAGACCATCAGGAGACACACACGATGTTCAGCTTTCGATCCCTTCTCGTACGTGCTGGGGCGGCAATTGCCGTCACGGTATTCGCAGCCAGCGCGGCAATCGCCGCGTTCCCCGACAAGCCCGTGAAATTGGTCGTTCCCTTCGCGCCGGGCGGCGGCACCGACGCGGTCGCCCGCGCGCTCGGCGTTGGTATGGCGCAGGCACTGGGCCAGCCGGTGATCGTGGAAAACAAACCCGGAGCGGGAACCATCATCGGTACGGACATGGTGGCGAAGAGCCCCGCGGACGGCTACACGGTCGTGGTGGCAAGCTTCGCGCACGCCGTCAACCCTAGCCTGATGGCCAAGCTCCCCTTCGATACGGACAAGGCGTTCAGCCCGGTCATTCTGCTGGCGCGCGGCCCCAACATTCTGGTGGTGCGAGCCGGCAGCCCCTTCAAATCGGTAGCGGACGTCGTCGCCGCCGCGCGCGCTCAACCCGACAAGGTGACCTATGCCTCCCAGGGTAATGGAACCTCGGCGCACCTGGCGGGTGAGATGTTCAGCAACCTCGCGAAGGTGAAGATGACGCACATCCCGTACAGGGGTGCGGGGCCGGCCATGACGGACCTGCTCGGCGGCCAGGTGGATGTCATGTTCGCCACGGCTGCTGCCGCCGCGCCGCAGATCGCAAGCGGCAAAATGCGCGCGCTCGGTGTGACAACCCCACAGCGTTCGCCGGTCTTGAAAGACCTTCCGGCCATCGCAGAGACCGTGCCCGGATATGCGGTCGAGAGTTGGTACGGCCTATTCGTCCCCGCCGGCACCCCGCCCGAGGCGATCGCCAAACTCCATGCCGCCGCCAAGAAAGCGACGGACAACGCGGACTTCCGCAAGAAGATCGAACCTGAAGGCCTGACCGTCAGCGCAGGAGCACCGAAGGAACTCGACGATTACGTCCGTGCGGAAGCTGTGCGCTGGAGCAAGGTCGTCAAGGAAAACAACATCAAGATCGACTGAATAAAGAAGCAAATGGGCAACGCCATGAACTACTCCCTGATCGACTTGCAAGTCCAGAGCGGCATCGCAACGCTCACCTTGAACCGCCCGGACAAGCGCAACGCCATGAGTGACGACATGCGCACCGAATTCATCCACGCGTTGGAGCATGTCACGGCCGACAAATCCATCCGCGCGCTGGTCCTTACCGGTGCCGGCAAAGGCTTCTGCGCGGGCGGCGACATCTCGGGGATGGAGCGACGCATGAACGCCCCTGCAGGCGAGGTCGGCTTCAATGGCTGGCACCGCCAGCAACGCGTCCACCATACGCAGTCGTTGCTGCACACGATGCCCAAGCCCGTGATCGCCGCGGTCAACGGCGCCGCGTCGGGGCTGGGTGCGGACACCGCGCTGGCCTGCGACTTCATCATTGCCAACGAGTGGGCAAGCTTCACCTGGTCGTACATCCACCGGGGCATCATTCCCGATGGCGGCGGGATGTACTTCCTGCCCCGTCGTGTGGGGCTGCCGAAGGCCAAGGAGCTGATCTTCACGGGCCGCAAGGTGGACGCGGACGAAGCAGTGGCACTGGGCATCGTCGATCGCAAGACCAGCGCAGACAAGCTCCTGGCCGATGCGCAAGCCTGGGCCGCTGAACTGAGCAAGGGCTCCGGCACGGCACTCGCGCTCGGCAAGACCATCCTGAACCAGAGCTTCGAGATGTCGGCGCAGCAGGTGTTTGCCCAAGGCAGCCAGGCCCAGGGCATCTGCTACACGAGCAACGAACATCGCGAATCCGTGATGGCATTTCTCGCCAAGTCCGCAGCCAGCAAGCAGTAAGGCCATGAACTCGATCAACCGACTCCTCCAGCCCCGCAGCGTCGCCGTCATCGGCGCATCAGCCGACCCCACCAAGACCGCGGGCCGTCCGGTCGCCTACCTGATGAAGCATGCTTTCGGCGGAAAGATCTACCCCGTCAACCCGAAGGTGGACACGATCGCGGGCCTGAAGTGCTACCCCGACGTGAGCTCGCTTCCGGAAACGCCCGACGTTGCCATCGTGTTGCTGGGTGCCGAGCGTGCGCACCTGGCCGTTCGCGAACTGGCCGCGCGCGGCACTGCGGCTGCGATCGTGCTCGCAAGCGGCTACACCGAAACAGGCGAACAAGGCGCGCGCCGCCAGCAGCAGCTGATGGAAGCGGCCGGCTCGATGCGCATCCTGGGGCCCAACACGATCGGCCTGGTGAACCTGACCGACAACATCGTCTTGTCCGCCACCGGCGCGCTGGAGATGGAGCACTTCCCGAAAGGGTCCATCGGCGTGGTGTCGCAAAGCGGCGGCATCCTCGGGTCTTTGCTGTCCCGTGCAGCGGCCCGGGGCATCGGGCTTTCCAAGCTTATTTCCACCAGCAACGAGGTTGATCTGGAATTGGCTGACTTCATCGACGCTCTCGTGGACGACGATGCCACCAAGGTGATCGCGCTGTACGTCGAAACCGTACGCAACCCCGAGAAGTTCCGTGCTGCGGCGCTGAAGGCCGCCCGCGCGGGCAAGCCGATCGTCGCGTTCAAGATAGGGCGTTCCGAGGCGGGCGCCAAGGCTGCTGTATCTCATACCGGTGCGCTTGCGGGCGCCGATCGCATGTATGACGCCCTGTTTCGTCAGTGCGGCGTGATCCGCGCACAAACTTTTGACGATCTCCTGGACATCCCCGTGGCACTGGCCACAGGCCGCAAGCTGCGCGGCAAGCGCATAGCCATCCTGACTTCCACCGGCGGCGCTGGAACCTTGGTCTCTGACAGCCTCGGCGTTTCGGGGTTCGACACGCCCGCTCCGGATGCCGAGACGGCGGCCGCGCTGCGCGCCCTGCAGACCGGCGACCACGCCGCACTGGACCGCAACCCGATCGACGTGACGCTGGCAGGTCTGCAGCCGGACCTGCTGCGCAGCGCCATCAAGATCCTGCTGGCCAGCCCTAGCTATGACGCGCTCACCATCATCGTCGGCTCCTCGAGCCTGGCGATGCCTGAGCTGATGGCGGGGGCCATCGAGGACTGCCTGCCGCTGTCCGACAAGCCCGTGATCGCCTATGTCAGCCCGCACGCACCGGAAGTGGCGGCGCTACTGACGCAACGCGGCGTTCCAGCTTTCGTCGCCGCCGAGAGCTGCACCGCGGCGCTCGGCGGCATGCTCCAGGCGAGCCAGTGGGAGGCCCCGCAGCCGCAAGCCGCAGTGACGCCGGTGTCTGTGGGAGATCTGCCGGTGGGCTCCCTCGACGAAGCGCTAGCCAAGCAGCTCTTCGCGCGGTTCGGCGTGCCTTGCGTGCGCGAGATCGTCGTTGAAAGCGCCGCCGAAGCCGAGCGCGCCGCGCAGGAGCTCAGTGGCCGGGTGGTGCTGAAAATCCTCTCGGGCGAGATCACGCACAAAAGCGACGTGGGCGGCGTGGCCGTCAACGTGACTGCGGAGCAGATCGGCGCGCGACTGCTTGCCATGGCCGACGACGTTGAGTCGAAGGCCCACGTTCGTCCGAGCCGCTTCCTCGTGCAGGAGATGGTCACCGGGGGAACAGAACTGATTCTGGGCATGCACCGCGACCCCCTCGGCACAGCAGTGCTTCTTGGCATGGGCGGCATCACCGCCGAACTGTTCAAGGACACCACGATGCGGCTGTTGCCGGTAGAAGGTGGTTTGAGCAGGCAGGAGGCCCTGGGCATGGCGCAAGAGCTCAAGACCTGGCCGCTGCTCGACGGCTTCCGGGGGCGCCCCAAAGCCGACATCGAAGCGCTGGTAGACGCCATCGTTGCGTTCTCCCGGATGGCAGCGCAACTCGGCGACCGGCTGGTTGAGGCCGAGATCAATCCCGTCTTCGTCTTGCCGCAAGGGCAGGGCGTGCGTGCGGCCGATGGCGTCGTAGTTTTGTCATGACCCAACAGGTACAAGTGCGCAGCTTGGCTGTCATCGGCGCGGGCACCATGGGCACGGGCATCGCGATCACGGCACTCGATGCGGATCTGGATGTTACGCTGCTCGAACAGGATGCTGCCGCCTTGCAATGCGGTGCCACCCGTGTCCGCGAACACTACGCCCGCCGGGTCGCCGCGGGCAAGGTGAGCGCCGACAGGGCCGCCGAGTGCGAGTCCAGGTTGCATGCGACCACCGAGTGGAATGCACTCGCGCAGGCAGACCTGGTGATCGAGGCCGTTTACGAAGACCTGGCCGTCAAGCGCGATGTCTTTGCGCGCCTGGACAAGATCGCCAAGCCGGGTGCCATCCTCGCTACCAACACTTCCTATCTCGATGTCGATGCAATCGCCGCTGCAACATCGAGGCCGCGTGATGTAGTGGGTTTGCACTTCTTCAGCCCTGCAAACGTGATGCGACTGGTGGAGGTGGTGCGTGGCGCGGCAACGGCGCCTGAAGTTTTGCTGACCGCCGTGGAAGTTGCAAATCGGATGGGGAAACTCCCGGTCGTCACAGGCAATGCCTTCGGGTTCGTGGGCAACCGAATTTTCTCGGCCTACCGCCGCCAGTGCGAGTTCATGCTGGAAGAAGGCGCAATGCCCGAACAGGTGGATTCCGCGCTTGAAGCGTTCGGCTTCGCCATGGGTCCCTTCGCGGTCGCGGACCTGTCCGGCCTGGACATTGCCTGGCGCATGCGCCAGAGCCAGGCGGCCACCCGCGATCCGCAGGCGCGCTACGTTCGCATTCCCGACATGCTCTGTGAGGCTGGCCGACTGGGGCGCAAGACCGGCGCCGGCTATTACCTGTACGAAGACGAGGCCGTCAAATCCCGAGGGCAAGTCGACACCCGTGTGCACGAACTCATCGCTTCCGCAAGCGCGGACAAGGGCATCGTGCGGCGCACCTTGGGTGCCGACGAGATCCAGCGGCGGGCGCTGCTCGCCATGGTGAATGAAGCCGCGCTGGTGCTCGCGGAAGGTGTTGCACAGCGTGCAAGCGACGTGGATGTCGTGCTGCTGAACGGCTATGGCTTTCCGCGAGCGGAAGGCGGCCCCGTGACTTGGGCGCGCCACCGCGGAGCCCTGGCGCTACGAGCCGACCTGGAATGGCTGGCACAGGTGAGCGGCCCAGGGTTCGTTCCGGGTGATCCACGTCATGTGCTCGAGGAGCTTGCATAACATGTTCGCTACACAAATTTTCGCCCGGTACGCCGCGGAATTTGCAAGCCAGGCACTGCCGGCCGAAGTGATGCACCACGCCAAGCGGGCGGTGGTCGACTGGTATGCCTCGGTCTACCCCGGTCTCACCAGGGAACCTGTCCGGCTGCTTGAAGAGGTATTAGCCGAAGACCTGGACCGTGGTTCCGCCCGGCTGATCCTGGGCCGTGCGGCAACGGCACGTGCCGCGGCCATGATCAACGGTGCTGCGGCCCACGCCGCCGAAGTCGACGATAGCTTCCGTGAGGCGATGTACCACCCGGGCGCCGCGACCATCTCCGCGGCGCTCGCTGCGGCGCAATCGACCGGGTGCAACGGGCGGGAGTTCCTGCGCGCAATTGTTCTTGGGTACGAGGTCTCAACCCGAATTGGCATTGCGTTGGGGCGGGGGCACTACAAGTATTGGCACAACACGGGTACGGTGGGTACCTTCGGAGCCGCGTCGGCGGCTGGGTATCTGCTCCGTCTTTCCGAAACGCAGTTCGCGCACGCGCTGGCCACTGCCGCCACCTTTGCGGCCGGGCTGCAACAGGCTTTCCGGATGGACTCGATGTCCAAACCGCTTCACCCTGGGCGTGCGGCCGAGGGTGGTCTGTTGGCGGCGCAACTCGCCGGCCGCGGCATCACCGGCTCGCTCGATGTACTCGACGGCGAAGCAGGCCTCGGCGTCGCCATGAGCACGGGCGCCGATTGGTCCCAGGTGGGCACCACACTGGGACGTGACTTCCACATCACGCGCACCACATTCAAAAACCATGTCGGCTGCGGCCACAGCTTCCCCTCCATCGACGGCGCGCTCGAATTGCAGCGGCTCCACGGCTTCCACGCCGACGAAATCGAAAGCCTGCGGATCGGTACTTATAAGCCGGCGCTGGACGTCGCCTGCTATGCACGACCCGCGACGGTCAACGAGGCGCAGTTCAGCATCCCCTTTGTCGTCGCGACCGCCTTGCTGCACGGAAGCGTCCGAATGGCCGCGTATGAACCGCAACGCCTGCAGGATCCGGTCACGCGTGCGTTGCTGGAGCGCATTCATGTCGCAGTCGACCCGGAGCTCGATGCAGGCTTCCCCGGCCGGCGCTCAGCCCGTGTCGAGATCGTGCTGCGGGACGGGCGGCGGCTTGTGCACCTGCAGCCGAACCGCAAAGGCGATCCCGAGCTTCCCCTGACCGATGCCGACCTGGAGGGCAAACTTGTCGAATTCGCCGCGCCGGGCGCTGATGGCACGCCACACGCACGTTGACTGGCAAGCGGTGGCGGACGTGATCTACGGCTGCGCCAACCAGGCGGGCGAAGACAATCGCAACGTGGCTCGCATGAGTGCGCTGCTGGCCGGGCTGCCTCTCGAGGTGCCAGGGTCCACCGTCAACCGGCTCTGCGGGTCGGGCCTGGACGCGCTCGGCACTGCGGCGCGCGCGATCAAGTCCGGCGAGGCGGACCTGTTGATTGCCGGGGGCGTCGAGAGCATGAGCCGTGCACCGTTCGTGATGCCGAAGGCGGAGGCGGCCTTCTCGCGGGCCACTGCTGTGCAGGACACGACGATCGGCTGGCGCTTCGTGAACCGGCTCATGAAGGAGCGCTACGGCGTCGATTCCATGCCGGAAACGGCCGAGAACGTTGCCAAGGACTTCGGCATCGAGCGCGACGCCCAGGACCGCATGGCGCTGCGTTCGCAGCAAAGGGCGCTCGCTGCGCAGGTTAGCGGCTTCTTCGATCCCGAGGTCGTGCCGGTGACGATTGCGCAGAAGAGGGGAGAGCCCATCGTTGTGAGCCGGGACGAACATCCGCGCGAGACCAGCCTCGAGGCGCTGGCGAGGCTCAAGGGGGTCGTGCGACCAGACGGCACCGTCACCGCCGGCAATGCCTCAGGGGTCAACGACGGCGCTTGCGCGCTGCTGTTGGCGGATGAATCCGCCGCGGCACGCCATGGCCTCACGCCGCGGGCCCGCGTGGTGGCGATGGCCACTGCGGGCGTGCCGCCCCGGATCATGGGCATGGGGCCCGCGCCCGCGACTCGCAAGGTGTTGGCGCTGACGGGTCTGTCATTGGCTGATATGGACGTCATCGAGCTGAACGAGGCCTTTGCGGCGCAAGGCCTGGCAGTGATGCGCGACCTTGGCCTGTCGGACGAAGATGCGCGCGTGAACCCGAACGGCGGCGCGATCGCGCTGGGGCACCCCCTCGGCGCATCGGGCGCGAGGCTCGCGGCCACCGCCGTGAACCAATTGCATCGCATCGGCGGCCGCTACGCCCTGTGCACCATGTGTATCGGCGTGGGGCAGGGGATCGCAGTGGTTTTGGAACGTATCTGACGGTTTTACGAAGGGATGCCTGAAGAGTTGATGGCAGGACTCTCCGGTGGAGGCTATATGATGCCGCCATTGCGAAGAGACTATCTCAGGAGCAGCATGGGAGCCGATCGTTCCGAAGTTCTCGCGCGCAGAATCACACCGGCCCCTGATGCGTCGGCCGCGCCGAAGCGCGCCGTGCACCCTATCGTCAAGCTGGACTACCCCATCCGCATCGTCGGCCACACGGCGAGCGCGTCCATCATCCTTTCCGTTTTCCTCGCGAGTTCGCCGTCGCCGCTCGCCTGGGCGTGGCTGGCGTTCACGACGCTGGTCTGGTCCCACCTCGCGTACTGGCTGGGCCGCACCGCCGCGGACAGCAAGCGAACCGAACTAGGCTGCCTGCTGGTAGACACGCTGATACTCTCGGCCTGGGCCGCGCTTCTTGGCTTCGACATCGTGGTCACCGCGGTGTTTGCGATAGCCATGCTCAGCACCAACCTGAGCGTCGGCGGCATGCGCTTCGCCTTGGGAAGCGTTTTTGTGTTCTTCGCGGGTGCGTTCCTGGGCGCTGCCGCAGGGGGCTTTGCGGGGTACGTCCGGGCATCGGAGATCACGCAGCTGCTCGCTGCAGTGACCTTGTGCCTGTTCATGGTGATGTTCGGCGTGCAGTCGCACGTGCAGACGCGCGCGGCCATCCGGGCGAATCGCGAGGTGAAGGCCCGCAACGCCTTCATCGAGCAGCAGGCTTTCGAGCTGGAGCAGGCGCGCGAGGCCGCAGAGCTCGCGCGCGAGCTCGCGGAACAGGCCAACCGTGCGAAGAGCGCGTTCCTGGCGAACATGAGCCACGAACTTCGCACCCCGCTCAACGGGGTGATCGGCTACGCCGAGCTGGTCGAAGAGGAACTGGAGGACCAGCCGGTCGCCCCGTCCACGATGTCCGACCTGGGCCGCATCAAGACGGCGGCGCGGCACCTGCTGGGGCTGATCAACGACGTGCTGGACCTGTCGAAGATCGAAGCGGACAAAGTAGAGCTGATGATCGAGGACGTGGACCTTTCCCAACTCGTGGATCACGTCACGTCGACGACGCAGCCTCTCCTGCAAGCCAACCGTAATCGACTCGAACTCGATCTGCCGCCCGGCCTTGGCCGCGTACACACTGACGCGACCCGGCTGCGCCAGATACTCATCAACCTCCTCGCCAACGCTGCGAAATTCACGCACGAGGGCACGATCCGCCTTGCCGTGCGCAAAGGCACCGACGACGAAGGACGCGCGATCGTCGCTTTCGAGGTGGGCGACACCGGAATCGGGATGACGCCCGAGCAGCTCGGCAAATTGTTCCAGGTGTTCACGCAGGCCGACTCCGACACCACGCGCAAATACGGCGGCACTGGACTGGGGCTCGTGATCAGCCGGCGCTTGTGCCGGCTCATGGGTGGGGACGTCACCGCCACCAGTTCGGCGGGTGTCGGCAGCGTTTTCACCGCGATTGTGCGAAGCGACCAGAGGAGGGCCACTTGAAGCCTTCTCGAAGGGCGAGGGCTGATTCTTGGTCCCCTCCTGGGAACCTGTCACAGTAGGCACCTACAACCCAAGGCGCCCATGACCACCGACACCACCAATCCCAATCTCGAACTCCAGGCCAAAACCGAGGCCCAGCTGGAAAATGAGATCTACGCCCTCATGCGCGCCACGGGGCGCAGCAGGGTGCAGGTGCTCAATGCCATCAAGGTGCGCGGGCCCGTGCGCGAAGACGTGATGCGGGCGCTCGCGAAATAGCGGGCAGTTAGACGCGCGGAACCCTTGTCCGGCACCTGACGGGCAAGGTGGTAGTGCGCTACGCTTGCACCGATGGACCCCCAACTCCTGCAACTCCTCGTCACCCGCGAAATGCCCTACGGCAAGTACAAGGGCCGCGTCATCGCCGACCTGCCGGGCAACTACCTGGCCTGGTTCGCGCGTGAAGGCTTTCCGCCGGGCGAACTGGGCCGCCTGCTGGCGCTGATGCTGGAGATCGACCACAACGGGCTCAAGCACCTGCTCGCGCCCTTGCGCCGCTCCTCATGAAAACCGTTCAGGCTTCACTCCAACGGTGCAACAGGACCCAGCCATGTCAGACGTCACGCCCATCCGAGAAGTTGTCTTTGACCGAGCAGGTCACGCGCCCCCGTTACACCGCATGTCGAGAACGACCCGTGTCGTTCGTCGTATGGCGGTGGGCTGCACTTCGCCGGCCCCCATCAAAGGAGATTCCACATGAACTACGTCGATGGATTCGTGGTCGCCGTGCCGACGGCCGATCGTGAGAAGTACCTGCGCTACGCGCAAGCCGGCGCCGCGATCTTCAAGGAAAACGGCGCGCTGCAGGTTGTCGAGTGCTGGGGCAATGACGTGCCGGAGGGCAAGCTCACGTCGTTCCCCATGGCGGTGCAGCGCAAGGCCGACGAGACGGTGGTGTTCTCATGGATCACCTGGCCGTCCAAGGCCGTGCGCGACGCAGGGATGAAGAAGGTCATGGAGGATCCGCGATTCAACCCCGAGGCCAACCCCATGCCCTTCGACGGCAAGCGGATGATCTACGGCGGCTTCGAGATGATCCTCGACGTCTAGCGCAGGGGAGGCCGCGATGCTCCAAGACGGCGGTGTTGGATACTCACGGCCACGCCGCGTTGTGCGCGGCGTGGGCTGCCTTCATCACCGATGGATGCAGCAGGCCCAGCTTCGGGGTCTGGCCGTGGGGTGCGCCTGGCGGCACGTCGAACGCAAGGCTCGAATATGGCAGCCACGCCGTCTGGCCCATGTTGAATTTGGTGTCGTAGCTCAGGCCGGCAGCCGCGTAAGCATGCGGCTGGCCTTGCTGCGTGATGGCGAACTCGCCGGCGTGCAGCTGCGTGATACGTTGACTCGTGCCGTAGGCGACAAGGACGTGCGGCTGTCCTTGAATGTTGTCGTCCAGTTCCAGCAAGAGGCAGGGGCGCTGCTTTGGGCCGGGCGGGCGACCCTTGCCGTTGTTGGGCCACAGGCACCAGACGATTTCACCGACTGCGGGCGCGGCCCACCAATAGGCCGGCGCCGTGCTCAAGCCTTCGCTTTCGCCGTCTTATCCGTCTTCTTGCCCGCGTGCTGCCTTGCCGTGGTTCCGAAGAGCGATGAGGTCGGCTTGCGCTGTTGCGAGACCAGGGACCGGGCCTCGCGCAATTGCGCCGCTGTCAGCAGGCCGGCGTCGCGTTCATAGCGCGGCAATACCTTGTCGGCCAGTTGCACCAGCGACAAATGTATGGCTGCTGTTTCGTCAACGCCGAGGGTGCGCGCCAGATTGCGCAGGGTGTCGCGCGTGATGCCCAAGGGGCCGTCCTGGTCGCGGAAGCGGACGAGAAGTTTTTCGGCGGCGGAGGGCATGGCGGGCTCCTGTGGTGATATTCAAAGTATATCACCCTGCCCATGCCCTCGAGGGCGGTCCTCAGCTTCTGACGTTCAACCCGTAACCATCAACTGGTTGTCGACCGACTTCACGCCTTCGATCTTGCGCGCCATATCCTCGGCCTTGCGGCGCAGCACGACCGACTTCACCTCGCCGCGCAGGCGGACGTTGCCCTGCGTCGTGTCGACGTTGATCTTGAGCGCGCTCAATTCCGGGTCTGCGGCGAGGGCCGCCTTCATCTTGGTGCCAATGGTCACGTCGTCGATGGCCTGGCCGGCAGTGCGCGTCGGGCCGCCCGGGCCGCCAATCATTCCGGCGCAGCCGGCAAGGGCCAATGCGGTGGCTGCGGCAATGATCAGTGTCTTCATAAGTGTCACCTTCGTATTCGTTGAGGTGCAGCGATCGTGCTTTTGCAATTTCAAAGATCGTGTAGGAATACGCCACGACAAGCGGTCAGCCGCCATGGATGAGCCTTGGCCAGCCCCAAGCCGCGCAAAACACTGTCCCAGATCATGGCGGCCTCTTCGATCCGGGCGCACGATTGCTCGTGGGCTGAGCATTCAGGCAGCCGCGAAAGGGCACCTTCATGTACTCTCATTGGCAAGAAGAACTCCTGGCGCTCGTTACGCGCTACGGCGAGCAGTGCGGCCAGCAGGCGGCCGAGCGGGTTCGGGGCATTCACGGCCATCCGCCAGCCAACCGCGCGGCGGCATGGGCTGCGATCATGGCGCATCTCTCGCGCGAGCCCGCGCAGATGGCCATCGCGCAGGAGCCGGCCGATACGGCGTGAGCAGCCCCGCCACGACGGGCTCAGGCACGAGCTGCGCAGGATAGAAGCGCTCAGCGTCCAGCCTGGGGATCGGGCGCCGGCAACACCTTGAAGGCCAGGGCGCCCAGCGCCAGCGACGCCGCGATCGCACCGAGCACGGCCGCATAGGTCTCGATGCCGAACGCAGCCGCGCCGCCGGCCACCGCGCCGGTGAACCACTGCATTACCGCCACGCCCAGGAACATCGCCATCGTGAAGACGGCCATCGCGCGCCCCGTCATGTGCGGCGGGTACGCCGAGCGCACGTCGGCGTACTGCAGCGTGCCGAAGCCGGCCAGCAGGCTGACAGCCAGGGCCAGCGCCACGTCACCGCCCGCGCCGGGGTTGATCGCCATCAAGAGGAACAATGCCGCGCTGATGAGGGCGCAAGCCATGATCCAGCGCCGGCGGCTGTGTTCGCCCGGGTCCACGCGCCCGAAGAGCGGCGGGCCGATCATGCCGACGATGGAGATCGCGATGGCGACGTTGCCGGCCTGCACCAGGCTGAAGCCGTGGCGCTCGATCAGCAGCGGCCCCAGCCACAGCCCGCGCAGTGCCATGAAGGACGAATACGTCGTGAGCGCGAGGGCGAAGATGCCGATGGTGTGCGGCAGGCGGAACAATTCGCCATAGCCGCGCAGCGCGGCGCCCACGTTCAGCTTATGGCGCGGCTCGTGGGAATCGGTGCCGTCTCGCACGAAGACGAAGATCGCGGTCCATGCCACGGCCGCGATAACCGCCAGCGCCACGAAGCCGGCGCGCCATGACGCCGCCTCGATAATCCACGCGAGCGGTGTGCCCGTCAGCAGCAGGCCGACCGAGCCGATGCCCAGTGCCGCGCCGTTGACGGCGGCGAACCGACCCGGTGGGAAGCTGCGTGCGATGAACACCGTGCACACCAGGAAGGCCGGGCCGCAGCCAATGCCGGTGAGGATCTGGCCGGCAATTAGTACGCTGAAGTTGGGCGCGACGGCCATCACCAGCGGACCCGCGATCGCGAGCGGAAAGACCGCCACGATGGTGCGGCGCGGGCCGTACACGTCGATGGCCATGCCCATGAACAGCTGCAGGCCGGCAAACGAGAAGTGGAATGCCGCCGCGAACAGGCCAAGCTGCTGCGGCGACAGGCTGAAGGTTTGCGCCAGCGATGGCGCCATGATCGCAGGCGCCGTGCGGAAAGCCTGGCTGAGGGCGAAGCCGCCGATCAGCACCAGGAGCATCAGCCAGGCCGTGCGGTTGTCGTGGGGATTTTCCTGGGGTTGCACCTCGGCAAATGCCCGCTTCACCCTTTACTTCACCGCGAAGCAATACAAGAGCCCGTCGCCGCCGGTCGGGCGGATGCGCTCCATGCTGCACCCGATGGTCGGGTGGCTGGAATTCCATGACGTGGCCCACGGCTGGGTGATCGTGCCAGCTCGATCGAAATGGCCGACCATTGCCGAGCCTTCCGTGGTGCTCTTCGTCCAGTTGCCGCACGTCATGTCAGGGAAGGGCACCCCACCGCCCGCGCCACCCGCGAAGGCCGTGCCATCCGGGCGCGAGCCGGTGAGGATGTCGTGCTTGCTCGGCTGCTTCGTGCGGTCATTGACGGGCCGGCCCATTTCGTCGAGCGCCGTGTCCTTGTTGATGTTGTTCTTGGCGGAATGCAGATCCTCGACGTTGCGCGCGATGACGACGCCCTTCGCGTTTTGCCACGGCCCGGTTCCGATGCGGTCGCGCGCATTCACGAAAGCAGGGCTGTTCAGCGCGGGCGCTTGCGCGCTCAGGTAGGCGCGCCAAGTGCGGTTGCCCGCGCCAGCGGTGGTAGCAAGCGCCTGGCAATGCTTGTCGGCCCCCTCGAGCCCGCCAAAGTCGCCGCCGTTGCCAGGATTGACGCTGGTCACGAAGAAACTCATGCCGGCAGGGCCGGGCGGCATGCTTGTGCATCCGAGAACACCAACGACGCCGGCCAGCGCCAACGAGCCAATCAATACAGTGCTTCGCATGGGAACTCCTTCTTGAGGTGAGTGCGGTGGCATGCCATCGTACGCGATTCGTCAATGGGGGCATCTGTACGCAGCCGTCGCGCAGCGCTAACATTTCATCTGTCGCGTCATCGTCGACGCGGAACGCGGAGGGCGCCATGAGACATCAGCGCGTCATCGTCACTCATTACGGCGGGCCCGACGCGCTCCGGGTGGTCGAAGAGGAGTGCCCCGAACCCAGGAGTGGAGAAGTGCGCGTCAGGGTCCTGGCCGCGGGCGTCGCCATGCCCGATGTCATGGCGCGCGAGGGCGTGCACCCTGAAACGCCCGCTGTGCCCTACACACCGGGGTGGGACCTGGTGGGCGTCGTGGACCGGCTCGGCCCCGGCACCTCGGGCTTCGAGCCGGGCCAGGTGGTGACTGCCATGCCGATCCACGGTGCGTACGCGCAGTACGTGTGCCTGCCGCAGGGTGATCTGGTGCCGGTGCCTGCGGGCCTGGACCCGGCCGAGGTCGTCAGCCTGGTGCTGAACTACATCACCGCCTGGCAGATGCTGCATCACTCGGCCAAGGTTCGAGAGGGCCAGCGGGTGTTGTTTCACGGCGCTTCCGGCGGCGTGGGCACCGCGCTGCTGCAGCTCGGGCGCCTCGCGGGGCTGGAGATGTACGGCACCTGTTCCGCGCGCGGCGCGCAGGCCGTCACGGATCTTGGCGGCACGCCGATCGATTACCGCAGCCAGGACATCGTCGCCGAAATCCGCCGGCTCACGGGGGACGGCGTGGACGCGGTGTTCGACCCGTTCGGGGGCGAGCACCTGTGGCAATCGCGCGGGGCGCTGCGGCGCGGGGGCAGGGTGGTGGGCTATGGCACCACCACGTCGCTGCGCAGCGAAGGGCTGGGGGCGGGCCGCAGCGGCCGGCGCAACCGCTTTCACGGCATGCCGAGGTTTGCGATGTACATCGCGGGCGGCTGGCTGCTGCCGGGGCGCAAGCGCATCGTGCCCTACAGCATCCAGACGCTCAGGCGCGTGAAGCCGGACTTGTTCCGGCAGGATCTCCTCGCGCTGCTCGATTTGCTCCGCCAGGGCAAGATCAAGCCGCTGGTCGCGGCGCGCTTTCCGCTGGCGCAGGCACGGCAGGCGCAGGAGCTGCTCGCCGAAGGCGGCGTTGTCGGCAAGATCGTGCTGATGTGCGAAGCCTCAGGCCCCGCGGAACCGATTACCGCGCAGCCCTGAACGCCCGCTCCGTTTGCGCCGTGTTCCCATACCGCTCGTAGCGGGCGATCTTCCCATTCTCGACGGTGAGTACGTCGACCCATCGATCGTCGAACTCTTCCTTTTGCCCTTTGACACGAGACCGGCCTTCGCCGAGCACAACCACCTTGTTGCCTTGCGCGATGAACTCACGCGGCTCGAACTTCAGAATGTCCAGTGCTCCAGCCAGTGCCCCGAAGAATTGGCCGACCCCTTCCTGGCCCTTGAAGCTGCCTGAGAAGGGGACGTTCTCCACCTTGGGCGATTCCCAAACCACATCCGGGCTCATCAGCTTCAGCACGCCGGGGATGTCGCCTTGCGCGAAGAGTTTGTAGCCCTGTTGCACCAACGCAGAATTTTCCTTTTCGTTCATGTGATGGTCCTCCAAAGTGCGGTTGAAGAGTCAGGCAGTATGCGATTTGGCAGGACGGAGTTCAACCCTGTGCGTGCTCGACAGGCGTGTAAATCACCCCTGTCGAGCGCTACGGCCGCGCTGAACGACTCACCCTCTCGGGCTCGCTGTACTTCCCCTCACGACCACCTCGAAACCCATCACCTGATTCGCCGCAAAGTCTTTCCCCTCCAGCCGCGCGATCAGCTGTTCCGCCGCGGCGGTGCCGATCTCTACGATGGGCGTGCGCACCGAAGTCAACCCCGGCACCTGGGTCGCGCCGAGGTCGGTGTTGTCGATGCCGGTGATGGAGATGTCTTCCGGGATGCGCACGCCTGCACTGCGGCACGCCAGCATCGCGCCGACGGCCATCACGTCGTTGGTGGCCAGCACGGCGGTGGGACGCTGCTTGCGTTTCAGGATTTTGTGCATCGCCTCCTCGGCTGCGCCGAGTGCGATGCGCTGCACGTACTCCACATGCGGCTCCTTCGCGCCGGCCCCGGCGATGGCCGCGCGGAAACCCGCCACGCGCTCGCGGCCGCGGTCGTTGCCCTCAAGCGGCGCGCTCAGGATGGCGATGCGGCGGTGGCCCAGCCCCAGCACATGGCTGGCGATGGCGTGGCCGGCGGCACGATTGTCGAAGCCGACGCAAGGGTGGTGGTGGGCGCTGTCCACGCCCCAGGTCAACACGAAAGGGCGGCCGTAGTCTTCCAGCAGCGCAAAAAGGCGCGGGTCGTGGTCGAGGCCGACGAACATGAAAGCGTCGACGGCATGCTCGATCAGCTGGCGCGTTACCTGCAGTTCCTGCTGCAGGTTGTAGTGGTGCTCGGCCAGCACCACGGAGTAGCCATGCTCGCCCAGGCGCTGCTGCAGCGCGCTGGTGGTGCGCGCGTACAGCGCGTAGTCGAAAGAGGGGACGATGGCGCCGACCATGCGGCTGCGCTGGCTGCGCAGCGAGCGGGCGCCACCGTGCGGCACGTAGCGCAGCTTCTTGATCGCGTCGCGCACGCGCTTGAGCGTATGCGCGTCAACCGCTTCGGGAGCATTCAGCGCGCGCGAGACGGTGGCGGTGGATACGCCCGCGAGCAGGGCCACGTCTTTTGCGGTGCGGCTGCGGGTGGTGCGCGTGTCCATGTCGGGCTGAGCTTATTCGCATATGCAAACGTTTTCATTTTATTTGCGGAGTTAGAGGGAATTCCCCTAGAGTTTCGGGGTGCAGTCATGACCAACGTCAAAGCACAATCGCCGATGTAATCGAATACATCCAGCCCAACAGGAGACACCGATGACCGACCGTACCCAGCGCAATCCACAACAGCCCGACCGCCGCCGCGCCATCCAGCAGGCAGCTTCTGTGGGCGTGCTAGCGGCCACTCCCCAATGGGTGACCAGCGCCTTTGCGCAGGTCGACGATCTGGCACCCTACCGCAGCGCCAAGGTCAACTGGAAGCAGGTGGAGGGTGAGTCGATTTCGGTGGCCGTCATCCCCGCCAGTTACTTCGACAACTTGCTGGGGCTGTTACCGCAGTTCGAGGCGCTCACCGGCGTGAAGGTGCGCGCCGAGAAGGTGCCGCCCGGACAGATCCGCCAGAAGGCGATGCTGGACTTGTCGTCCAGGACCACGACGTACGCCACGCATGCGGCCGACCCCATGTACTACCCGCTGTACGTCGCCAACAAGTGGGTCGAGCCGCTGGACAAGTACCTGAACGACGCCACGCTGACCGATGCCGCCTGGTACAACTACAACGACATCCTGAAGGCCTGGCGTGACGCCGATTCGGTGGACGGCAAGCCCTACGGCATCCCCTACGACGGCGAGGTGACGGTGCAGGTCTATCGCAAGGACTTGTACGACGCCAAGGGCCTGCACCCGGCCAACACGTACGACCAGTTGCTCTCCAACGCGAAGGCGCTGCACGACCCCGCCAACCGCGTGTATGGGCTGGCTCTGCGCGGCTTCTCGGGCGCGGGGCAGAACATGTACATCTACCCTTCGATTTTCCGCGGCTTCGGCGGCGAGTGGTTCAAGGGCAAGGACATCGTCGTCAATTCGCCCGAAGCAGTGAACGCGCTTAACTGGTACGTGAACGCGCTCTCGGCCTATGCGCCGCCGGCGGTGCGCAACTGGAACTGGCCGGACATCGCCGACGCGTTCTCGCAGGGAACGGTGGCGACGTACATCGACGCGCATTCTTCGGCGGCGGTGCTGATGAACCCCGAGAAGTCCAAGGTGATCGGCAAGGTGGGCTTCGCGCGCTGGCCGCGCGGGCCCAACGGCAAGCGCGTAACCTCGATCTGGAACTGGGGCTTCCCCATCAACGCGGCTCTTACAGAAAAGCAAAAGAAGGCCACTTGGCTCTTCATCCAGTGGGCCACCTCGGCCGAGACGCAGGCCCGCACGTCATGGAAGTTCGCCGGCCCGGCCAAGCGCTCGGGCCTCAACCGGCTGTCGGCATGGAAATCGGCCGAGTTCTCGCAGGCCGTCGGTGCCGCGGGGCCGAACTTCATTGCCGCCGCGCTCGAATCGCTGGAGCAGGACACTGACGTCGAATGGCGCCCGCGCGTGCCGCAGTGGCCCGCCATCGGTGAGACCATGGCCACGGCCATCCAGTCGGCGCTGGTGGGGCAGAAGAAGCCAAAAGAAGCGCTGGACGAGGCACAGGCGCGCATCCAGCAAATCCTGAAGGCCTGAAAAGGTGCACGCGGCAGTGACGCCAGGGCGCCCGGGTGACAGCCTGGCGCGCCAGGAGCGGCGCTTCGCGCTGGCGCTGCTCGCGCCCGCGCTGGCCGTGCTGCTGATCACCACCACGGTACCGCTTGTCTACCTGGCGTGGACGAGCATGAACCGCATCGACCTGAGCATGCCCTGGCTCTCGGGCTTCGTCGGTGCGACCAACTTCGGCAAGATGGTCGACGATCCGCGGTTCTGGAATTCGCTCTGGCTCACCGGCGTGTACACGGCGACCACTGTGGTGCTGCAGGTCGTGATCGGCCTCTCGCTCGCGCTGCTGGTGCTGCAGATTCCGCGCGGGCAGGCACTGCTGCGGGTGGGCGCGATCCTGCCGATCGTGCTGGCGCCGGTGGTGGTGGGCTTGTTCTGGCGCACGCTGGTGTTGTCGCCGGACGTGGGCCTGGTTGATGTGGCGACGCGCGGGCTCGGGCTGGGCAGTCACAACTGGCTGGGCGATCCGCAGTTGGCGCTGATCTCCGTCATCGCGATGCACACCTGGCAATGGACGCCCTTCGCCTTCCTGGTGCTGCTGGCGACGCTCTCCACGTTGCCGCCCGATGTCTATGAGGCCGCGCGGCTCGACCGCGCCAGCGCCTGGCAGCGCTTCGTGTACATCACGCTGCCGTTGATACGCCCGGCGATCATGATGGTGGTGATCATGCGGATGATGACGGCGCTGTCGGCCTTCGCGGCGATCTTCGCCGCCACGGGCGGTGGCCCGGGCTCGGCCACGGAAATCCTGAACCTGTACGCCTACCGCACCTCTTTCACGGAGCTGAACCTGGGCTACGGCGCATCGCTCGCGATGGTGCTGCTGGCCATCACGATGTTGGTGTCGTTCTTCATGTTCCGGCTGCGGAGGAAGGCATGAGCCAGCGCAATCCGTTGCGCAAGTTGCTGCTCTGGCTGGCGGCGGGGCTGCTCGTGTCGGTGTGGGTGTTCCCGGTGCTGTGGGGCCTGCTCACCTCGTTCAAGACAGAGCGCGATGTGCTGGCCTATCCGCCGACGTTCATATTCGAGCCGACGCTGGCCAACTACCGCGAGGTGCTCTTCGGCACCTCGTCGATCCTGCCCAACTTGTGGTCGAGCATCGTGGTGTCGAGCGCGTCCACTTTGCTCACCATGCTGTTCGCAGTGCCAGCGGCCTACGCGCTGGCGCGGCTGCGCTTCCCGGGCAAGAAGTCCACCGGGTTCTACGTGCTGGCCACGCAGATGCTGCCGCCGGTGGGCCTGATCATCCCGTACTACCTGGTGCTGCAGAAGGTGGGCCTGCTGGACAGCTACAGCGGCCTCACTGCCATCTACCTCACGTTCTCGCTGCCCTTCGCCGTATGGCTGATGGTGTCGTACTTCGAGGACATCCCGTACGAGATGGAAGAAGCTGCGTTGCTCGACAGGGCGGGGCGCATCCGCACTCTCTGGTACGTGGTGTTGCCGCAGGTGAAGGGCGGCATCGCCGTCACCACGGTGTTCGTGTTCCTCAACGCGTGGAACGAGTTTCTCTTCGCCGTCGTGCTCGGCGGCAACAACGTGAGGCCGGTCACCGTCGCCATGTTCAATTTCATTTCTGTCGAGCAGACCCAATGGGCGCGGCTTGCGGCCGGCGCCATGCTTGCCATGGCTCCCGTCATCGTGATCGGGCTGGCGGCCCAGCGCCACATCGTCAAGGGGCTCACTGTCGGGGCCGTCAAGGGGGGAGGGCGCCGATGACGCAATCCGCCAGCGTGCGCCTCGAAGGCATCGTCAAGCGCCACGGCACATTCACCGCGCTGCACGGCATCGACCTGGACATCCAGCCCGGCGAGTTCTTCGCCCTGCTTGGGCCGTCAGGCTCGGGCAAGACCACCACGCTGCGCATCCTCGCGGGGTTGGAGTCGGTCGATGCGGGCCGCGTGTTGATCGACGGTGCCGACGTGACTGCTACCGAGCCGGGCTCGCGCGATGTCGCGATGGTGTTTCAAAGTTACGCGCTGTATCCGCATATGAGCGTGGGGCAGAACATCGGCTTTCCACTGAAGATGATCGGCACGGCGCCGTCGCAGATCGCCAAGGCGGTGCAGGACGCGGCCGCGAAGGTCGCGATCTCTCACCTGCTGGATCGCAAGCCAGGCCAGCTCTCCGGCGGGCAGCAGCAGCGCTGCGCGTTGGCGCGCGCCATCGTGCGGCAACCGCGCCTTTTTCTGCTGGACGAGCCGCTCTCCAACCTCGACGCGAAGCTGCGGCTTGAGACGAGGGGCGAGCTGCGCAAGTTGCAGCGTTCGCTCGGTGTCACTGCCGTGTACGTGACGCACGACCAGGAAGAGGCCATGACCATCGCCGACCGCATGGCAGTGTTCATGGAAGGCCGCATCGTGCAGGTGGGTACGCCGCATGAGATCTTTCGCAAACCCGCGACGACGACGGTCGCGGCCTTCATCGGCACGCCGCCGATGAACCTGCTGCCCGCTGTGCTCCAGGACGGCCACCTCCGCATCGGCGATTCGGTCATATCTTTACGCCCTCCCCTTCCGGGGGAGGGCGGGGGTGGGGGCACGCAGCCGGAGAGAGTACCCCGCGAAGTCACCCTGGGCATCCGCCCCGGCGACCTGCGCCTCGGCACCACCGGTATCCCCGCACGCGTGGAATTCGTCGAAGACTTCGGCGACAGCAGCATCGTGAACCTCGAGGCCGCCGGCCAGCGCGTGAAGTTGCGCGCCGGCGAACTCCCGGCCGTGCGGGAGGGCGAGGGCGTGCGGCTCTCGTTCGATCCCGCTGCCGCGCACATGTTCGACCGGGCGACCGGCAACCGCATCTGAAAGGAAGTACCCATGGCCAAGCAACCCAACATCGTCCTGATCCTGAACGACGACATGGGCTTCTCCGACATCGGCTGCTACGGCGGCGAAGTGGAAACGCCCAACCTCGACCGGCTGGCCGCTGGCGGCGTGCGCTTCTCGCAGTTCTACAACACGGCGCGCTGCAGTCCGTCGCGTGCCTCACTGCTCACGGGCCTGCACCCGCACCAGACCGGCATCGGCGTGCTGACGTACAACATGGGCCCGGAGGGCTACGCGGGCAACCTGAACGACCGCTGCGTCACCATCGCCGAGGTGCTCAAGGGCAAGGGCTACCGAAGCTACCTGAGCGGCAAGTGGCATGTGGCCGGTAACCTGACGCAGCCCACGGACAGCTGGCCGCTGCAGCGGGGCTTCGACGCGTTCTACGGCACCATCATCGGCGCCGGCAGTTTCTACGACCCGAACACGCTCACGCGCGGCAACGAGAACATCGAGCAAGAGGCCAAGGCCCCGGGCTTCTTCTACACCGACGCGATCAGCGACAACGCGGTGAAGTTCATCAAGAAGCATGGACGCGAACACGGGGGCAAGCCCTTCTTCCAGTACGTGGCCTACACCGCGCCGCACTGGCCCTTGCACGCGCACGACGACGACATCGGCAAGTACAAGGGCCGCTTCGACAAGGGCTGGGACAAGCTGCGCGAAGAGCGGCTGCAACGCCTGGTGGACTCCGGCATCCTCGACAAATCCTGGCCGCTCTCCGACCGCGACCCAACGCAGCCCGCCTGGACGCAGGCCAAGCACAAGGAATGGCTGCTGCGCTGCATGGAGGTGTACGCCGCGCAGATCGACCGCATGGACCAGGGCATTGGCCGCATCCTGCGCACGCTGGAAGAAGAGGGCGAGCTGGACAACACGCTCGTGATCTTCCTTTCGGATAACGGCGCCTGTGCGGAGGACATCCCCGATGACCTGACCGTCGACGAGCTGGTGAACAAGTTGATGATCGCCAAAGAGCACACGCGCACAGGAGAGCCGGTGCACTTTGGCAACGACCCGGGCGTGATGCCCGGCCCGGAGAACACCTACCAGAGCTATGGGCGGGCGTGGGCGAACCTCTCGAACTCGCCCTTCCGCCTGTACAAGCACTGGATTCACGAGGGCGGGATCTCCACGCCGCTGATCGTGCATTGGCCCGCGGGCATCAAGGAGCGGAACGCCGTGCGCCACACGCCCGGCTACCTGCCGGACATCATGGCGACGATAGTGGAAGCCACGGGCGCGCAATATCCCGCGAGCTGGAAGGGCAGGCAGGTAGAACCGCTCGAAGGCCACAGCCTGCTGCCCGCGCTGCATGGCCAGGATGGTGAGCGCCCCCCGATGTTCTGGGAGCACGAGGGCAACGCGGCAGTGCGCATCGGCCAATGGAAGCTGGTGCGCAAGTACCCGGACCCATGGGAGCTGTACGACATGGAGCAGGACCGCACGGAGCTGAATGACGTGGCCGCGAAGCACCCCGACCGCGTGAAAGACATGGCGGCGCAGTACGAGGCCTGGGCCCGGCGCTGCGGCGTGATCCCGCGCGAGCGCGTCGACCAGTTGCTGCGCGACCAGAACGTGGGAACGGCATTCTGGGAGCGTGACGACTTCAAGGCGCCGTACCTGCCGTGAACGGCAAGCCCTGCTGCACGCCGTCGCGTGCGCAAGACAGTGGATGCCGGATCGAGTCCGGCATGACAACAGTCAGTCATTGCGGGCTTGACCCGCAATCCACGCCTGCCTCCCCCGACTTCATCTCCCTCCCCGGCGGTGAGTTCCTCATGGGCACCGATTCACTCGAAGGCTTCCCCGCCGACGGCGAGGGCCCCGCACGGCGCGTGCGCCTCAGCCCCTTCCGCATCGCCCCCACCACGGTGACCAACGCGCAGTTCACCGACTTCGTCCGCGCCACCGGCTACATCACGCAGGCCGAGGAGGCGGGCTCGTCCTTCGTGTTCTACCTGCAGGTGCCGCGCGAGCTGCGCAGCACGATCCGACAACACCCCAGTGGCCTGCCCTGGTGGCTGGAAGTGCGCGACGCATGCTGGCAGCGCCCGGAAGGGCCAGGCTCGGATGTGCGCGATCGCATGGATCACCCGGTAGTGCATGTGTCCTGGGACGATGCGCAGGCCTACTGTCGCTGGGCCGGCGCGAGCCTGCCGACCGAGGCGCAGTGGGAGTACGCGGCGCGCGGCGGCCTCGAAGGCAAGCGCTACACCTGGGGCAATGCGATGCCCGCCGAGCCGCTGTGCAACATCTGGCGTGGCATGTTCCCCAACGAACCCGCGCCGGGCTGGCAGCCGGGGGTCGTCGGTACAGCCACGCATGCACCCAACGGCTACGGCCTCTACAACGTAGCCGGCAACGTGTGGGAGTGGTGCGAAGACTGGTTCACGCCCGACTACCACCGCGTGACGGGTACGAGCGACCCACTTCACGCCGAGCCGACCGGCCGACGCTCCAGCCGGGGCGGCTCGTTCCTGTGCCACGACTCATACTGCAACCGCTACCGGGTGGCCGCGCGCGGCTCCAACACGCCGCACAGCTCGGCGAGCAACCAGGGGTTCCGGGTCGCTCAATCGCCTGACTCCGCTTTCAGTTCTTCCATGCGCTGAAGCGCCAGCTTCATCCATTGGTTGATCTGTGGCTGCGATGCGCCCCAGCTATGACCGTACAACCTCGATCCGTGACGAAGCATGAGAAGCGCGATGCGCGCAGCCTCCGCATGTCCCTGGTCCGCAAGCGCGGCAAAGCGTCCGTAGGCGGCAGCCCATTTGCCCAGGCTGTAGAGATCCATGGCTTCGTCGAATTGCGCGTCGGACCGGACGGCATCGACGGATGAGGTCGCAGCCGCTGCGTTGGTGCACAGCAAGAGTGCGGCAAGAACATGAGGAAGGAACCGGAAGGGATTGATCTGGATCTTCATTTGCATATTCCTGTCAGCTGTGACTGTGGTTTGATGACCGATTGAGCGCGCGGCAGTAGCGCATGTCGCTGGCTGCAACGTGGCCCACCGTCACCCCGAGAATGAAGCGCACCAGGGCATCGCTCGGGGCGCTCAACGATTCGCCTCGAGGCCTTCCGCCTCTGTCGAATGCATGGAGTCGGTCATGCAAGATGGACAGTTCGTCGCGCATCGCCTGATGCTCCGCCGCATGGCCCTTCAGGTCCGCGTAGCCGATTGCCTCGAGCACCCGCTCCTCCTGGGCGAAGTGGGAGTGCATCAGGTTCACGAGCTTTTCCACGGCGGGTCGCAGGACATCAATGTGTCCCCCATTGCGCCAGTCTTCGTGCATCCTCACTCCCAGCTCGAAGATCGCCTTGTGCTGGGCATCGATGACGGGATGATCGACCAGAAAGTGGTCCCCGAACTGCATCAGCTTGTCGATCGAGAGATGCTTAAGCGGCATCCGGCCGATTGGTGCAACCTGGTTCATTGATTTCCTCCGTTGATCTTCACCGTCCCAATGCGGGCAAGTCTAGGAAGGAGCGGGTGGGCTTGTCTGTCCCCAGGACTGGGGACGCGAGGCGCCGCCGGATGCGACACAATCGGCGCACCCGTTGGTGTCCCCCGGATGTCAGTAGTCGTGGCGAAGCTGAAGCATCAGCTGGCGGGGTTTGACCACGTAGTAGTCGGTATAGGAGACCAGGCGCGGGCGGTAGATCACGGCGGCGCCGCCGACACCGCGCGAATCGAACACATTACCGACCGTCGCGCTCACTTCCCACGGACCCTTGGCGAAAGCCAGCCGCAGGTCGAGCACCGAATAGCCCGCCCCCCGGCTTCGGGCCTCGATGTCGAACACCCGAGGTCCGACAATGCTGTGCGTCGCGACGAAGCGCCCTGCCGAAGCCGCTGGACCCTCGAAGGCATAACTGGCCTGGAGCGTCGCTTGCCAGCGTGCCGTGCCCGGCAGGCGCGCGTCGGCCGGCACCAGCGCGCCCGAGCTCGCGGTGAACGCCGCCGTGGTCCTGGCGTCGGTATAGGCCACAGCGGTGTGCAGTTCCAGGCCGCGCACCGGCCGCCAGTTCAATGCTGCTTCAGCGCCGCGGCTGCGCGCTTGTCCCACATTGGCGACCCCGATGAACGGCACCGGGCCGGCCAGCAGGGTCGATACCTGGGCGTTCTTCCAGTCCATGACGAACGCGCTCAAGTCGATCCGCAGTGTCGCGGAAGGGGCGAGCCGCAGGCCCGCCTCGTGGTTCCATAGGGAATCGGAGCGGTACGGCGACATCTGCGGCGGGTTGAGATTGACGCCGCCGAACCGGTAGCCCTTGGACGCAAGCACGTAGACCTGATGCTCGCCGAAGCTGTATTTCAGGCTGAGCTTGGGCGTGAAGCCGTGCTCCGCGTTGGCAGCCTGCAGGGGTGCGGACCGGCCGAGGAAAGTCGTTTCCCCGCTATAGCCAAGTGTCGTGCGGTAGGCGCGGCCGCCAAGGCCCAGGCTCACGCCGTTTCGCCAACGATACTCGCCGTCGGCGAACACAGCGGTCTCGGTCGTCCTCGCCTGCACGTCGATCGCCCCGATCTGGTCATTCGGCAGCAGCGCGCCGGCGGCGCCCCACAGTGACTGGCCGCCAGGAGCAGCGCTGATGCCGCGCCAGTCGAAGCGCGTGCGCTGTGCCAGCGCACCGACAACATAGCGCAGGGCGTGGTCGCCGCCCGAGGTGATGCGCAGTTCCTGCGACACCGCATGGCTCCATAACGGCCTGGCCGACGATGACGTGGCCACCGGCAGTGCGGGCAGCACGCCCAGGCCGAGCAAGGGGCCGTAATACGCACCGAGCGCCTCGTTGCTGCGAGTCGAATCGCTGACGTAGAAAGCGCGCTTGTCGATGACGCCGGCGATCGCGGTGAGGCTGTGGCCGGCGCCCAGCGCCATGTCCAGCTGCAGCTTGCCCAAGCTGAATTCGTTGCGCCGCCACGAAGCAGTCGGCGTGTTGCGCGTGAGTTGCCGCGGGTCGGGCGAGACGGCGAACGAATCGTCGTTGTCTGTGCGTTGCGTGAGCACTGTCCCGGTAATGGAAACATCGCTGGCAGGTTGCACGGCGGCCACGAGGCGGCCGCCGTGCTGGCGCAAGCTGTTGGCTAGCGCCTGCCCCGTGCCCAGGTTGGTGATGTAGCCCGCGTCGCGCCGGTCGAAGGCGACCAAACGGATTCCGGCGACGTCCTCCTTGACTGGGGCGTTGAGCATCAAATCCAGCGAGTGGCCGCCGCCGCCGTGGCTTACGCTGCCCACGCCCATGAGCAAGGACGAGTGAAAGCTTTGCAGATCCGGCTTGTTGAACACGTAGTTGACCGCGCCGCCCAGGGAGGCCGACCCGTAGAGGGCGCCCTGCGGACCCCGCAGCAACTCCACGCGTTGCAGGTCGAACAGCGCGATATCGGGGTTGCCGACGAAGCCGAACGGGTCGCTGAACGGCAGGTCTTCGACGTAAAACCCGGTCGTCGCCTGCTGCGTGCCGAGCAGGTCGCTGTTGGCAACGGTGCCGATGCCGCGAATGGTCGGCAGGGCCTGGTGCGGCTGGCCCTTGTTGAACTGCACGCCCGGGGTCAGCTTGAACATGTCTTCCTGGTCACGGGTTGCGCGCTCCTCGAGATCGCCGCCCTCCAGGACGTCCACCGCGCCGGCGACATCGTGCAGGCGCTGCCGGCGCTTGCCCACGACCGTCACCCTCTCCAGCGCCTGGGATGCGACTGGCGTGGCGGGCTCGGAGGGCGGCTGGCCCGATTGTGCCGTGACGGCGAGGGGGGTGAAAGCGCAGACAGTGGCCACCCATGTGGCGGCGACGGGCGCTCCCTTGAATCCGAGTCGTGGCCTCACGATTGCTGCGGAAATAACGTCAACCGGCGCGAGCCCGGCCCTCGTGTTTTTGTGTTGATACTGGGGGGTGTACCTGGGATTATCCACTTTTCGGTGTCATGATTGGAGAGTATCGAGGAGCCGTGCGGGTCATGCATTCAAACCAGCCACCACCAGCGAGTTCGCCGATCCAGGTCGCCCTGGTCGAAGACGACGTGAATTTCCAGAACGCGTTGATGGCGGCGATCGAAACGGCCCCCGACATGACTTTGCTCGGCGTGGCGCGCAGCCGTTCGCAGGGGTTGCAGATGCTGGAGCAAATACGGGCCGATGTGCTGCTCGTGGACCTCGGCTTGCCTGATGGCTCCGGCATCGACGTGATCCGTGCAGCGCTCGTGCGATGGCCTACATGCAACATCATGGTCAGCACCGCATTCGGCGACGAAACCCATGTGATGCAGTCGCTCGAGGCTGGCGCATCCGGCTATCTGCTGAAAGACAGCGCCCCGGAGAGGCTGCTCGCGGAAATACGCAGCCTCCACGCTGGGGGCAGCCCCATCAGCCCACTGATCGCCCGGCAAATACTGATGCGTTTCCGGCCCGCAGCCAGGAGCCAGGGCGCCGTACTGTCCGCGCGGGAACAGGAAGTGCTTGAATTCATCACCAAGGGATTCTCTTCGAATGAGATCGCCGCATTGATGTCCGTTTCGCACCATACGGTGCTGACTTACGTGCGGCGCATCTACGCAAAGCTGGAGGTGAAGTCCAGAACCGAAGCGATCTATGAAGCGCGCAATCAGGGACTGCTGCCAAAGTAGCCATGCGTTTCATATTTCTGTTGCTGTGTGCGTTGCTCCTGCTGTCAGGTCGGGCCGTTGCGGCGGACAAGGTTCTGGACGTCGCCCAGCTTGGCCGGAATGCGGTTTCGTTGACCGAGTATTTCACGGTCCTCGAGGACCCCGGCCTCGCATTGACGCTGGCCGATATGCAAAGGCCGGAGATTGCGAGTCGCTTCGCCGGGGGACAGGCGCCGGCGCCCGCCCTCAGTTACGGGTTCAAGCGCTCGGCCTACTGGCTGCGCCTGACCTTGCGCAATGCGTCAGGGCAGCCCGCCCTGCGGATGATGGAAGTGGGTTACCCGATCCTTTCAGATATCCAGTTTCATCGGCCGATGGCGGACGGCACCTATGAATCACTGGTAACCGGCGTTGCCACGCCCTTTTCAACGCGGCCCTATCCAAGCCGATCGTTTGTCTTCCCCGTGGCGCTGCCGGCCCACTCGCAGCAGGTGGTGTACCTGCGTGTCCAATCCGTAAGTGCCATGCTCGTTCCCGCCCTGCTGTGGGAGCCGCAATCCTTTCATGCGCATGAACGCGACGACTATGCAACCCAGGCCTGGTATTTCGGCATGGCGTCAGCGTTGATCCTGTTCAACCTGCTGCTCTTCGTCGCGCTGCGGGATGTCGTCTATCTGTTGTACAGCGTCTTCGCCACTTGCACGGCACTCGCGATTTCGGCAAGCAATGGCTGGGGCAAGGAGTTCATATGGCCCGAGACCACGCTGTGGTCGAACATTGCGATCAGTGTTTTTGGTTCGCTGACGCTCGCCGCATTGCTGCTTTTCACGAGGCGCATGCTCAACACGCGAGAAGTCATCCCGCGGGTGGATCGGTTGATCAAGGTTTTTGTCGTCCTGCAGTTGTTGTTTGCGGTCGGAGTCGCCATTTCGCCGCAGGGGTTTGCCGTCCCGGGCACGGTGTTGATCTCGGTCACGGCGGTGCTCATCCTGTCCGTGGGCGTTTTCTGCGCGGTCTGGAGGCGGCAGCGCATCGCCGTGTTCTTCGTGGCGGCCTTTTCCGTGTGGATTCTGGGCACCACCGTGGTCGGGCTGAAGACGCTGACGCTGCTTCCGGCCAACACGCTCACGATGAACGGATACCAGATCGGCTCCGCCCTGGAAATGCTGCTGCTGGCTTTTGCCCTGGCCTACCGGTTCAACATGATTCGGCGCCAGGCGACCGAGGATGTGCGGCAGGCCAATGAAGGCCTGGCGCAGCGCTTGCAGGCGCGCGAGGCCGAACTGACAGCAAGCCACCAGCGCCTGCGCGAGATCGAACACCGCCAGACATTGAGCCAGGAACGACAACGTCTGATGCAGGATATGCACGACGGCATGGGTTCATCGCTGAACAGCGCGTTGCGGGTGGTAGAGCGTGGCCAGCTGAACGAAGCGGAAGTCGCGCAGGTGCTCAAGGGATGCATCGATGATCTCAAGCTGGCGATCGATTCGATGGAGCCGGTGGAGTCCGATGTGCTGCTGTTGCTGGCGACGCTGCGTTTTCGCCTGGAGCCGCGCCTGGAGAGCACCGGCATCGCCCTGCGTTGGGAGGTTCAGAACATCCCGCCGCTCGATTGGCTTGACCCGAGGAATTCGCTGCACATCCTGCGAATCGTGCAAGAGGCCTTCACCAACATCATCAAGCATGCGAACGCGACTGAAGTCCGGGTCGCCACCGCTGCCGATGCCGACGCAGTCACAGTGTCCATCAGCGACAACGGATCGGGCTTCGACGTCGAGCGCGCACTCAAGAGCGGCGGGAAAGGCTTGGCCAATCAGTTGCGCCGCGCCCAGGCCATAGGCGCTGAAATTACGTGGGCGTCCAGTGGCTGTGGCACGCGTCTGACGTTGCGCCTGCCGTTCGTGCGCCAGGTTGGATTGCCTGAAACCAAGGAGTATGACAGCGGGGTACAGGCATGAACTGAATGCCCGGGCAGCCTATCTCTGCCCGAACGTCAGCCCTTCGAACAAGTCCTTGTGCTCCCGCGGCTGGGAGCGCCAGTACTGCCTGGGTGCGAAGACATGCGCGCCCAGCTTCGCGGCTGCATGCCAGGGCCAGCGCGGGTCGTATAGCATCGCACGGGCCAGCGACACCGCGTCCGCCTCGCCGTTGGCGATGATCGCTTCGGCCTGCTCCGCCTCGGTAATCAGGCCCACGGCGAGGGTAGGCAATCCTACCTCCGCCTTCACCCTTTGCGCATACGGCACCTGATAGCCCGGGCCCAGCTTGATGGCCTGCTGCGGCGAGACGCCGCCCGAGGTCACATGAATGGCAGCGCAGCCACGGGCCTTGAGCGCCAGCGAGAGTGCCACCGTGCCCTCGATGTCCCAACCGCCCGGCACCCAGTCGGTCGCCGAGATGCGCATCCAGACGGGCTTGCCCGCGGGGAAAGCCGCGCGCACCGCGTCGAACACCTCCAGCGGAAACCGCATTCGGTTCTCCAGGCTGCCGCCGTATTCATCGTCCCTCTTGTTCGCGATGGGCGAGAGGAACTGGTGCAGCAGGTATCCGTGGGCGCCGTGCACCTCGATGCCGTCGAAGCCGAGGCGCGCGGCGCGGCGCGCGGCCTGTGCGAAGTCATCACGCACGCGCCGCAGGCCTTCGTGGTCCAGCGCCATCGGCGGGGCTTCACTTTCGGCGTGCGGCACCGCGCTGGGCGCTTCGGTCAGCCAGCCGAAGGGTGCATCAGGGCGGATCTGCTTGCCGCCTTCCCATGGACGCTGGCTGGAGCCTTTGCGTCCCGCGTGTCCGAGCTGGATCGCCAGTGCCATGGGCGAGTGCGCGCGGACGATGTCCAGTACGCGGCCCAGCGCGGCCTCGTTGGCTTCGGAATACAGGCCGAGGTCCTGTGCCGAAATGCGGCCCCGCGCCGATACTGCCGTCGCCTCCAAGATCATCAGGCCCGCACCGGAGAGCGCCAATTGGCCCAGGTGGATCGTGTGCCAATCGGTGGCGGACCCTTCGCCGTCCGCGGAGTATTGGCACATCGGTGCGATGACGATGCGGTTGGGCATGTGCAGCCCGTCCAGGGACCAGGGCTCGAACAATCGGCTCATAGGGAACTCCAACTTGGTTGCCACGCGTCTTCACCGCCCTCGCTGCGCGATGATGTCCGTCAACATGCGGGGATCGAACGGCTTCGTCAGGTGCAGGTCGAACCCCGCTTGCGTCGCCTTCTGCCGGTCCTGCTCCTGCCCCCAGCCCGTCGCCGCGATGATCAGCGGATTGGCGCCCCAGGGTTGCGCGCGAACCTGCTGCGCCACTTCGTAGCCGTTCAGCCCGGGCATGCCGATGTCCAGCACCAGCACGTCGGGCTTGTGGCGCAGCGCCATCTCGGCGGCCTCGGTGCCGTTGCGAGCGGTGTGCACGATGTGTCCGCACATGCGCAGCAGCTCCGCCATCAAATCCGAGGCGTCCTGGTTGTCGTCGGCCAGAAGCACCAGGCGGGAAGCGGTGGCCTCTGGCTCGGCCCTGCCCGCCTCTGCCGCCACCGCCGCGGCCGGCTGCTCGGCCGCTGTGCCAGCGGTCGGGATTGTGACCACGAAGCGACTGCCGCGCCCCAGGCCTTCGCTGGACGCGGACACGGTGCCGCCGTGCAGTTCCACCAGTCCCTTGACCAGCGCCAGGCCGATGCCCAGCCCCCCTTCAGATCGCTCCAGCGCGGCCTTCTCCTGCGCGAACATGACGAACATGGTCTTCAGGGCGCTCTGGGTCAAGCCGATACCGTTGTCCGAAACGGTGAACCGCAATGCGCCGTCGCATGCACCCACATTCAGGTCGATGCTGCCGCCGGGGTCCGTGTACTTGGTGGCATTGTTCAACAGGTTCGACAGCACCTGCGTCATGCGAACGGGGTCTACCATCAGGCGCACCGAGCGATTGGTGACGTGGGCGGTGAGCTTATGCTTCTTGGCTTCCGCCAGCGGACGCGCGGCTTCGAATGCGGCGTCCACCACGGCGCCGACTTCGACCAGCTGCTTTTTGAGCGACAGCCGCCGTTGCGTGATGCGCGCAATGTCGATGAGGTCGTCCAGCAGGTGCGACATGTGGCCCACCTGGCGGCTGATGACTTCAGTCGCGCGTGCGCGGGTTTCGTCGCTCACGCCCGGCGCGGAAAGGATGTGCGCCGCACTGCGCAGGGGCGCGAGCGGGTTGCGCAACTCGTGCGCGAGTGTGGCCAGGAATTCATCCTTCTGCTGGTCGGCTTCGCGCAGCGCCTGCTGCGCGTGGTGCTGCTCGGTGACGTCGTGGCCTTGGATGAAGATACCTTGCACCCTGCCGGCCGCGTCGCGCAGCGGCTGGTACATGAAGTCCACGTAGGCTTCGTAATTCGGGGCGTTAAGGCCTTTGTTCATCGTGATGGGGTAGGAGCGCCCCACGAAGGGTACGCCGCTCTTGTACACACTATCGAGCCGGTCGATGAACCCTTGTTCCCGCACCTCGGGCAGTGCCTCGGCCAACGCCTTGCCCACCAACTCGCGGTTGCCGGTGACCCTGTAGTAGGCCTCGTTGGCCATCTCGAAGACATGGTCCTGTCCGCGCACTACCGCGGCGAAACCGGGCGACTGGTCGAACAGCGACTGCAGCCATCCCTCGCGCGCGCGCAAGTGTTGCTCGGCCAGCACCATTCGCGTGGTTTCGGTGCAGGCGCAGTACATGCCCGCAATGCGGCCGCTCTCGTCCAGCACGGGCGACCATGAGAACGTGAACCAAGTGTCTTCCTCGTAGCCATGCCTGCTCATGCGCAGCGGCAGGTTCTCCATGTAGAAGGCTTCACCGCCCATGGCGCGCCGGGCGAGCGGCTGCAGGTCCTCGCTGATCTCGTGCCAGATTTCGAGGAAGGGCTTACCCAGCCCATCCGGGTGCTTGGCGCCCATGATCTCGCCGTAGGCGTCGTTGTAGAGTGTGTTGAGGTTCGGCCCCCAGGCCACGAACATGGGGAAGGCGGAACCCAGCATGAGGTCGACAACCGAGCGCAGCGACTGCGGCCACTCTTGCGGCGGACCGAACGGCGTGCCGGCCCATTGTTTTTCGCGCATCAGCCGAGCCATGACACTGCGGCCGTTGAGGAATGCGAGTTCTGGCTTCAGTGACATCCTGATGAGTCTACCGTTTCACTCAGCTCAGCAGCAGGGGGAGCGGACTCATCTTTGCACTCCGTTGCGATGGCTACACTCTAGCTTCGCCATGGCTGAAACCACCATCGTCACGCAGCACTACAAGCTGTTCCCTTCGCCGCGCAACGAGCACCGCGAGGTGTTCCTGCACGAGGTCTTCGTGCCGCATCCCTATGCACTGGTCGACCTGCCCAGCTTTCACCTGCGCGGCAAGTGCAGCCTGTTCGCCGCCTACCGGCTCGCCGATGGCAAGCATGGGCAACTCGTGACGTTCGAGTTGGAAAACGACGTGGTGACCTTCAACGCGAAGTTCACGCCGGACTGATCCCGCAGGCCGCGTTCGCGGCCGAGCTGTGGTGTTTGACTTGCCCGCCGAACTGAGTCTTAATTTCATTCCCGCGCCGCCGGCGCCGGAAAGAAAGCGGGGTCACCATGAATCCAGGTTTCGTTCCAGGCATCATCGCGTTCGCTGCGATCGGTGCCGTCCTTCCCCCCGCGGCGCACGCCGACGGGTCCAACGCCCAGGCATTGGGCAAAGTGAATTTCGAAGTGAGCTGCAACGCCGCAGCGCAGCGGGAATTCAATCTCGCGATGGCTCTGTACCACTCCTTTGCATGGGAGCAGATCAAGGCGCCGCTCGACAGGGTGCTCGAAGCTGACCCGAAATGCGGCATGGCGCATTGGGCGCGCGCCCTGGCCTCGCTCGACAATCCGTTCGTGTGGCCGGGCAACGTGTCGGCGGCAACGCTCGCCGAAGGCGCGGCGCTGATGGAGCAGGCGCGCAAGACGGGGCTTTCTACCCAGCGCGAGAAAGACTATGTCGATGCGCTGGCCATCTTCTTCCAGGACACGGACAAACTCAACCATCGCACGCGCGCTAAGGCCATGGAAACGGCGCTTGGGGCAGTCGCCGCCAAGTACCCGAAGGACACCGAAGCCACGATCATCTATAGCCTCGTTCTGTCCGCCAACTTCGATCCGGCCGACAAGCAGTACGGCAACCAGCTGCGCGCCGCGAAGCTTCTCGAGCCGGTATTCGCCAGCCAGCCGGAGCATCCCGGCGCGGCGCACTACCTGATCCACAGCTACGACTATCCGCCGCTGGCGGGGCAGGGATTGCCCGCGGCGCGCCGCTACAGCAAGATCGCGCCGGCCGCGCCACACGCCCAGCACATGCCTTCGCACATCTTCACGCGCGTGGGTGCATGGAGCGATTCAGTCACGGCCAATACCGTATCGGCTTCGTCAGACAAGGCCAGCGGAGCGAACGCGCTGCACGCGTACGACTACATGGTCTACGCCCACCTGCAGATGGGGCAGGACAAGGCCGCGAAGGCAGTGAGCGACAAGACCGCGACTTTCGAGAAGCGGCCCGATGTCTTCGCCGCCGCTTATGCCTTCGCGGCAGTACCGGCACGAGTCGCGCTCGAGCGCGGCAACTGGGCGGAGGCGGCCAAGCTTCCCCTTACCCCCGCGCGGGGTGCTTATCCGTGGGCGAAGTATCCGCAGGCCGAGGCGGCCAATGCTTATGCACGCGCCCTGGGCGCCGCTGCGTTGCGCGATGCGCCGGCAGTCGAGGCCGAACTGGCCCGCTTGCAGGCCCTGCGTGCCCGCGCCGAGGAGCTCAAGCTAGGCTACTGGGTCGAGCAGATCGGCATCCAGGAGAGCGTGGTGCGTGGCTTCGCGGCGTTCAAGGCCGGGCAGGCCGACGCGGGCATCGCCGGCTTGCGGCAGGCAGCCGATCGTGAAGACGCGAGCGAAAAGCACGTTGTGTCGCCCGGGCCGCTGCTGCCGGCGCGCGAAGTGCTTGCAAGCGCGCTGCTCGAACGCGGTGACTCCGCTGGGGCGCTTCGCGAATTCGAGATGGTGCTGACCAAGGAGCCCAACCGCCTGCGGGCGATGGCGGGCGCCGCACTGGCCGCGGAGCGCGCCGGCGATGCGTCGAAGGCCCGTGATCATGCCGACAAGGTCGCGCGGCAGACAGCGCAGGCGGATGCCGGCGTCCCCGGCGTGCAGCTGGCGCGGGAGTCGGTGACGCGATGAAGGGCTTGCGGGTCTGGTGGATCGCATCGCTGCTGGCGCTTGCCGGGGCGGCGGCGCATGGCGTCGAGAGCGATCCGCTGCCCGTGCCTGAAAACTCGGAGCGCGCGAGCGCCGTGCGTCTCTACAACGACGGCGTGGCGCTCCTCGTCGCGCGCAACTTCAAGGAGGCGCAGCAGAAGTTCGAGGCCGCGCTGGCCATCGACGACAAGCTGGCCGAAGCGCACAACAACCTGGCGTTCTCGCTGCGCATGCAAGGGCGGCACAACTTCGAGGCGTCACTGGCGCACTACGACCGGGCCATCGCGCTCAAGCCGGGTCTGGCCCAGGCCTACATGTACCGCGGCGTGCTGTTCGTGCAGCAGGGCAACCTGCCCCGCGCCAGGGAGGACCTGGACCGGCTGCGCAAACTCGACCAGAAGCTGGCCGCCGAGCTCGAACGGGTGGTGGACGGCTCGGGCTCCGGGAGCGAGCGCAGCGGCGTCGCGGGTCAGTACGAGTAAGCGCTGTAGCGCCACCTCGCCTCGGCTCAGGCCACGAGCCAGCCCGCAAGCCGCGTCCACGCTTCGGTGCTCGCGATGAAAAGCCGCAGCGGAATCATGGTGACGATCAACAATGCGCCCCATGCATACGCGCGGTGCAACTTGCGATTTCGCACGGTGTCGATCGCGACACAGGCCAGCACCACCATGATCGCCAGCCCGAAGAACACGGGCGGCCCGCCGTCCTGGATGAAGCGCAAGGGGATGCGCGCGATGGCCGGCGTCAGCATGCCCAGGCTGGCCAGCACCATCAGTCGCTTATGGACATCGGGCCTGCGCCGCAGCAAGAACGCAACGCCCACCAGGCCAGCGAACACGGGCATGTCGAACAGCGGCACGGCCATGAACTCCAGCGGCGTGACGATGCCCGACGCAGGGCTCACACCGCGGCGTCCCGCATCGATCGTCGCGGCCACGCCGACACACAGCACCAGCACCGCCAAGACCATCCCGAAGACGCCCAGGCGGCGGTGCAGGTCGGTGCGGCCCACGCCGACGAGCCATACCTGCACGAAGAACAGCACGAACCACGCAGTCATCACGATGCCGTGGACCACCAGCGAGGCCGATAGAGGAGGCGCGCCGGAGCTGCTGCGCAGGTAGAAAGTCCGGGCAAAGCCCGCGAAGACGATCAGCGCGGCGGCGAGGGCCATCCATGTGTAGAGACGGCTGCCGGGCCGCCTCCTGGGCGCGGCGGAACGGCTCACCGGCTCGCTGTGCAGGATTGAATTGGCGGCCATGGGGAAAAGGAGGGGGCGTGGGTTTCAGCGCCCAGCGTATGCCAGACGCCCCCCTCGAGGCCACCCCAAAAGGGCCGCTTTCCTGCTCTAGATCAACGACTTTGCGCGGTCAGTGCGAGATGAGGAAGCCCCACATTGCGTCGGTCGCCGAGATCGCCTTCGAAGGCGCGGCCGTGGCCACGCGGGCCTTGGCGCCCGGCCACGAATGGCCGCCCGTATCGGTCACGCACATCTGCACCATGGTCTGGCGGCGGCAGTACGTCCACGCCTCGCAATAGGCGCCGGCTTTTTCCAGCACGAGACGCGGCGTATTGCTGCAGCCGTTCAGTTCGGCCCACTTGACGGCCGTTGCGCGCGCCGAAGCCAGGGGCACGCGCGGGTCGTTCCTGGCATGGAACTGCAGCACGGAGACCGGTTTGCCCGGCGTGCAGTGGGTGGTGCTGACGGCGCCGCCGACCGAGGCGACGCCGCGGAACAGGTTGGGCAGGTCGCAGGCCAGTCGCAAGGCCATCATGCCGCCATCGGACACGCCCGCCGCATAGATGCGCTCGCGGTCGATGCTTACCTGCCTGAAAACGTGGGTCACCACCTGCGCGACGAATCCGACATCGTTCACGTTGCGCTCGTGCGCGTCGCCGCAACAGTGGCCCGCGTTCCAGGCGGCGCGCTTGCCTTGGCCCGGCGCCGTCCAGGCGTCGGGGTACACCGCGATGAAGCCATTCAAGTCCGATTCACGCGCCAGGCTGTCAAAGCCGTCGTCGCCCACCCGGTCCACGCCCCCGCCGTGCAGCGCCACCAGCACGGGCGCGGGCTCGGCCGGGTCATAGCGCGGGGGTACGTGCACGCGGTAGGTGCGCGCGAGGCCGTCATGCTGGATGGAGAACCGGTAATCGCCGGCGCGGGTGAGCCTGCGCTCGACATCGGTGCTGGGTTTGGGGACAGCCGCAGGCGTTTTCTTGACGGATTTCTTCACCGGCTTTTTGACGGCCTTCTTGACGGCCTTTTTGACAACTTTCTGCGTCTGCTGCTGCTGCGTTGCGGCGATGGCCATGGTGGTGGCCAGCAGCGGAAATATCGCGAGCGCGACCGTGAGCACGAAATTCATTAAACGCATGGTGCCTCCCTGATGGGCAGCGCGCGGGGGCGGCCCGTGCGGCCACTGTAGGCGCTGCTGCTGCGCTTGTGCCTCTGCTGTAAGCAAACGTTGAGGCAGAGGAGGGCTGTTCCCTACGGCGCCGACACGTTCGGTGATGCCGGCCAGTCGCCGAAGGGGAACGGCAGGTCGTCGCTGGTGAAGCTGCCGAAAGACGCAATCTGGCCCATGTATACGCCGAGGGATCGCGCGAACTTGCGCATGTCCTCGTTGGGGTGGCCGTTGACCGCGACCGCCAGCAACTGCACGATGGACACGATGCAAAGGAGCCACATCGCGATGTAGAGCGCGACCAGCAATACCAGTGTTTGCACTGCGCGCAGCCACAGGTTGCGCGGCGGGGGAGGGGTGGCGTTGAAGTCGTCCATGCAAGCCTTCCGGGGTTCGTGGCTCCATTAAAACCCAGCCGGGCGCTACCATCGGCTTTTGGGAGGCGCCATGCCAGGGAACGAGAACAACAACGCCGGCCGGTTCGTGGCCCTCTACTGGGATTTCGAAAACCTGCACGCGAGCCTGTGCGAAGAGAAAGACCCGGGCTCCTACGCTCGCCCTGACAACCGCTTCAAGCCGCAGGAGCCCCTGGTGAACATCCAGGCCATCGTGGACATGGCCGCGTCATTCGGGCCGATCGCGATCAACCGGGCTTTCTGCAACTGGCAGTTCTTCGGCCGCTACCGCGACGTATTGCTGCAGAACGCTGTGGAGCTGGTGCAACTGTTCCCGCCCGGCGCCACCGCCAAGAACGGTGCGGACATCCGGCTGTGCCTGGACGCCGCGGAAGACATGGCGCGCTTCCCCCACATCGCGACAGTGATCGTGGTGGCCGGCGACAGCGATTTCATGCCGCTTGCGCAGAAGGTCAGGGCGGCCGGCCGCACGCTTGTCGGTGTGGGCACGCGGCAGGCCACCAACCGCCATTGGGCCAAGAGCTGCCACGAGTTCCGGCATTACGAAGACATCGTGCAGCCAGCAGAGCCGACGCACCATTGATGCAGCGCATTGTTGTCTTGCCGGCGCGCTCTAGCATGAAGGCATGACCAGGCGCTCGCTACTGCTTGTCCGTTACCTTTCGGTGGCCTTGCTGGCCGTCGCGGCCATGCAGGCTTTCACCCAGCCTGAGCAGCAGCCGCCTGCATCCACGCGCGGCCAAATGCTGTACTCAACCCATTGCATCGAGTGTCACAACACGCAGATGCACTGGCGCGCGCGACACCAGGCGCGAGACTGGACCACCCTGCGCGCGGAGGTGCACCGCTGGCAGGCCGCGGCCTCGCTCGGCTGGAGCGACGCCGACATCGAGGAAGTCACCCGCCACCTCAATGACACGATCTACCAGTTTGAGCTGCCCCGGCCGCGAGCCGACGCGCGTGTTACCGTGTCGTCCCATGCCCCATGAAGAACCGCAGCATCTCCGCGGTGGCGTCCGGCCCGCGCGGATCCGTGTAGGAACCCTTCGCACTGCCGCCTGACCACGCGTGGGCGGCGCCGTGCACCACCCAGTGCTCGGCGACAACCTGTCCTCCGTCGGTCCCGCGATGCACGTGCCGGGTGTAGCGGTGTCCACCTGTGGCGAGGCCCTGTTCCGTCTGCACGTCGGCAGCGGAATGGACACTGGCCGCGATCACGTGCGCGCCGTTGGCAGGATGCACCGTGCCATCGGCATCGCCGTGGAACACGATGGTGGGCACGCCCGACGCGGTGCCTGATGCCTTGGCCGCGCTGCGCTTCATCGCACCCAATGCGGAGGGAAGGTCGTTGGCCGAACCGGCCGCCAGCCCCGAGTGCACGCCCACAGCAGCGAACAGCTCAGGATAAGCCTCGCCCATGATGGCAGCCATCGCCCCGCCCGCCGACAGGCCGGCTACGAATACACGCGCAGGGTCGATCGCATGCCGGGCCATCACGTCGCGCGTCATGCCCGCCAGCAAGGCGGGCTCGCCACGGCCGCGTTCCTGGTGGTTGTGCTTGAACCAGTTCCAGCAGCGATGTGCATTGGCTTTCTGCGATTGCGCGGGATACAGCACGAAGAAGCCTTGCGCGCGCGCTGCCTCGTTCATGCCGGTGCCAGCGGCGAAATCGTCGGGGTTCTGCGTGCAGCCGTGCAGCATCACCACCAGAGGCAGGGGACGCTGGCCCGCTTGGGGCGGTATGTAGAGCTTGTAATCGCGCCCGTCCGTGGCGGTGGCGAATCGGCCGGCAATGAATTCACCTCCGCCCAGCGGCTGCGCGGTGGCTGCCGGCGGCGGCGCCGTTTGCGCATGAAGCGCCCGGGGCGCGGCGGCAACATCGTTGGCCTGAACGTCGATGACGTCGTCCGTTTGCGGGCGCTCCCGTGCCGGCGCATTGCGCATCAATGCGGACTGGATGGCCGCGGTCGCGGCTCGCAGGTCGCCACCCCGCGTGAAGCGTGTAGCGGCCTTCATGAGGCGCTGGAAGTCGAGGTTCATGGGTACTTTCAGGTATGTATTCAGCGGATGCGCTGGGTCAGCGCCGCTTTGACGGCAGGGCTCGCATGAAGCGCGCCAAGCACGGTGATGGATTCGATCGTCGCCAGCGCCAGCTCCGGCGTGACGGCGGTGTCGATGGTGGCAAGGCCCAGCACGCGGATCTGCAGCTTCTCGCCGGCCGTCTTGACCTTTTGCAGGTCGGCCTTCGTGTAGTGCTGGATGCCGAGCACCAGCGTCTTGCGGGAAATCGCCTGTCGCACGGCGTCCCCATGGACGGCCAACTGGTTGCGGATGGCGGTGCGGATCAGGTCGGTGCGGTTGGCGTAGAAGCCCTCCTGCACCAGCAGGTCGATCTGCCCCAGGTCCACACAGCCGAGGTTGATGGTGATCTTCTCGTCGATGGGCCTGGCGGCGGGAGTCAGTGACTTGGAGCTGGCTTTAGGCATGGCGCCATCTTAGCACCATCCAAGTGGATGGTGTTGGTTGTTTCGTTACAGCACCTCTTTCCGCTTGTGCGCCAAGTCCTACGACTCAGGTGGCAGCCCAGCAGTTAGAGTCTGCCCATGCCGCCGCTGCTTGCCCGCGCCCTAGCGTGGGTCACCGATCTCCTTCGCCGCCTCTGGGCGCTCGCCCGCCGCTACCCGGTGCGCGCGGCCCTCGTGCTGCCGGCGCTCGTGCTGCTGTACGTGCTGGCCGTGCTGCCGTTCACGCCAAGCATCTCCGACCTGCGCAAGGCCAAGTCCGAGTTTCCGTCCGTGGTGATGTCGTCCGACGGCATCGTGCTGGCCGAGTTCAGGCGCCTGAACCGCCAGTGGGTGCCGCTGTCGAAGATCTCGCCGCATGTGATCAATGGACTGATCGCCACGGAAGACCACCGCTTCTACAGCCACCACGGCATCGACGTGCGGCGAACCGCGTCAGCCGTTCTGAACACGTTGCGCGGCAACACCCAGGGCGGCTCCACGCTCACGCAGCAGCTCGCGCGTAACCTTTACCCCGAGGAGATCGGCCGTTCGATCAGCGTGCACCGCAAGGTCAAGGAGGCGCTCACGGCTTTCAAGATCGAGGCGGTTTACTCCAAGGACGAGATCCTCGAGACCTACCTCAACACGGTGCCGTTTCTCTACAACGCCTTCGGCATCGAGATGGCCGCGCGCACCTACTTCGACAAGTCCGCCAGCCAGCTGAGCGTGCTCGAGTCGGCCACGCTGGTGGGCATGCTCAAGGGCACGAGCTACTACAACCCGGTCTTGAACCCGGAGCGCGCGCGCGACCGGCGCAACCTGGTGCTGGCGCAGATGGTCAAGCACGGCAAGCTCGATGCCAAGCGCGCCGAGAGTCTCGCCAAGGCGCCTCTGCGGCTCGACTTCGAGCGGCAGGACCAGGCCCCCGGCCCGGCGGCGCACGTGGCGCAATGGGTGCGCAAGTGGCTGATAGCCTGGGCCGATGCGCGCGGCCTCAACATCTACGCCGACGGGCTGGTCGTGCGCACCACGCTGAACGCGAAATTGCAGAAGGCTGCGAACCAGGCATTGACCCGGCAGCTCGATGCGCTGCAGCCGCTCGCGGACCGCCGTCGCAAGAAGGGCGAAGAGGCAGTGCCGCTGCAAGGGGGCTTCATGGCGCTGGACCCGCGCAACGGCCACATCCTGGCTTGGGTGGGCAGCCGCGATTTCGCGACCGAACAGTTCGACCACGTCAACCAGGCGCGGCGCCAGCCTGGCTCCACGTTCAAGCCATTCGTGTATGGAGCGGCTTTCGAGATGGGCATGAGCCCGCGGGACATGTTGATGGACGAGCCACTCGCCATCCGGGTTCCGGGCGGCGACATCTGGAGCCCTGCCGACGGCACGCCCCCGTCGGGGTTGCCAATGTCGCTGCGCGATGGCCTGGTCTATTCGAAGAACACCATCACCGCGCAACTGATCATGCAGGTGGGCCCGCGCCGCGCGGCCGACCTGGCCCGTGCCCTGGGCGTGCGCCTGAGCAAGCTGGACGAGGTGCCGTCGCTCGCGCTGGGCACCAGCCCCGTCACGCTGCGCGAGATGGTGGCTGCGTATGGATCGATCGCCAACGGCGGGCGCTACATCGAGCCGGCGATGGTCTCGCAGGTGGAAGACCGGCGCGGCAATGTGCTCGAGGCCTTCCAGTGGACGCAGCCGGAACAGGCCATGTCGTATCGCCAGTCGCTGGAACTGGTGAACGTCATGCGCGGCGTGGTGGACGAGGGCACGGGCGCGGCCATCCGTGCGCGCCTGGGCATGCAGCCAGACTTGGCCGGCAAGACGGGCACGACGCAGGAGAACACCGACGGCTGGTTCATCCTGATGCACCCCCAGCTCGTGGCCGGCGCGCGCGTGGGGTTCAACGACAACCGCATGACCATGGGCGACAGCTGGGGCCCGGGCGCCCGCAGCGCATTGCCGATCGTGAGCGACGTTTTCCAGCAGGCGTTACGCGGCAAGGTGATCGATGCCCGCGCCGAGTTCGACATCCCCCGTCCGCGCCCGAAGCCGCCCGAGCAGGAGTTCCCCATCATCGGGCATCCCGATGTGATCGACGGCATCTCGAACTTCCTGAACCGGCTGTTCAGGGGGCTGCGCTAGCCGATTGGTGCGGTTCGGGTGCGCAGGCGCAGGAGCATTGCGTTCACCATCGCGGGCGTGATCTGGTGTCCGACGAAGGACAGCACGTCCGCCGTGACGGTCGCGCCCAACGCGGCCAGGCGCTCGGCGGCATCGACCGCGAAACGGGAAGGGATCACGGCGTCGTCCTGACCGTGGATGAAATGAACGGTGCAGTGCGGGGCGGTTTCGGGCATGTGCGCGAAGCGACCGGCGATCGAGGCAACCCGGCCAGCCAGCGCCTTGCCCATTCGGGCCGACTCGAGCGACATGATGGCGCCCTGCGAGAAGCCGACCAGCGTCGTGGCGGCAGCGTCGACCTTGAAACGGTGTTGCCATTCCTGGACCGTCCGTTCAAACAGGGGCATCGCCGCGGCGACGCGCTCCGCCCGGTTCTCCTCGGTCACGCCGCGCACCGAAAACCACTGCCGCCCCGCGCCCAGATCGGACTCGTAGGGCGAGGGCACGCTGACCACGGCGGCCAGCGGAAACTCTTCGGCCAGCCGCTGCCCGAGCGGCACGAGGCCGGCCGCGGACGCGCCGACGCCGTGGAACAAGAGGAACACCTGCGAGGCCGCCGTGGGCGCATGGACCAGGATCGCATCGCTCACGAGTTCGATCCCTTGTTCTCGCCAAAAAGGTAGGCATCCATGGCCAGCACTCCATACGTCATGCCGCCGTCCAGCACTCGCACCGGCGCATCGGTGGCGGCCGCGCCGAACGCGAAGGGCAGCGGCAGGTAGTGATCGGGCGTCGGGTGCGCGCGTTGCGCATGCGGCGCCGCGGTGAGGTAGTTGACCAGCCCGGCCTCGTCATGGCGTCGCAGCGCGGCCCGTGCCCATTCGACGAACTCGCTTGCATAGGCCGAACCGGCAGCGCCGATCTCCTGCCGGAACTCGTACAGGTTGTGAGTGATGCTTCCCGAGCCGAGCAGCAGCACCCCTTCGTCAGCGAGCGGCGCGAGCGCGCGGCTCCACCCCGCGGCGTTGAGCAGTTCGAGCGCGCGGGCGGCGACCTCCGGGCTGCCGGGGGCGGGGTACTGGATGCGGTACAGCTCGGCCGGAAAGCCGCCGAAGTCGTGCACGGTCTCGGGCGTGGCGGTGGAGCTCACGCGCACGCCCGGCGTCATCCAGTGCGGCGAGAACACCAGCACGGCCTTCGGCCTGGGTAGTTCGCGGCCGAGTTGGCGCAGCAGCGGGCCCGCCAGCGCGGGCTCGATGGCGAAAGTGGGGGCGCCGTGGGAGACGAAGAGGGAGGGCATGCGGTTCATGGCGGTTTCTTTCCTTGAACCTCATTGTGCGAGGCGGGCTTATGGAGATCGAGATGGAGATTTCGCACGCACCATTGCAATTTTTTGACGAAAGGGGTTGGCGCGCGCCCGCCGCCGGAGTGTTGGTATTTCACCGGTGGCGCGCCCACATTGGTGGCTGCGGGCTTCGACAGGACGGGTGCTACAGCAGCTCATTGATCACGTACACCGTGTTGTCCTTGAGCTTGTGCCACAGCCCGCGCTTGCGCCACTTTTCCAGCTTGATCTCATCGCAGCGCGCCACGTATTTCTCGAAGATCGCATCCAGCTGCCCGGCCAGGGCGGCGTCCTTGATAGCCAGCGTGATCTCGTCGTTGGTCTCGAAAGAGCGATCGTCGAAGTTACTGGAGCCGATGGCGCTCCACACGCCGTCCACCGTCATCGCCTTCTGGTGCAGCAGCGTGTGCGGGTATTCGAACAGGCGCACGCCGCACTTGAGCATCTTCTCGAAATTTCGGTGCCCAGCGTGCTGCACCATCGGGTTGTCCGAGCCGCTGGTGGAGGGCATCATCACTCGCACGTCCACCCCGCGCTTGACGGCCTCGCCGAAAGCGTCGATCGCCTCCGGTTCCGGGATGAAGTAGGGATTCTGGATCCAGATGCGCTTGCGGGCCAGGCAGATCACGGTGTGGTGCAGGATCTTCACGGCGGGCGCCGATCCCTGCGGCTTCAGGAACACGGCGTGGATCTCCGTCTCGCCGGCGGGCTCCAGCTTCGGAAAAAACTCGTTTCCGACGAACAGCTCGCCGGTTTCGCCACCCCAGTTCTCGCTGAAGGCCGACTGCACACTGTGCACGATGGGCCCGTGCAGGCGCACGCTGACGTCGGCGTAGTGCTTGCCGTCCTCCGCGTTGCCCAGCCACTCGTCGACGATGCAGTGGCCGCCGACGAAGGCCACGCGGCCGTCGACGATGACGATCTTGCGGTGGTCGCGGTCATTCAACACGCCCACATTCAGCAGCTTGCGCTTGTGGAAGAACTTGACTTTGCAGCCCGCGTCGCGCATTTGCTGCACGGCGTCCTTCCCGGCGAGCTTCGAGCCGACGGCATCCAGCAGCACGCGCACCTGCCTGCCTGCGCGCGCCTGCGCCGTGAGCGCGTCGGCCACCCGTTGCCCCAGGGCGCCTTCCTTCCACAGGAAGGTCTCGAAGTGCACCGAATGTTCGGCCCGGCCGATCGTTTCGAGCAGTGCGTCGAAGAAGGCACCGTTCTCGAACACTTCGACCGAATTGCCTCCCACGGCGGTGCCCAGTGTCAGGCCCGAAAGCGATGGCACGAGTTCGTCGATGGAAAGGTCGGACTTGACCGTGAGGACGGGCGCTCGGTGCCGCTTGATCGACCAGATCACCAGCACCAGCAACGCGGCGATGCCAAACGCAAGCCAGACCCAAAAGGATGGGTTCATGACCTTAAGTTTGACTGAAACAAGCTGTTCGGGGGGGCGCTATGGCCCTTTCGGACGTGGATGAGCAGGCCGCGAAGTCCTAGGGCGTCTTCAGCCCGCCCGTCACGGCACGCTTGAACAGCGACAGCCATATTCCGCCCACGATAGCGGCACCCGCCAGCAGTTGCAGCGCGCTCATGGACTCACCCATCAGCACGGCGCCTGCCGCAGTGGCGATAAGGGGCACCGACAGCTGTACCGTCGCCGCGTGAGCGGCTTTCAGGTGGGGCGTGACCATGTACCACACCACGTAACCCAGGCCGGATGCAAGCGATCCGGATGCGACCGCCAATGCCATGCCGGCCGCGTCGTAGCGCAAGTACTGCAAGCTGGCGAGTGCGAGCATGGCCACCATCGGCACCGTGCGGGCGAAGTTGCCTTGCGTGGCAGCCGTCGCGTCCTGCGCGACACGGCCGCGCAGTGAATAAACACCCCACGCGATGCCGGCGCCCATCATGAGCGCGGCCGAGCCGAGGGGTGGGGCCGGCAGGGCCCCCTGCGGGACCAGCAGCCCGACCAGGCCCGCGAAGGCGATGCCCATGCCCGCGACCTGGAACAGGTTCAGACGCTCCCCGCGCCACAGCCCGTGCCCGACCATGGTGGCCTGTACGCAGCCGAACAGGATGAGCGCGCCGATGCCCGTCTGCAACCCCGTATAGGCAAATGAAAAAGCCGCGGCGTAGGTGAAGAGCGCGAGCGCCGAGGGCCAGTTGCCGCCCGTCGAAGGCCCGCGCGATCGGATTCGCACGATCAGCCACAACACCAGTGCCGCGGACACCAGCCGGACAGCTGTGAACGATGCGGCGTCGACCTGCGTGTGGCGCAGGGCGAGGCGGCACAGCACTGAATTGGCGGCGAAGGCCATCATGGCCAATGCGGTCAGCAACAGCAAGTTGGCACGTTTCATGTCTTTCCTGACGGCTGCGTGGCGGGTGGGTGATATTAAGCCGCAAGCTTTATTTTCACGCGCTAAGATGTAAGCCTCGGAGCCACAATCGCGGCCGTGGGAGCACCGGCGCAGAAACCGGGGCGAGGCGTCCGCAATTCAATCAACATAATGCCAAACATCGGATCGATTCTTAAAAGCGAAATTTCCCGGGTCTCCCGCAAGGAAGTACGGGGTGAAACGCAGGCCCTCAAGAAGTCGGTATCTCAATATCGCGGGCAGATCGCCGACCTCAAGCGGCGCCTGCAGGCGCTGGAGCAGCAGGTCAAGCGCCTGGGCAAAGTTACCACCCGAATCGCGGCACCGAAGGAAATGGCGGAGCCAGCCGGCAACCTTCGCTTCAGCGCCAAGGGCCTCGCGGCGCAGCGCAAGCGCCTGGGGTTGTCGGCAGCGGCCGTGGCCAAGCTGTTGGGCGTTTCCGCGTTGTCCGTGTACAAGTGGGAAAGCGGCAAGACCCGCCCGCGCGCCAAACAGATCGAGGCCATTGCCACGTTGCGAGGCATGGGCCGGCGCGAGGCCGCCAAGCGCCTGGGCGAGTAGGCCTGCGAAAATGGGGGTTTCGCAGTAAACGAAGCCTCCCATGCCCTTGCCCGCACCCCAACCCCGCACCCACCTGCACACCCGCGCCGTCGTGTTTCGCGGCTACCACCGCGAGGACGGGTTGTGGGACATCGAAGCCGAGATGTCCGACACCAAGAGCTACCCCCTGGAGCGTTCCGAGCGGGGGCTGATGCCGCCGGGCACTCCCATCCACGGCATGTCGATCCGCGTGACGGTGGATGACTCCATGACTATCCGCGAGATCGCCAGCTCGCAGGACCACACACCGTTCGACGAGTGCCAGCAGGGCAATGCGCCGATGCAGAAGATGGTGGGCGTCACGCTCGGTCCGGGCTGGCGCGTGGCAATCGAACGCGCGCTGGGCGGCATCCGCGGCTGCACACACTTGCGCGAGCTGCTGTTCAACATGGCGACGGCCGCCTACCAGACGATTCCCTCCTACCAGCAGCGCCTGCGCCGCCAGGCCGGCCTGCCCGCCCAGGAGGGCAGCGAGCCGCCCTACCACCTGGGCAAGTGCATCGCCTGGGATTTCGACGGCCCGGTGACAAAGCGCCACCACCCCGAGTTCGCGGGCTGGCAGCCCCTCAAGCGCCGGGACAAGCCCGAAGGCGGCCCCGCTTGATCTAGATCGTCCGCGGCGAATTTCGCCGGGGTGCGGCTCACGACCTCGCTGATATGCTGGATCTTCGACTCAAGGAGCCCCGGGTATGAAGAAGTTATTGGTGATCTGGATGTTGGCCGCGTCGGCGCTCGCCTGGGCGGCCGGCTCGGTAACGGGCGAAGTACTCGAAGTGCTGCAGGTGGACAGCTACACCTACCTGCGCATGAGGACGGCCAACGGCGAAACCTGGGGTGCGGTGGCCACCACCCAGGTCAAGAAGGGCGCGATCGTCACCCTCGAAGACATCACGGTGATGAACAATTTCGAGAGCAAGTCGCTCAAGCGGACGTTCAAGACGGTGGTGTTCGGCAATCTCGCGGCAGGCCCCGGAAGCGCGGCCGGCAAGAGCGCGGCCGTGTCGCCGCACACGGGTGTGCCCAAGGCGGCGGAGACGCTCGATGTCAAGGTGCCCAAGGCCGTGGGCGCGAACGCCCGCACCGTGGGTGAGATCATGGCCAAGCCGGGCGACGTGAAGGACAAGCCCGTGCTGGTGCGCGGCAAGGTCGTGAAGTTCAGCGGCGGCATCATGGGCCGCAACTGGATCCACCTGCGTGACGGCTCCGGCGCTGCGGCCGACAAGACCAACGACCTGGTGATCACCACGACCGAGCAGGCCAAGGTGGGCGATGTCGTCACCGCCAAGGGAGTGGTTCGCGTCGACAAGGATTTCGGGGCGGGCTATGTGTACAAGGCCCTGGTCGAGGACGCCGTACTGCAGCGCTGACGCGGATGTGACGGCATTAACCGCTTCGTAAGCGGGTCAAACCCGCGATGACATGCCGGCGAGGGCGGCGTAAGCTGGGCGGCCCAAGGAGACCCCGCCCATGCCGACACGTTCGATAACGAAGCCCAGCGTTCGTAAACTGTTCATCGCCGCCAGCGTGCTGCTGGTCGGCCTTGCCCTGGCCACCCTGGCCCAGGCGCAACCTGCCGTGTGGCCCACCAAGCCGGTGAGGATCGTGGTGACGTTCCCGCCCGGTGGCGCGCCCGACACGCTCGCCCGCATCCTTGCGGACAAGTGGGGCCAGTCGCTCGGCCAGTCCATTACTGTTGACAACAAGCCGGGGGCGGGCGGCAACATTGGCGCGGACTTCGTGGCCAAGAGCCCGGCCGATGGCACGGCGCTGGTCGTGGGCACGGTCGGCACGCATGCGATCAACGCCGCGTTGTACGACAAGATGCCGTACAACCACATCAAGGATTTCACGCCCATCACGTTCCTGGCGTCCACCCCCAACCTGCTGGTGGTCAACAAGAACGTGCCCGCCAACACCGTGAAGGAACTGGTCGAGCTGGCGAAGAAAACGCCACTGTCGTTTGGCTCGTCCGGCAGCGGCACGTCGATCCACCTTTCGGGCGAGCTCTTCAACACCATGGCCGGCGTGAAGATGCAGCATATCCCGTACAAGGGCCGTGCCCAGGCCGTGCCCGATCTGCTGGGCGGCCGCATCGCGATGATCTTCGACAACATGCCCTCCGCACTGCCGCTGGTGAAGGCCGGCGAAGTGAAGGCGATTGCCGTCACCAGCGCCGCCCGCTCGCCCGCGGCGCCGAGCATCCCGACCATCGCTGAATCGGGCCTGCCCGGGTTCGAAGCGACGTCGTGGTTCGCTCTGTACGCACCGGCCGGCTTGCCCAAGGACGTGCAGATGCGCATCAATGCCGAGACGGCACGCGTGATGGCGCTGCCCGACGTGAAGGAGAAGCTCGCCACGCTGGGCCTGGAAGTAGCCACGGGCACGCCCGAAGCGCTCGGCACCTTCATGCAGGCCGAAACCGCGAAGTGGGCCAAGGTGGTGAAGGAGTCGGGCGCCAAGCCCGATTGAAGCCGTGATCGAACGCAAGGCGGCCATCGTCACGGGTTCGGCCACCGGGATCGGGGCGGCGACGGCCCTGGCCCTCGCGCGGCGCGGCTACAACCTGCTGATCAATTACTCGAAGAGCGAAAGCGAGGCGCAGGCAACTCAGGCAGCGTGCAGGGAGGCCGGTGCCGACACGCTGCTGCTGCGCGGCAACGTCGCCGAGGACGCCGATTGCAAGGCGATGGTGCAGGCGGCGCATAAACGCTGGAAGCGGCTGGATGCCCTTGTCAACAACGCGGGCACCTCCGTGTTCGGCAGGGACGCCGCCTGGGAAGCTTTGGACGCAGCAGCCTTCCAGCGGATCATGGGTGTGAACGTGGTCGGCACCTTCCAGATGGTGCGGGCCTGCGTGCCCTCGCTGAAGGCCGCGCGCGGCTGCATCGTCAACGTCTCGTCGGTGGCGGGCTCGCTGGGAATCGGCTCATCCATGCCTTACATCGCGTCCAAGGGGGCGGTGAACTCGATGACGCTGCACCTCGCGCGAGAGCTCGCGCCCGAGATTCGCGTCAACGCCGTCTGCCCCGGCCTGGTCACTTCGCGCTGGTTCGTGGATGGCATGGGCCAAGCGGGCTTCGATAAAGTGAAGGCGTCCTTCGAGTCCAGCGTACCGTTGCAGCGCGCTTCCAGTCCTGAAGACGTGGCCGAGGCCATCGTGTGGCTGGTGGATGGCGCGCGCAGCGTCACCGGCGAGCTGCTCCTGCTGGACGGCGGCATCCACCTCGGCTCACGCCAGGTGCAGGCAGCCGCAAAGCCGGTATGACGCAGCACATCGGCATCGTCGCGTGTTCGGCCGAAGGCGCGTCGCTTTGCTACCGCACCATCTGCACCGAGGGTGCGCAGCTGCTCGGGCCCCACGCGCATCCGGAGGTGTCGATGCACACGCCATCGCTGGCGGATTACATGGAGCGCATCTACCGCGATGACTGGAAGGGCGTGGGAGAGCTGATGCTCGCGTCGGCGGAAAAGCTCGCGCGTATCGGCGCGGATTTCCTCATCTGCCCGGACAACACGATCCACCAGGCGCTGCCGTACGTCGAATCGCGCTCGCCGCTGCCCTGGCTGCATATCGCGGATGTCGTGGCGGGGCAGGCCGTGGAAAGGGGGTTCAGGCGCCTCGCGATCACGGGGACGAAGTGGCTGGTCGAAAGCGACGTCTATCCGCAGAAGCTCACCGCGCGCGGGCTGGATTTCCTGCGGCCCACGGCCGACGAGCGCGAGCAGATCAACCGCTTCATCATGGACGAACTGGTATATGGGGTCACGTCAGCGCAAGCCGTCGCGTATTTCCAGCAGGTGATCGGCCGAATGCAAGGCGAGGGGTGCGACGCCGTCGTCCTCGGCTGCACGGAGATTCCGCTGATCATCAACGACGCGAACTCGCCGCTGCCGACGCTGGATTCGACGCGGCTGCTCGCGCGGGCCGCGTTGCGGCATGCCGTGAACCCGTAGTGTCACGAGAGTTGCAATGCCGGGCGGGCGGCGCGGCTACAGTAGCAGCACATTTCGGAGACTTTCATGATTACGCTTCACGGTTTAGCCGTCTCGAACTACTACAACAAGGTCAAGCTCGCGCTGCTCGAAAAGGGTGTGCCTTTCACCGAGACCCACCAGGCGACGCACAGCACCGAAGATGCCGTGCTGGCCGCCTCGCCGCTCGCGAAGATCCCCTACATCACCACGGAGCAGGGGACACTGTGCGAAAGCCAGCCGATCATGGAGTGGATCGAGGCCACCTATCCCCAGCCGCCGCTGCTGCCGGCCGACCCGTTCGCCGCGGCCAAGGTTCGCGAGCTGACAACGTTCATCGACTGGCACATCGAGATGGTGGCGCGGCAGTTGTATGGCCAGGCGTTCTTCGGCGGCGCGCCCCTCGGCGAGTCCAATGCAGCGCGCATCCGCAAGCAGCTTGAGAAGAACATCGCCGCGCTCAAGCGCCTGGCGAAATTCGCGCCCTTCGTGGCGGGCGATACCTTCACTCAGGCCGACTGCTCCGCGTTCAACCACCTGCCACTCGTCGCGCTGGCGACCAAGACGGTGTTCGGTGAAGACCTGCTTTCGGCAGGTGGCATCGACCACAGGAGCTACACGAAATTCATAGGCGAACGGCCCACGGCGCAGAAGGTCGCGGCCGACCGCAAGGCCGCGCCCAAGATGTAGATTGTCGGATGCCGACAATCCGGCAACGCCGACTGGGGTATTGCACTGCGGTTGTGGCGCAGCGGCGCAATGGCTTAGACTCTGGCGTGTGAACACCACTGCCGTCATCGTCGTCAACCGGGCCTTCGCGTTCCGCGAAGCGATGGTCCGCGCCATGAACGCGTGCGGGACGGCGCAGGCTCGCCGGATGTGCCCACGACGCCAGGCACATTCCTGAGCCCGGCGATTCTCACTTCCCCCTTTTGCGCAACACCTGATCGCCGGGCAACCACCCCCGCGCGATGACGCGCGCGCTAATGGCCCGCGCGTCGCCTGACTTCAGGAGTGTTCCATGAAAGTGTCCAGTCTCGAGCGTACGCTCACCGAAATCGATCACGTGCGCCTGACGCGCCTCATGGCCCAGGCCAAGGCCGACCCGCGGTTGTTGCCCTTCCTCGAAGGGCTCGACGAGTTGCTGTCGTACAGCGACCTGGTGGAGTCGGGCCGCGTGCCACCCGACGTCGTGACGATGTATTCGCGGGTGATGCTGGCCGACACAGTAGGGGCTGCACCCGGCAAGTTCACGGTCTGCTATCCCGATGACGCCGAGCCGGCGCAGGGTTTCGTCTCTGTACTCTCGCCGCTCGGCACGAGCTTGCTGGGCTTGCGCGTTGGCGACGTCGCGCACTGGCGCGGCCCGCACGGGGCCCTGCAATCGGCCAGGGTCGGGGCGATGCTGTTCCAGCCGGAGGCCAGCGGTGACTACACCCTTTGAACGCGCGAAGGCTCAGTGATCGGCGTGCGCTTCGGCTTCGACGCGGCGGGCGACTTCCTCCAGATGGCGCGCGGTGCCATCGCGGCCGATGGCGAAAACGCCGGTCACGATTCCGTTGTCATCCTTCAGCAGGCCGAAGCTCATATCCACGTACAGGCGGCAGCCCCACTTGTGCTGCGCCCGCGTCGTCATCACGCGGCCGTCATGCCGCACCTGCCCGGTCTGCACCGCGCGGTGAAAGCCTTCATCGTGAGCACGGCGGAACTTTTCAGGAATGATGAGCGAGAGGTTCTGGCCGATGGCCTCTTGCGCGCCCCAGCCGAAGATGATCTCGGCGCCGCGGTTCCACAACAGGATCACGCCCTCGCGGTCGGCAAGAATGACTGCATCCTGCGCCTGCTCGATGATCGCGCGGTGCAGCTCGCCGGCGCCATGCGTCAGATGCGGCGGCAGCCTCATCTCACGCGGCCTCCAGGTCGAGCAGGCCTTGCAGCGAAGCAAGCTCGTCGCGGTGCAGCCGCGCCAGGCGGGAGGCGCAACGCTCCCCCTCGGGCGTGAGGCGGATTTCTACCCGGCGCAGGTCGCTGACGCTGGCCTGCCGCTGCACAAGCCCGAGCGATTCGCAGCGCGAGACGAGCGCGACCACGCCGTGGTGCTTGGACTGAAGGCGCTCGGCCAATTCGCCAATCGTGGCCCAGTCGCGGCCGGGAAAGCCCTTGATCTGCAGCATGAGCTGGTACTGCAGGGGCGTGATGCCGCTCTCGCGCGTGACTTCCTCGCTGAAGCGAAGGAAACGGCGCAACTGGTAGCGGAATTCCGCCAGCGCCTCGAACTCAGCCTTGGCCAGAGGCGGGCCTGAAGACCTTGTTTTGATAGCATGCATACGGTTCAATATATCACGGCATGATATAAAGGCAAGAGACCCTCCAGCCGACGATGAAACTCCATATCCTGTCCGACCTGCACCTGGGGCAGGGTGCGCTCGCGCTGCCTCCCACCGATGCGGACCTTGTCGTCCTGGCCGGCGATATCGCCCGTCCGCCGCAGGCGGTGGCGTGGGCGTCGCAGCTCGGCAAACCTGTGCTGTATGTGCTGGGCAATCATGAGTTCTATGGCGGCAGCATCGAGGCAACGGCGGCCCAGTTCAAGGCCTTGTCCGCGCGCTCCAACGTGCGGCTGCTCGACGATGAGAGCTTGGTCATCGGCGACGTGCGGTTCCTCGGCTCGACGCTGTGGACGGACTTCCTGCTCTTCGGCGAAGGCGAACAACGCGAGGCCGCGATCGCGGATGCCGTTCGCTTCATGCGCGACTACAGCCGCATCAGGACCGGCGACGATCCGCAGGCCGTGCTGCAACCCAGGGACACTGCCGCGCGATTCCAGCGCCACGCGGCCTGGCTGGCCGCCGAGCTGGCTCGGCCGCACGACGGCCCCACGGTGGTGATCACGCACCACGCGCCCTCGACCCGCAGCATCCACCCGCGCTTCGAGACTTCGCTGCTCAATGCCTGCTTCGTCTCCCGGGCCGAGCACCTGCTGGGTGACGATCGCGCCCAGCTGTGGATCCACGGTCACACGCACGACAGTTTCGACTACACAGTCAACGGAACGCGCGTGGTGTGCAACCCGCGGGGTTACGCGCGGGAGGGCGTCAATGAGAACGCCGCGTTCGACGCCGGTTTCGTTGTGGAGGTCGGCTAGCGCGATCGCCGGGTGGGGCGGGGCGGGCCGCGGGGCACTGCGTGCGGGTGGGGCTGGGGGTACCCTTCACTCGATGACCTCGCGGGCAAATCCGCGTGCGGGTGGGCCATGCCGCGCGACGATGCGGCCGGCTTTGCCGGCAAACCTGCGATGAGTGGTTTTGCGCTCGCATCTCGCAACTCACTGCGCGCCCTGAGGCCGCTACGTTCAAACAGGCGAGATGAGAATGTTCACGAAGCGCTTCGCGCCGAGCGCAAAACCACTCCTCGCAGGCGCATCGTCTGATTGCGCGGCATGGCCCACCCGCACGCGGATTTGCTGCCAACACTGTAGGCACGCCACCGGTGGCGTACCACCACGCTCGCGTCGCAGCAGGCGGTACCCGGCGCGACGCGAGTACAAACGAAACTCGACCCTGCCGGGAACGCAGCGGGATCGAGCCGCATCCTATGGAGGACCGATCATGCCAACACACACTTCCCTCACGGCCGTGGCCGCCGAAAGTGCCACCGACGCAGAACTGGCAAGCCTTGCCGCCGCCGGCTCGGCGCCCGCGTTCGAGGCGATCATGCGCCGCCACAACCGGCTGCTGTTTCGCACCGTGCGCAGCATCCTCAAGAGCGACGCCGACACCGAAGACGCCGTGCAGGAGGCCTACCTTTGCGCATGGCGGGCGCTGGGCAGCTTCCGCGGCGACGCGAAGCTTTCCAGCTGGCTGGTGCGCATCGCCCTCAACGAGGCCTTCAAGCGCGTGCGCCGGCGGGCTTCCAACGTCGTGACTTTCGGCGTGGCCCCTGAATCGGACGAAGAACAAGCGGAGGTGGCGATGCAAGCCGACGACGACCAGCGGCCCGACATGGCCGCCAGCCGCGGCGAAATGCGCCGCCTGATGGAGGCGCGCATCGACCAGCTGCCGGACCTGTTCCGCACGGTGTTCATGCTGCGTGCCGTGGAGGAAATGCCGGTGGAGGAAGTCGCGGCCTTGCTGGGCATCCCCGAGACGACGGTGCGCACGCGCTTCTTTCGTGCACGCGCGCAACTGCGCGAGAGCCTGTCGCGCGACATGGACTTTGCCATGGAGGACGCGTTCTCCTTCGCGGGCGTTCGCTGCGACCGCATCGTCGCCAGCGTGCTGGCATCCATCACCCCCGGCGGGCCTGTTCCGCCCCATCCGTAGACCTGAAGGAGCTTCACTATGTCATTCCTCACCATGCCCAACCCCGCCGCGGCACGCCGCCTGTTCCTCGGGCAATCGGGCCTCGTGCTCTCGGGGGCGGCGATAGCGCTGCTCGCGGGCAATGATGCGCTCGCGGCCAAGACGCAGGGCGGGGCGGCCACCGACATTCAGATCCTCAACACCGCGCTGGGCGCGGAGCTCGAAGCGATCGCGGCCTATCAGTTGGGCGCCGACAGCAAACTGCTGCAAAAGCCCGCGCTCGAACTGGCCGTCACCTTCCAGGGGCACCACAAGGAACATGCGGACGTGCTGGCGAAGACCGTTCAGAAGCTTGGTGGCAAGCCGGTGGCGGCGAAGGCGAAGTACGACTTCCCCGTGGAGCAGCTGACTTCGCAGGCCGCCGTGCTGAAGTTCGCGGCGAAGCTGGAGCAAGGTGCCGTCAGCGCCTATTTGGGCGCGGTGCCGCTGTTCGGCAATCGCGACCTGGCGAAGGCGGCCGCGAGCATCCTGGGCGACGAGGCCATGCACTGGGCCGTGCTGCGGCAGGCGCTGGGCGAGGTGCCGGTGCCCTCGGCCTTCATGGTATGAAGATGCTGGCCGCGGGCACGACGTTGGCGTCGGCGCTCGCTATCGCGGCCGCGCCGGCCCAAGCCGCCGATGCGGCACGCGGCGAGCAGCTGTATGCCCGCTGCGCCGCCTGCCACGCGCTTGCAAGCGATCGGGTGGGCCCGCGGCACTGCGGCCTGCTTGGCCGCCGCGCAGGCAGCGTGCCCGGGTTCTTCTACACGGACGGGATGAAGAAGTCCAAGCTCGTCTGGGACGACAAGACTCTTGATCGCTTCCTGGCCAAGCCGATGGCCGTGGTGCCGGGCACCAGCATGACCTACGACGGCGTGCCCGATGCGCAGGACCGGACCGACCTCATCGCCTACCTGCGAAAAGCAGGTACAGGCCCGCAATGCTCCCGCCCGTGAGGAATTTGTCTCGCAAATTGGCCCATCAGCCGGATCAATTGAAATATCGCTGAACTTCAGGCGCGCAGACGCTGTCCCTTCATGTTCGTAAGAAAGGGACTACATGCCTCGCGCTTTTGCATCTTCGCCGGTTTATGCCGCCATAGCCGGCTTCACCACTGTCGGGCTTGCATGCCTGATCGCGCGTGATTTGCGCGGGCCCGTACAGGCACCTTTCAAGCTCATCCATCCGCCGGCCGTGACGTCCCGCGCGGGGGAGTCTTCTATCGTGCTGCCCACCGTCACCGTAGCTGCACGCAGCGACGAGGGCTACTACGCACGGCTGCGATCCGGCGTCCGCTGGGTGCAGACCCGGCTCGGCGACAACAGCTATGTCACGCCCGATCACTCATCGCGGCTGGTTCTGGCCAAATCGGCGGCGCAACGCGCGGGCCTGCATGAGGTGGGGCTGGGCTGGCGCGACGTGTACGGCATCATCACCGCCGAGACGTCCTGGGTGCCACGCACGGGCCAGAGCAAGGACGGAACGCCCAACCTGGGCATCGCGCAATTCGAGCCCGCTACAGCCCGCGCGTTGGGCTTGCGCAACCCCAACGACGTGGTCGAGTCGGTCCATGTCGCGGCTGAGCATATGAAGGAAGCCGCGCAATGGAGCGCCTCGAGGATCGCCGGCCTGCAGCTCGCAGAGGGCGACCGCGCCGCCCGGCTGCGCGAGGGCGTTTCCATCTACTACAACCTCTCCAGCCGCGGCCGCGCGGCGTGGAACGGCCGCAACACCGACCGCCTGCCGGTCGAGACAAAGCGGCACATCGCCAACGCGCGCATGGGCGCGCAGGAAGCGGCCATGCTCGACGGCCAGGCGCAAGCCGCGCGATACAGCCACTCCGATGTGCAGACGGTGGCGAGTTCGGCAATGCCGAATATGCGCTGATCGCCCCAGGGGCATCGCTGCCTCGGCAGCGGGCTTGGCCTACAGTGGTGGAATGAACACCCTGACACCGGAACAAATCGTCTCGCATTGGGACCGCGGCTCGCCTTGGCCGCAAGGATGCGGGCTGGACCTGCCCGCCGCGTACGAGCGCGCACTGACGGTGCGGCAATTACGCATCGCACGCGGCGAAAGACCCATGGGCTACAAGATCGGCTTTACCAACCGCAACATCTGGCCGCGCTACCAGGTGTTCGCGCCGATCTGGGGCACTGTCTGGAACACCACGGTCGTTTTCTGCGAGGGCGAAGGCACGGTGTCGCTGTCGGCCACGAATGAGCCGCGCCTGGAACCGGAAGCCGTCTTCGGCATGTCGGCGACCCCCGCTGCCAATGCGTCGCTCGATGATCTGTTGCGCTGCGTCGAATGGGTGGCTCCGGGGTTCGAAATCGTCCAGTCCCACATGCCGGGCTGGCTGTTCACGGCGCCGGACACCGTGGCCGATTGCGGGTTGCACGCCCGCTTGCTGGTGGGCACCAGGGTGCCCGTCGCGCTGGTGGGACACGATGCCGGGGAGTTCGAGCAGCGGCTGGCTCGCGCGCGCGTCACGCTCAAGCGCGGCAACGAAGCGGTGGAAACCGGCGTCGGTGCCAATGTGCTCGATGGGCCCCTGCATGCGCTGCATCACTTCCTGCAGGCTTTGCGCGATTGCCCGGGCGCGACGGACTTGCAGCCCGGCGACGTGATCACGACGGGCACGTGGACCGACGCTTGGCCCGTTCAGGCCGGTCAGCAATGGACCGCGGAGTTCGACGCGCCCCTGTCGCCATTGCGAATCATCTTCACATGAAGCGTTACCATCGCGCATGAAGAAAACGTTCCAGCTCAGCGTCGAAGGCAAGAACCGCGACCGCGTTATCGATGCAGTGAAGCACGAGATCCGAAAGTACGTGAGGCGCGAGCGGCGGCGCGATGTGCCCGTGGGCGCCGACTACTGGGATTTCGATTGCAAGGTAGGCATCACGCCTGACACCGCGGAGTCCGCCCACCTCAATAGCATCATTGGACTGGTCGATGCCGCCGCCAAGGAAGGCGCCGACAAAGTCTTCGTGGAGATCCTGGCCAAGCCCGGCCACCGCAAGGCACGGCCGGCGGGTGAGGGCGAGGCAGAAGCGGGCGAACTCGAGGGCTAGGCTCACTGTCGCGCTGTTGTCCTACGAACGGCGGGTCAACGCCGCGCAAGCTGGGGCGTTGGACAGCTGAGCGCTCAATCCCGACGCTCGTACCCTCTTAGGGGACCCCATGTTCAAGAAGATTCTTCTCGCCAGCCTGATCGCGGCATCCTTCGCCAGCGTGCCGCTGACCTCGGTCGCGCGCACCATCATCATCCGCGAAGCACCGCCAGAGCCGCGCCAGGAAGCGGTCCCCCAGGCACGACGCGGCCATGTCTGGGCGCCGGGTCATTGGGAATGGCGCCGCGGCCAGCACGTCTGGGTGGCGGGGCACTACATGCGCGCACGCCGCGGCCAGCATTGGGATGCTGACCGCTGGGTCGAACGCAACGGCCAGTGGGAACTCAGGCGCGGCCAGTGGCGCCGTGGTGACCGCGACGGCGACGGCGTGCGCAATCGCGACGACAGCCGTCCCAACAACCCGAACAAGAGCTGACCGCTACGCGTTAAGCGCGTGGTAGACGCGGATGGCGGCGTAAGCGTCGTTGGCCGCGTAGATCAACTGCGCCTCGGTGAGGCGCGGGTTGGCCCAGTTCGAGGTGGTGGCCTTGCGCGACTTGATGAAGCGCCGGTTGAACATCACGGCAACGGCGCCCTTCACACCCATGTCCTTGCGATAGCCGCGCTCGCGGAAGATCGTGTTGAGCTCCAGCACGCCCACGGGCTCGACTCCCAGCTTGCTGGCGATGCGCTTCTTGTCGTCCCCCAGGCCGAAGCCGGCCTTGGTGGACTTGGGGTGCGCGAGCAGGTGCGCTACCACTGCGCGGCATTCGAGGTCATGCAGCTGGAACACCCAGGCTTTGTCCAAGGTCGCCAGTTGCACCACGTGCGGCCCTTCCGAAACCTGGTCCTTGAAGAACGTGGGCTTGGACTCCGTGTCGAAGCCCCACGCGCCGCTTGCGGACAGTTCGGCGTGCGCGTCGTGCGCATCGCTCGCGGTCGCGACCAGGCGGATGCGGTCCAGCCCCAGGCGGTCGAAGGGCTCGAGCAGGGCGATCTGTTCCTTGTCGGGAGTGGCGTGGCGCGTGTTCATCGGTTTGTGCAAGGATAACCGGCTTGTGTGCACGCCTGCCGCGCTCGCTGATAATCCCGGTGCCAGTAGTCCCATGTCTTACTCCCTCGTCCTGTACGAAGCTGATGTGCCACCCGAAGAGCGGCGCGCGGCGGAAGCGCGCTTTCGCAAGGCGCTGGAAGAGACGTTGGGCGACGCTGAGCTGGTTGCGCCGGTTTATGCGGCGTACCTTCGAATCGTGGGCACCTACGGCGAGGCGCCGCCGCCGGACACGCTGACCGACGCCGAGCAGGCTGTTTTCGACCAGTGGCAGGCGGCGGAGACGGCCGCGGTGGCCGCGGCGTTCGGCCCCAACCGCTACATGGGCGACGCGATGTACGAAATCAGGATCGAGGATTGACGATGGCTTTTCCGATCGATGCCAACACCGTGACGCACGGCATACAGCTGGCCGTGGCGCCAGTGTTCCTCCTCACGGCCGTTTCCGGAATGATCGGCGCCGTGGCCGGTCGGCTCGCCCGCATCATCGACCGCGCTCGGCTGGTGGAGGACAAAGCGCGCGCGACCACCGACGAGGAATTCCTTCGCCGAGCCTACGCCGAGCTGGGGGAGCTGCGCATGCGCGGGCGCCTGGCCAACAGCTGCATCGCGCTGCTCACCACCTGCGCCTTCCTGATCGGCGTCACGATCATCGTGCTATTCCTCGGCGAGACCACCGCGTTCCAGATCAACAAGTTCGCGATCGGCGGCTTCCTGCTCGGCGTGGTGTGCTTCCTGATGGCGCTCGTTTGCTTTCTTGCGGAGACTGTGATTGCGACGCGGTTGTTGAACTTTCACATGCTGCGATAGTGGCGGGGCTCTATCGCCGGTTCACCGGATAGAACTTCGACATCGACACGAACACCACAGCTCCCAGCAGCAGCGCACCGGCCGCGATCTCCAGTGACGGCGCGAAGCCGCGCGCGGTGTCGGCGCTGCGTGCCAGCAGCGCCGTCGCCAGCGGCGGGCCGACGATCTGGCCGAGCCCGTAGAGCGACGTAATCAGGCCCGTGAGGCCGGAAGGCGACGCGGGCCGCAGGCGGCGGACCTCCTGGAGAGCGAAAAATGTGATCGCGGTGAAAGGCAGGCCGAGCAGCAGGCTGCCTATGGCGAAACCTGCGGGGGTCGGGCTCCACAGCCCTACGAGGATGGCCAGGGCCTGCACGAAATAGCAGGCAGCCAAGCGCTGGCGCTGGTCGCCGGGGCCGCGTATGCGCGAAGCGAGAGCGGCGCCCGTCATCACGCCCACGCCGAAGATCGGCCAAAACAGGTCGAGCCATGGCGAGCCGGGCATCGACTGGCGCGCGATCACCGGCAGGAAGGTGGCGGTGATGATGTAGCCGAATCCTGCGAGGCCGTATGCACCTGCGAGCAAGGAAACTTCGCCGCGTCGCTCGCGCGTCGCCCTTGCCGGCGCGGATGGGCCCACCGCCACCGGCGCGCTGCCGGGCCAGGCCCCTCTGGATGCGAAGACAGGCCAGATAAAGGCACTCAGCGCCACGGCGAGCACCCCGAAAACGCTCCACCCCAGCGCCGCCGATCCGTTCCACGCGACCATGAGGCTGGCTGCGAGGCCGCTGAGCACGATGCCCGCGCCCGGGCCGATGTAGATCAGGGCGCCCATCGACGGCACGTCGAGCCGGGCGAATTGCGCGAGGCACCAGCCCGATGCGAAGACAAAGACCAGTGCGCTCGCGATGCCCGCCGCGAAGCGCAGCGCGGGCCAGATCGAAGGAATGGGCAGCGCCATCCCGAGTGTGAGCAAAGCCGTGGACGCCAGGCCTGCGCGCACCAGTGTCGGGCCGTTGGGCTGCTGCGTGATGCCGAACAGCCGCCACAGCAGCGGCTGGAAGGTGCATAGCAGCGCCCCGAGCAGATAGCCCAGGTAATTCGCGCTGGCCAGCCAGCTTGCGGCGTCGAGATTCACCACGCCGTCAGCCAGCATCATCGGCAGGAGCGGCGTGAACGCAAAGCGGCCGATACCCATCGCGACCGCTAACGCCACCATGCCGGCCACGACCGCCTGCGCCGCGGTCGGCGTCGCGGGTGGCCGGGCGATGGAGGCTTGTCCGGTCGTGGCCGTCATGACCCCACGTTTACTTTGAAGAACGCCACGGTGCGCTCCCACGCCAATTTGGCCGCGGCGGCGTCATAGCGCGGCGTCGTGTCGTTGTTGAAGCCGTGCTGCGTGCCCGGGTAGCGGTAAGCGGTGTACTTCACGCCGGCAGCCTTCAGCGCGGGCTCGTAGGTGCGCCACGATCGGTCCACCCATTCGTCCACATCGGCCAGTTGCACCAGCAGCGGCGCCTTGACTTTGGCGGCTTCCGCAGGCGCGGGAGCGTTGCCGTAGAAGGGGACAGCCGCGTCGAGATCCGGCATACGCGTGGCCAGCATGTGCACGATGCCCCCACCCCAGCAGAAGCCGACAGCGCCGAGATTGCCGCTCGCGTCGGGACGCGCGCTGAGCCATGCGGACGCCGCCAGGAAATCCTCAAGTGTCTTGCCCTGGTCCAGCCTGGCGAACGCGGCGCGCGCCTTGTCTTCGTCACCGGGGTAGCCGCCCACGGGCGTGAGCGCGTCCGGCGCGAAGGCCATGAACCCATCGAGCGCCAGCCGGCGGGTGATGTCCTCGATGTGCGGGCTGAGGCCGCGGTTCTCGTGGATGACCAGGATGGCAGGCAGTTTTGAGTCGCCCGCGTTCGCGGGCCGCGCGAGGTAGCCCTTCATCGTGCCCGAGCCGGAGGGCGACGGATAGTCCGGCCGCTGTGTTTTCAGGCGCGGATCGTTCTCACGAACCTGCTGCCCGGCCGCGAAGTCGGGGCTGAGCGCGGCCAGCAGGCCCGCGGCCGTCACGCCGGCCTTGGCAAACTTCTTTGCCTTGGCGAGGAAGCCTCGCCGGTCCAGCCGGCCATGGACATAGGCGTCAAAAAGGATGAGCAGTTCCTGGTCGAAATCCTGTGCGGTCAGACGCGGCATGCCTTCCCTCCGGCAAAAAACGTGCAGCATAAAGCCGCGCGGAAATGTGTGCTGGGGTTACGCCATCTGCCCGCGAACCTCGGATGCGATCTCATAGGAACGCAGCCGGGCCTTGTGGTCGTACATGGCGCAGGCGATCATCAGTTCATCCGCGCCGGTTTTCTCGATGAACGCCTTCAGGCTCTCGCGCACCGTCCCGTGCGAGCCGATCGCCGCGCAAGACAACACACTGTCCAGCAAAGCACGTTCGGCGGGGCCAGCCTTCTCGCGATAGCCGGGCAAGGGCGGCGGCAAGCGGCCCGGCCGGCCGCTGCGCAGGTTGACAAACGACTGCTGCATGGAGGTAGCGCGCACCTGCGCCTCCTCGTCGGTGTCGGCCGCGAATACGTTGAAGCCCAGCATCACATAGGGCTTGGCCAACTGGACGGACGGCTTGAAATTCCCACGGTAGACCTCCAGCGCCTGCATGAGCTGCTGCGGCGCGAAGTGCGACGCGAAGGCGTAGGGCAGGCCGAGCATGGCCGCGAGTTGCGCACCGAACAGGCTGGAGCCGAGGATCCACACCGGCACTTTCGCGCCCTTGCCCGGCACGGCGCGAATGGATTGGCGCGGCGCATCGGACATGAAGTCCATCAGCTCCACCACGTCGCGGGGAAACTCGTCCGCGTCCGACATCAGGTTGCGGCGCAACGCGCGGGCGGTGGCCTGGTCAGAGCCTGGCGCGCGTCCCAGCCCGAGGTCGATCCGCCCCGGATACAGGGCCTCGAGGGTGCCGAACTGCTCCGCGATCACGAGTGGCGAGTGATTGGGCAGCATGATGCCGCCGGAGCCGACGCGGATCGTCTTCGTGCCCCCGGCGACGTGGCCGATCAGGATGGATGTCGCCGCGCTCGCGATGCCGGGCATGCCATGGTGCTCGGCGAGCCAGTAGCGATTGAAGCCCCATCGCTCGGCATGCTGCGCCAGGTCGAGCGTGTTGCGAAACGACTGCGCGGCGTCGCCGCCTTCGGTGATGGGGGACAGGTCGAGAATGGAGAAAGGAATCATCGACCGAGTATTGCCCGGGCGTCGCCGCCGTGCTTGATCAGGGACTTTGCGCCGTCTAGCGGACGACCAGCACCGGCACCGGCGATTGCGCCACTACCTTCGCGGCGACGCTGCCCAGCACCAGGCGCGCCACGCCGGCGCGGCCGTGCGATCCGACCACGACCAGGTCCGCGCCTTCGTCCTGCGCCATCTGCACGATGCCGCGCGCCGCGGTGACGTCCTCGCCCAGCCGGGCCTCGAGCTTCACTTTCGGCTCTGCCGCCTCGCATAGCGCAGCCACCTATGCGCCTGGGCGCCGTGCTGCTGTGCCGCAGCCATGTAAGCCTGGAAGCCCAGTGGATTGGTCTCCCCGATGCCGAGATAGGGGTAAGGGTCGACCACGTACAGGACCGTGAGCTTGGCGCCGTGCTGGCTCGCCAGGCCCACGGCGAGAGTGGCGGCGTGCTCTGAAGCGGCGGAGCCGTCAGTGCCCAAGAGGATGTGCTTGAACATGTTTTTCCTTTGGTGGATCGGTAGTTCTTCAAGACTGATCGTGCCGCCCCGTCAGTCCCGGCCGCTTGACCTTCGTCAATCCGGGTGCAGTCCAGCGCCACTACAGTGGGTTAACGCTTCTTGAGGCAGTTCACCATGAGCATGTTCCCCGCCAACCCGAAACCCGTCGACGACCAGCCGCTGCATGCGTTCTCGCAGTGCCATGCAGGCATCCTCACGCAGCTGCAGGCGCTGGCGGAGCTGCCCGCGCTGATGGAGGCGGCCGCACGCGCGCGCAGCGTCGCCGAGCAGACCCAGCTGCTCTTCAAACACGCCGTGCTCGAGCATCACGCGGAAGAGGAAAGCGAGTTGTTCCCCGCCGTGCTGCGCAGCGCGCACCCGGGCGAGGAGCGCGACCGCGTTCAGGCGCTGGTCGACCGCCTGACCGTGGAGCACCGGACGCTGGAAGCGTTGTGGAAGCGCATCGAGGCGCCTGTGAACGCGGGCGCTCATGGCAAGGCCGTCGACATCGACGCCGCGGTGGTGGCGGAATTGGTTCGCGCCTATTCAGCCCACGCCCGGTTCGAGGAAGACCACTTCCTGCCGCTCTCCCAGGAAATACTGGGACGCAACGGCAACCACATGGCCGCGCTCGGGCTCTCGCTGCACATGCGCCATGTGCCTCCGCCGGTGGGCTATATCTAGCCCGCCTGACCCCGCGAGACCAGCACCGGCCGCTCGCGGAAAACCTCGGGCATGAGCTTCTTCAGGTTGTCGATCTTGGGGCGGTCGAAGGCGATGATGTAGGGCGAATGCGGATTCAGCGTCGCGTAGTCCTGGTGGTAGGCCTCGGCGGGATAGAACCCCGCGAGCGGCGCCAGCTGCGTCACGATCTTTCCAGGGAAGGCGCGCGCCGCCTCGAGTTGCGCGATGTAGCGCTGCGCGACCTGCTTTTGGCCTTCGTCGGCATGGAAGAGGGCGGAACGGTATTGCGGACCCGCGTCCGGGCCCTGTCGATCGAGCTGTGTCGGGTCATGCGCCACGGAAAAGTAGATCTGCAGCAGCTTGCCGTATGAGATTTGCTTCGGGTCGTAAGTGACCTGCACCGATTCGGCGTGGCCGGTCGTACCGCTGGTGACAGCCGGATAGTTCGCGGTATCCGGGGCACCACCAGCATAGCCGGATACAGCGCCCAGCACCCCCTTGGTGTGCTGGAACACCGCCTGCACACCCCAGAAGCAACCACCCGCGAAGACGGCCGTGCGCGGGCCGTCACTCGCGGGCGGGTCGAAAGCGGGCAGGGGCAGCTGCACCGCCTTCTCGGCCGCGGCGCTGCTAGCCATGTAGGCACCCACCACGACTGCGGCGACGACGGCGAAGACGAGGATCTTGTCGCCCACAAAGGCGGCCAGTTTCGCGATAGCGGTCTGCGGTTCGCTCATGGGATGGGTCCTTTCGCCACGTCCATTGTGGACCGGCTTCGATTTGCGCGCAGGCAGCCCCATCGGTTTAGGCCGACCCAGGCCGGCGGTCCCAGCCGACAAGCTCGCCCGCACCGGCCGGGTACGGTGGAGCTGTCTTTTGGAGAGAACTCAATGCTGTTGCGAAATATCCTGCTGCGCTTCGGCATGGCATCTGCGTTGGCGCTCGCCGGCCTCGGCGGCTGGGCGGCGCCGGTAAAGCCTGTTGTGCCGTTGGCCATGGGAGCCCGTGGCGCCGAGGTGGTGCGTGCGCAGGTGCTGCTGGATCGCCATTGGTTCTCGCCAGGCGAGATCGACGGCATCTTCAGCCGCAATACCCACCACGCCGTGGCGGCCTTCCAGCTTGCGCGAGGATTGCCCGCCACCGGGAAGCTCGACGCGGCAAGCTGGGCCGCGTTGCAGGAAGGCCAGCCGGAGGCGATCTCGACCTACACGGTGACGGAACAGGACATGGCTGGCCCCTTCGCGAAGCTGCCCGACGACCCGATGGAGCAGGCGAAGCTGCAGGTGCTGGGCTACGAGTCGGCGCAAGAGGCGCTCGCAGAGCGCTTCCACATGAGCCCCAGGCTACTGGCCGAACTCAATCGGGGAAAAGCGATTGCGGCCGGCACCCAGCTCACCATCGCCGACGTCACACGCCCCGCAGAGATGGCGCCGGCGAAGGCGATGCTGCTGCGCATCGACAAGTCGGACAAGATGCTCTACGTGATGGGCGAAGGCGACCAGGTGCTGGCGGGCTTTCCAGTGAGCTTCGGTGGGTCGCAGGATCCGCTGCCGCTCGGGCGCATGAAGATCACCAGCGAGCGTAAGGATCCGCAATTTACCTATGACCCGCAGTTGCTGCGCACCGCCAAACCCACCGACACGAAAGTTCAGCTGCCCCCCGGGCCAAACAGCCCGGTCGGCGTGATGTGGCTGGGCCTCTCGAAACCTCACTGGGGAATCCACGGTACCAACGAGCCCTCGAAGATGGCTCGGGTGGAAACCAACGGATGCGTGCGCCTGACGAATTGGGACGTGCTGCGGCTCGCGGCAATGGCCGCGCCTGGCGTCGCCGTGGAAGTGCAGGAGTGATCGTGTGAGGCGTGGCGTGTTCCCCTGGCTGGTGCTCGGCTCCGTATCGCTTGCCGCCGTGCTCGCTTATGCGCTGCCGATGCCTGGCGTCGCCGCGCCCGCCCCCGACGGCGCGGCGCTCCTCGCACAGCGGCGGCTCGTCATCCCCGTGGCGGGCGTCAAGCCCGAGGCGCTGGCGGACACGTTCGAGCAGGGCCGCCCGGGGCATCGTCACGAAGCCATCGACATCCCGGCGCCGAGAGGCACGCCCGTGCATGCCGTGGACGACGGCAAGGTGGTCAAGCTGTTCACCAGCGTGCCGGGGGGCTTGACCGTGTACCAGTTCGACCCGGCAGGCAAGCTCGCCTACTACTACGCGCACCTCGATCGCTACGTGCCCGGGCTGAAAGAAGGCGCGCCGCTTCGGCGCGGGGACGTGATCGGCTATGTGGGCAGCACCGGCAATGCCCGCCCGGATGCGCCGCACCTGCACTTCGCCGTATTCCGCCTTGGGCCGCAGAAGCAGTGGTGGAAGGGAGACGCGATCAATCCCTACCCGGCGCTGCGCAACGCTTCTACGGCGGTTGCCGCGCGCTAGCTTGCCGGACTGAGCCGCTGGGGCTACCATGCGACCGCGCCTTGTGCGCAGCCAGCCCCCGTTTCAGGCATCTCCGGAGCTTCCATGCCGCAACTTATCGCATCGGTCGAAGGCGTCGAGATCAAGCACGTGTACCTGCAGAAGGACCGTACGACGCTTGGACGCAAACCGGACAACGACATCGTCTTCGACAACCTGGTCGTGAGCGGCCATCACTGCGTGTTCGAGCTCAAAGGCCTCGCGGACGTATACATCGAGGACCTGCACAGCACGAACGGTACCTACGTGAACGGGAAGATGGTGTTGCGCCAGCGCCTGCACGACGGCGAAGTGATTTCCATCGGCAATTTTCGCATCCAGTACCTCTCGGCTTCCGAACGGCCCAGCACTTTCTCCGAGACCGCGGCCATGAAGTTCGATGCTGCCGGGCATCCGGCCCGGCTGCCGCACGCGGTTTTTCAGGTGCTGAACGGCTCGTCCGAAGGGCTGGAGATGCCGGTGGTGAAGGCCGTGACGACTTTCGGCAAACCGGGCGTGTCGGTCGTCGCCGTATCGCACAGGCGCGACGGCTACTACGTGGCGCGTCTCGATGGCGACACCAAACCCGTCCTCAACGGAACCCCCATCGGAGAGGTTGCCGTGATGTTGACGAACAACGACGTGCTCGAACTCGCCGGCACGCGCATGCTGTTCCTGCTGAAAGAATAGGCAAACTCAGCGGCGTGTCGTCATAATGGACCGATGGGACTGTTGAAACGACTTCTCGGGGGCCGCTCGGCCGGCTCGCGATTCACCGGGGAATCCTCGCCGTTTCATGACAGCGAGGACACCACGCAGCACGCCACCCCGGAAAACGCGCCGCGGCGTGAACTGGTCCAGGTTGTGCTGCGCGACACGATGCGCAAGCATGGCATCCCGTCCGACTGGATGGATTGCCGCATCTTGTCGGTTTCGGCGCCGAAGGGGCAGACCGGCATGCATGTGCAGTTCATCGTGCGTCAGGGTGATGACCGGCTGATGCCTTTTGTTCACGCTTTCCAGGACACCTTCTGGCAGGAGCTGGAAAAATTCGAGACGAATCCACGCAACTGGCTCTTGAGCGTGGCGTGGCAATTCGATGGGCTGGGCACCGGCGTGCCGGCGCTGGCGGCGGCGGAGGGCTGGGATGACGACACGCTGCCCCCCGATCAGGACCCGGCAGAGCTGGCTTCGGACCTACAGGCGCTCTATGCCATCCGGGACGCTGCGCTGTCCGAGCCCATGCCCGTTTCCGGGTTGCCGCAGGCCAAGCCGCCACGCAGCAGCTAGCGCCCCGGCTGTCTTCGGATCAGTTTCTATTGACTTGGCTGGGTGCCGACGCATACTCTGCGTTAGCAAGGATGGAGACGGAACATGGGCAGGCTCAGCATCTCGAACCCCGTCGTAGCGCTGGATGGCGTCGAATTTACCGGCGCACATGGCGGGGTCGAGCAAAAGTTTATTGTGTATCGGGATGCGCTCGAAGACCTGGAATACCAGCTCTTCGAGACCGATGACGCATTGATGCAGGCATTCACCCGGCACCGCCTCCATATCGCCGAGGTTGCGGCCCACGCGATTGCCGAAGGCAAGGGGGGCGGCAAGATCGTCCTGCTGCAGACATTGCTGCTGTAACGCCGTGCGGCAAATGCCGGGCCTTGCATTCCCGGCGCGGGCCCCCAATTCCCGGGGATGACTAACGGCGAAACACTGCACATCGTTTGCCCCCACTGCCACACCACCAACCGCGTGCAACGCGGCGACATGGGCAAGTCGCCGGATTGCGGCAGCTGCCACAAAGCGCTTTTCACGGGCCACTCCACGGCGCTGGACGAAGCCGCGTTCGAGCGGCATGTCGGTCGCAGTCAGATCCCGGTGCTGGTGGATTTCTGGGCCCCGTGGTGCGGGCCGTGCCGCCAGATGGCACCGGCCTTCGAGCAGGCGGCGGCCGAACTCGAGCCCACCGTGCGGCTGGCCAAGGTGAACACCGAGGAGGCGCAAGCGCTGGCCGCGCGGTTCAACATCCGAAGCATTCCCACGCTGGCCGTGTTCGTGGGCGGGCGCGAGGTCGCGCGCCAGCCGGGCGCGATGGGCGCGACCGACATCGTGCGCTGGGTTCGCTCCCATCTGCGCTGAGCCACCCGGCCGGCCCTCAGCCGAACCGCGCGATCACCTCATACCCGGCGCCGCCCGGCAACGACCGCACCAGGGAATAACCGTCATCGACCGGCCAGTGCAGGGCAGGCCCTTCGGGAGGCGGCTTGGCGGCATGCGCGCGGCGCGCCAGCGTGACATGGGGGCGATAGGGTCGCGAGTCCACCGGAAATCCCAGGCGCTGGAGCACCTCGCCCAAGCGCGCATGGAGCTCGGTCAGCGCCGGCGGCGTGGCGAGGGGTTCGACAACGGCGACGCCGTTCGGCCAGACGCAAGCCACCCCCAGTTGCAGCACGAAGCATTCGAATGGCACCGCGAGCGCGCCCGTAAGTTCCGCCACGCGACGCACCGGCACATCCCCGAGAAAGTGCAACGTGGCGTGGAGGCGGTCCGCCTTGACGCGCGCGGCTTGGCGCGGCCAATCCCAGGTGCCTTGCCATTTCGCGATGGCCGCGCGCAGGGAAGGCGCGGGCCATATGGCGGTGAACAGCCGCTGCGTCAGGCGATCCACGCGAGGAATTCGTCCAGCAGCCGGTTGAACTCCTGTGGCTTGTCCATGTGCGGCCAATGGCTGGTGCCGGGGATGACTTTGCGCTTGATGTCCGGCAACTGGTTGTGCAGGGACGTCGGGCTTTCACCATGCGCGGTATCGATGATCAGCTTCGCGCCGTCGTAGGCGGAGAGCGCGGGCAAGGGGTCGTAGCCGAAGATCGCGCCGATGATGGCCAGCGATGCTTCGCGGTCCACGCTGCGCATGCCTGCATCGAGCGTCTCTCGCACCTCTGGCTGCGCGTCAGCGATCAGCGAAGCCCAATAGCCGGCCATGGTCTTGTCGTAGTCGCTTTGAAGCGACCCCATCACTTGCCTGGCCTGCTCGGGCGCGGCCTTTCCGGGTGCGCCCGCGAGTACCAGGCCGGCCACGCGCTGCGGGTGCTTGCCTACGTACGCGGCGGCCGCGGCGCCGCCCAGGCTGTGGCCCACCAGCACGAAGCGACGCAGCTCCAGCGCGTCGACAACCGCCGCTATGTCCTCGGCGAGCGAGGGCACGCTGTAGTCGCCATCGGGCGGCTTGTCGGAGTGGCCGTGCCCGCGCAAGTCCATCGCGACAGCGCGCCGGCGCGGGCGCAGGTGGGCGAGCTGGGGCTTCCAGTGCGCACTGGTGCCCGCGTAAGAATGCAGGAACAGGATAGGCACGCCGCCGCCAGAGCCGGCGTCGTCCACGTACAGCTCGCCGGCCGGGCCGGTGATCGTCATGACCATTGTTTTTCTCCTCGCTCTCGCTACAGCTTCGGGATGTGCAGCGTCTTGCTGATCATCAGGCTGCCGGAGAGCACGAACAGCAGGACCAGCGGATGCAGTTCCCACGGTCCGACGGTCCAGGCGCCGCCCCACAGATCATCGCCCACGCGGCCAAGCGCCGCGGCCAAGGCGAGGATGCCCGTGATCAGCACGCTCGTGGGAATGGGCGTGCCTTCGAAGTACTTCACCTTGCCGCTGTCACCGGACAATGATTCGGCCGTCACGTTGTAGCGCGCCAGCCGGCTTACGCCGCAGCACACGAAATAGATCAGTGCCGCCACGTCCCAGCCGCCCTGCATTCCCGCCGCGAAGCCGAGTGCCGCCGGCGCGACGCCGAAGGAAATGATGTCGGACAGGGAGTCGAGCTCACGACCCAGGGGCGAGTGCTCATGCCGCGCGCGGGCGATGCGCCCGTCGAGCACGTCGAAGATGAACGCCGCGGGCGCCAGCGATGCAGCCGCGTAAAAGTGGAAGGGCAGCTGGCTTGCCATATAGAGCATGGCAAAGAAGACCGCGCCCACGCCGCACGCCGCGTTGCCGAGCGTGAAGAAATCGGCCAGGTGGAAGCCGCGGAGCATTGTGAAATGGCGGGGAGCGGCGGCTGGTTGCATGAGATACCTTCGTAGACCTTCGTAGCGTCGAGTTCACCTTAAGCGCGCGCGTGGGGCGGGTTCGTGGGAGCGCGGCCTTGACCCCTGTCGGCGCTGTCCGACGGCCGGAGGGTCGGCGGTGCCGCGCAAGGGTTTGTTCCCGTGTCACGCATTTGCATGATAGACCCGACGCGGCGGATTTGATGCTCATCCGATCGAAGGGGGGCACAAGCTAGCATGGCGCATGGCGCGCCGCCCCCACTATCACGTCTACGTCGTCGAACTTTCCGACCGCGTGTGGAACGTATTGCGCTTTCGTCGCGCCAATCCGGATTACCAGCTTGGCAAGCCATTCGTTTATGTCGGCATGACGGGGCTGGACCCGGACCTGCGTTTCGACAAGCACAAGGCCGGCATCCAGGCAAACACCTTCGTGCGCGAATTCGGGCTGCGGCTGCTGCCGGCCTTGTATGACAGGTACAACCCAATGTCTTACGACGCCGCGCGCGGCATGGAGGTGGAGCTGGGGATCGCCTTGCGAAAGGCCGGTTACGGCGTGTGGCAGGCGTAGCGGCTGCCGGACGCCGCCTCCGCGCACTCAGGACCCTATTGCCGGATCTTGCCCGAGCCGCTGATGATGGACAGCTCGACAAACTTCGAGCCAGTGCGCATGCCGGGCTTGAAAGCAACGACATAGCCGCCCAGGTTGTAGTTGTCCATCCCGTCCAGCGCGACGGCCATGCCCTCGCGCGTGGGCCGCGCGCCCTGGCGGCGAACGGCCTCCACGATCACTTTCGCGTTGATGTAGCCTTCGATCATCGCGTAGCTGACGGGTACTTCGAGCTTCTCCGCGTTGGCGACGGCGTCGGTGAATTCCTTGGCGAGGCGGCTCGAGATCTTGTACGGGCTGGGCGTGACCTGTGCGATTGCCACGCCATGCATCTGTTCCTCGGCAAGCCGCTTGGACAATTGCTCGATGTCCGCGCCCGAGTGCGCGAACAGCTGCGCGGTACCGCCGGCTGCGCGGTATTGTTCGATGAACCCGGCTGCGGCCGCGCCGCTCGCCACCATGATGATGGCCTGCGGCGTCTTGACGGTGAACTCTGCGATAGCGGCCGATACCTGGTTGGTGCCCGCGGCGTACGGCGCCTTGGCGATGATCGTTCCCCGGGCCTTGGCCGCGGCTTCCTCGGCGGCGGCGATCAGCGGCCCCGCGCCGGGCCCGTCCTCGTAGAACAGGCCCAGTCGGGTGATGCCGATGGTCGCCAGGTGCTCGGTGAGCTTGTTGATCTCGTCGCGCAGCGCGGCGCGTACGTTGTACAGAAACGGGGTCTCCGGCCGGATCTCGGTGGTGCGGTAGCCCACCAGCGCGATTCTGTTCTTCTCGAGCACGCCGGTGGCCACCAGATCCCGGATGTTGCGATTGCCGAAGTAACCGGCCAGGAGCATCGGCTTGTCTTGCGCGAGCATCTGCAACGTGACGCTCACAGTGTCCTCGGGGCGGCCGCCGTCGTCCTTGCGCACGAGCGTGAACGTATGCCCGTGTACTCCTCCGGCCTTGTTGACGCCGGCGAAAAGCAGCTGCATGCCTGCGGCATAGGCGCGGCCCTGGTTTGCCTCCAGGCCCGACATCGGGCCGACCTGGCCGACGACGACCGGGGCCGCCATCGCGATTTGCATACCCGCGGCCGCAACTGCGCCCAGGAACATTCGTGCCAGCAATCTGCAGGTCCTCATTACTTCCTCCACTGATACATTAGCCCAGACTGCCGCGACCATACGGCAGGCGCAAGTGCGGATTCGTGTGGAAAGCACCTATCACGCTCCTTAACTCGCCGGTTCCTGTCCAATGTCAAAGATGAGCAGCGCCACGGTCTCACAGGAAGCCATTGAATCGCCTTATGCGTGGATGCGCCTGGCAGTGTCGCTGGTGCTGATGACGATAGGCGGCTCGGGCATGTATTCCGTCACGGTGGTGTTGCCGCGCATCCAGGAGGATTTCGGGGTGGCGCGGGCCGACGCGTCGTTGCCTTACACGCTCACGATGATCGGCTTCGGCCTGGGCGGCGTGCTGATGGGGCGCCTGGCCGACCGCTTCGGTGTGGTCGTGCCTGTTGGACTGGGCGCAGTGGGGCTGGGCGCGGGCTTCATCGCGGCGGGACTCGCACCCAACCTCTGGCTGTTCTGCGCCGCACAGGGCGCGCTGATCGGCTTGCTGGGAACGTCGGCAACGTTCGCGCCGCTGGTGGCCGACACTTCGCAATGGTTCGATCGCCGCCGCGGCATCGCGCTGGCCATCTGCATGAGCGGCAACTACACCGCCGGTGCGGTATGGCCGCCGGTGATGCAATACTTCATCGACAGCGTGGGCTGGCGCCACACGTATATCGGCATGGGCATCTTCTGCGTTGCGTCAATGCTGCCTCTGGCACTCGTGCTGCGCCGTCGCCCCCCGATACTCGTGCCAGTCGCGGCCGCTGTCGCGCCCACGGACACGGCCGCAGCCACAGCCACGGGCTTCGCGCCCTCCGCTGTGCGCCCCATGGGCATGAGCGCGGGCACGGTGCAGGCGCTGTTGTGCGTGGCGGGCGTCTCATGCTGCGTGGCGATGTCGATGCCGCAGGTGCACATCGTGGCCTACTGCGGCGACCTGGGCTTCGGTGCGGCGCGAGGCGCGGAGATGCTGTCGCTGATGCTGGGCCTTGGCGTGGTGAGCCGGCTGCTGTCTGGCTGGATTTCGGACCGCATCGGGGGCCTGCGCACGCTGCTGCTCGGCTCCATCCTGCAAGGCATCGCGCTGCTGCTGTTCCTGCCGTTCGACGGCCTGGTTTCACTCTATGTCGTGTCGGGCCTGTTCGGGCTTTTCCAGGGAGGCATCGTGCCGGCCTACGCCCTCATCGTGCGCGAGCACTTTTCGCCGGCGGAAGCGGGCGCCCGGGTGGGTACGGTGCTCATGGCGACACTGTTCGGCATGGCGCTGGGTGGTTGGATGTCCGGCGCGGTGTTCGACCTCACGGGCTCCTACCGCGCGGCATTCCTCAACGGAATCGCCTGGAACCTGCTGAACGTCAGCATCGTGCTGTTC
>JAQZBU010000142.1 GCA_029237735.1 Ramlibacter sp. | reverse complement strand
TCGCCCAAAACCGATCCGTCGGCGGTCACGGCGCCCCACATGGCTTGCGTGATCGAAACGTCTAACGTGGCATCCGAGCCCAGGTTCATGTCGATGTTGCCGACAGTCAGCGCGCCAATCGTCTCTGCGGAGGTGCCCGTCAGGGTACCCGTCGACGAATGGATGACATCCACCTCGCCATCGGCGTCCTCGGCCAGTACGAACGACAGGCCGTTCACCGTCAGGGAACCCACGTTGTCGCCGCTGGTGCCCGTCGCGGAGATTTCGAGATCGAGGCTCGAGCTAATCCCGACTTCCATGGCAACGAAGCCCACTGCCACATCGCCGGTACCCGACCAGTTTCCGATTTCCAGGCTCAGGCTGGTGCTGTCGCCGGCGATCAGGCCGACGCTGCCCACGTTCAAGTTACCGTAATAGTTCGAGATGTCGATGCTCAGGCCGTTGCCGCTGTCGCCAAGGACGCCCGTGATGTTGCCAACGGTGAGGTTGCCACTTTCGGCATACACGTCGAAGGAGAATTCGGCCGGGGTGGTGTCGGTGTAGTCGCCGATGGTCAGGCTGATGTTGCCGACCGTGACGTCTCCGCTGTCGGTCGAGCTGATGCTGATGTCGTTGCTCTCGCCGTTGTCGCCCTGGACAAAGGTGAGGTCGCCGATCGTGACGCTGCCGGACGCGTCGATTTCAAGGCTGTCCATGGACACTGAGTTGCCCAGGGTGACCATGATGTTACCCACCGTAAGGTCACCGCTCGCCCACAAGTCTGTGTCGTCGAACGAAGCGCCATCACCGGCCGTCACCGTGACGCTGCCGAGGGTAAGGTCGCCCGTGCTGCTGACGGAAAGCGACGCACCCGTACTGTCGGCCGCGAGGTTGAAGCTCACGTTACCGTCGACGAACGCAGCGTTGTCGCCGGCGTTCATGTCGGAGAAGTACACGGAGACACCGTCGGTATACGAGGCGCTGAGGGTGCCGGCCACAGAAATGCCCAGATCCACCCCTGCCTGAAGGTTGGCGAACCTTGCGGCGCCGCCCGCCAAACCGGATTCCATGACGATTTCGCCGATATTCGTCCACCCGGCGGCCTGGAACGAAACTGTTGCCGAATCAGCATTGATCAGTTCAATGGTCTTGATGTCTTGCAGCGTCGTGAACGGGACGGCCGTAGCGCCAGCCATTGCCACTTGCAGGATGGTCTTGCCGTTGCCGTCGATGCTGTCACCGACCGTCAAGGTGGAACCAGCAGCCGCGACGACGGAGGAGATCGTGTTGATGGTGGTGTTGTCGGTGATCGCGATGGTGTCGACGCCGGTTGTCAGCGTATAAGACGGACCAATCGTGCCACCTACGGCAACGACCGCAGCCACTGCGGCGTCCACGCCAGCCAACGCTGCAGTCAACGTGGCAGGGTCAGCCGAAACGGTGGCCAACCAGGCGCGAGCGGCGGCAGCTGCGTCGTCACCGGTGTAGCCAATGATTTCAGGAGCGGTGTCCAGGGCGGCGGTAAACGCGGCGGAGGCAGCCAGCTTGTTGGCGACAGCGATCGCGTCGTCGTTCTGCGCGCCCAGCAAAATGCCGTAAGCGGCGCCGGCGGCGGTCAGGCGGCCCGAAGCCACTTCACCTGCCCAGTAGCTCAGGCCAGCAGGCTCGGCATCACGGTTGAACAGGTTTTGGTAGATCGCGTTGATGGTGGCCGCACTGATGAAGTTGGGGGCCACGCCCGTGCCGTACAGCGCTTGCGACTCTGGCGAGGCGCTGAAGGCGGCGGCCACGGACCAGATGTCGAAGTTGGGGTTCGACGTGTAGAAAACCAAACCGTCGAAATCTGCAGGCCGGCCGAAGTAGGCCAGATACAGAGATTCCAACTGTGATTGCGAAATTGCCATGGAGAAGCTCCTGAATAAAGAAAGTTGCCGTCTATCGATAGAAGACTCGGGCATCGCGCCCTCGCCTTTGCGGGCTTTCCCAGCGATAAAGCTGAGTCCCCACTAGGGCTAGGCGTGACTATATGTGCTCCTCAGCCGCATTTTGTGACCTGCGTCACTTTTGTTCAGATGTTGTTGCGGGTCGACCACATCAATTTGTGCAGCCAACTCCTTGTTTTATTTGGGGAAAAGGCAGAAGCGGCTCAGGCTACTCAAGGTGGGATGCGATGTCTTCCGCAGCAAAGCTGTGAACTGCCACACCAAGAGCCATGGCGGCGCTCTCAAATTAATAGCAAATCATTTTTGTCAAAACCATTGACAGTTCATATAGGAAGCAACAGAATCCGCGTCCTATATGAATAACACCTTGTGTGTCGTGCTGAACACCTCCGCGGAAGAGGCCGCCAAGCTGCGCCAACTGCAGGCCGTGTTTGCGAAGGCGTGCAATGCACTCGCCCCCTTAGTCCAAAAGACTAAAGTGTGGAACCGCGTGGCGCTTCATCACATGGCCTACAAGGCGCTTCGCCAACAGTTTCCCGAGATGGGCTCGCAAATGGCGTGCAACGCCATCTATTCAGTCTCGCGCCACAGCCGCCTTCTCTTTCAGACCCCCGGCAGCCCCTTCAATCTTTCGAAACTCGGGGACAAGCCTTTGCCGCTGCTTCGCTTCTCCGATGCGTGCCCGGTGTATTTCGACCGGCACACGCTGAGCCTGAAGGACGGACGGCTCTCGATGTACACACTGGACGGGCGCATGCGCTTTCACCTGGGGCTCAAGGCCGAAGATGAAGTGAATTTTCATGAGAAGAAGCTGCGCGAGATCGTGCTCTCGCGCGTGAAAGCAGACCGATTCCAGCTGGCGTTCGTTTTCTCGGATGAGGACGACGAGATCGCAGCGCAGCCCGCGTTGGCAGCTGAACTGCCCGAATACATGATGGTCGAGGAAAACAATGAAAAAGCCTGATCCTAAGCTTGCGGGAAACAAATCGTCCGAGTTGCGCGATGCTTTTGGCCCCCTGCGCCCCTACTTCGTCAAGTCTGCCTGGTTCACCGTGATCGCCGGCCTGCTGGTGCTGATGCCCAGCTGGTACATGCTGGAGGTGTACGACCGGGTGGTGAACAGCCGCAGCGTCATGACGCTGCTGATGCTGACGGTGCTGGTGCTGGCTGCGTACGTGGTGATGGAAGTGCTGGAGTGGGCGCACAACGAGCAGATGCGTGAGGCAGGCCTGGAGCTCGATCGTGTGATTAGCGACCGTATCTTCACCGCCAGTTTCGAGGCGAACCTATCGAAGCGCCTGTGGCGCTGGTGTTCCTTGTGCTCATCTTCGCGATCAGCCCGGTGTTGGGCTACGCAGCCCTGGTTGGGGCGATAGCGCAGACTTTCGTGGCCTGGCTCAACGAGCGCAGCACCCAGCCGCCCCTGTCCGCGGCCAGCCGCAGTTCGTTCGCCGCGCAGCAATACGCCGATGGCACGCTGCGCAACGCACAGGTGATCGAGGCGATGGGGATGCTGGGCGACATCCACAAGCGGTGGATTGCCAAGCAACGCGAGTTCCTGGGCTTGCAGGCAATGGCCTCCGAACGTGCGGGTGTGTACACGGCGATTTCCAAGTTCCTTCAGACGGTCATGGCGTCCCTTCTGCTAGGGCTCGGCGCCTGGCTGCTGTTGCGCAACCAGCTCAATGGCGGGGCAGCGATGATGATCGTGGGCTCGATCCTGGGCGGCAGGCTGCTGCAGCCGCTGGTGCAGATCGTCACCCAATGGCGTACCGCGGTGAATGCGCGTGACGCCTTCCATCGGCTTGAAACGCTGCTGGCTGCGCTGCCCGTCAAACCCGACAGCATGGAACTTCCCGTGCCCCGCGGCCGCCTGTTTGCCGAAAACATCATTGCGATCGCGCCCGGCACGCAGACGCCCATCCTGCGCGGCGTGACGTTCGGCCTGAACCCGGGTGAGGTGCTGGCCGTGATCGGCCCGTCGGCTTCGGGCAAGACGACGCTGGCACGGGTGCTCGCCGGCATCTGGCCATCCGCCGGCGGCAAGGCACGGCTGGACGGCGCCGACGTTCACGCCTGGGACAAGAACGAGCTCGGCCCGCACGTCGGCTACCTGCCGCAAGGCGTGGAGCTATTCGACGGCACGCTGGCAGAGAACATCGCCCGCTTCGGGCAGATGGAGAAGGCCAAGGTAGAGAACGCGGCCCGGGCCGTGGGCCTGCACGAGTTCATCGTGGCGCTGCCGGATGGATACGAGACTGAGGTTGGCCCCGAGGGCGCCCGCCTCTCCGGCGGCCAGCGGCAGCGCGTGGGGCTGGCCCGTGCGCTGTATGGCGACCCGGTGTTCGTGGTGCTAGATGAACCCAACTCCAGCCTCGACGAGACAGGTGATTCGGCGCTGGCCGCCGCCATCGCCGAACACAAGGCGCGGGGCACCACGTTTGTGGTGATCACGCACCGGACGAGCCTGATGGGCGTGGCCGACAAGATACTGCTGCTGCGCGACGGCGCGACACAGGCCTTCGGCCCGCGCGACGAAGTACTGGCCGCCTTGCAGAAGGCCGCCCAGGAAGCCGCGGCGAAAGCCCAGGCGGCACAGCAACGCCGCAGCGCCGCATCCACGCAATCACTTCCAGAGCTGGCCGCATGAAGACACCCTCATTTTTCCAGCGCAGCCCCCTGACGGCCACGCTGTGGTCGTTCCGCCGCGAGTTCCTCATGGTGGGGCTTTTCAGCGCGGTGGCGAACCTGCTGATGCTGACGCCCACGATCTACATGCTGCAGGTCTACGATCGGGTGCTGGTCAGCTACAGCGACCTGACGCTGGTTGCCGTGTCGCTGATCTGCCTCTTCCTGTTGGGCATCATGGCCGTCTCGGAATGGACGCGCTCGCGCATCCTCATTCGTGCGGGGGTGCGCCTGGACGAACAACTCGGCACGCGCGTCTTCAACGCCAGCTTCGAGTCCTATCTCGGTGGTTCGGGCGCGGGCCCCGCGCGCGCCTTCAGCGATTTGCTTCAGGTGCGACAGTTCCTCACGGGCCAGGGCATCTTCGCCTTCTTCGACGCTCCCTGGGCGCCGATCTACATCGCCGTGATGTTCTTCCTGCATCCGCTCCTGGGCGTGATATCGATCGTGTTCGCCTGCGTGCAACTGGCGCTTGCCTGGTTCGGGCACAGGCACACCGTCGCTCCCGCCGAAGCCGCGATCAAGGCGGGGAGCGAGGCCAACATCTACATGCAAGGCAAGTTGCGCAATTCGGAAGTTCTGGAATCGATGGGCATGGTGCAGAACCTTCGCGATCGCTGGCGTGACCGCCACCAGCGCTACCTGTCGACATCCAGTTCGTCACAGTCGCTCAATAGCAAGATCGGGTCGTGGAGCAAGTTCATCCGCTACACCCAGCAGTCGCTTGCGTTGGGCGCGGGCGCGCTGCTCGTGATCGATGGCCAGCTGACACCCGGCGGCATGATCGCGGCCAACGTGCTCATGAGCCGGGCACTCACGCCCATCGACATGATGGTGAGCAGCTGGCGTGCATTCGTCAGCGCACGCGCGGCTTTCGAGCGGCTGGAGCAGTTGCTGCGCGAATTCCCCGAGCGCGACGCCGCACTGTCGCGCGTGGCGCCCACCGGCGAGGTGCAACTTCGAAATGTCTTCGCCGATGCGCCCGGCCGCGAAACACCGATCCTGAAAGACATCAAGATCTCCGTGCCTGCGGGCACCGTCGTCGCCGTGCTTGGCCCTTCGGGATCGGGCAAGTCGACGCTGGCTCGCGTGCTGATGGGCATCTGGCCGGATGTGACGGGTGAAGTGCTGCTGGACGGGCTGCCGATCGAGGGCTGGAACCGGATGGAACTGGGGCCTCACGTAGGTTACCTGCCGCAGGACGTGGAGCTGTTCGACGGTACGATCGCCGAGAACATCGCGCGCTTCAGCGAAGTGGATTCCGAAAAGGTGATCGACGCAGCGCGGTGCGCCGGGCTGCATGAGATGATTTTGCGATTTCCCCAGGGCTACGACACGCCGATCGGCGAGGCGGGCGGCATGTTGTCTGGCGGACAGCGCCAGCGCATTGCGCTGGCGCGCGCAGTCTACGGCGACCCGGCGCTCATCGTGCTGGACGAGCCCAACGCCAACCTGGACGATGCGGGCGAAGCCGCGTTGATGAGTACCGTGGGCCAGTTGAAGGCGAAGGGCAAGACGGTGTTCCTCATCACCCACCGGCCGGGCGCCATCAGTGCAGCCGACTGGCTACTCTTGCTGAAGGACGGCGAACTTGTCGCGAGCGGCCCGCGCGACGATGTGATTGCCACGTTGCAGAAGGCCCAACGGCCGGCTCGCGGAGCCGAACCCTCCTCCGCATTGACGCCCCGGCCCGCCTGAGTGGCCGCTGCTCTTTACAACCTATCCTGACTATTGACTGCCATGGCACAGACTGCACTCACCAAACCCGGCTCTTCCGAACTTCAAACTCAGGGGGGCGCGGTTGTCAGCCTCGCCGATGGATCCCTGCAAGCGGACTCCGGCCGCGCGGGCCGAATTGGCTTGTGGGCCTTGGGAATCGGCTTCGCGGGCTTCCTGATCTGGGCGGCGTTTGCGCCGCTGGACGAAGGCGTGGCCGCGCAGGGCATGGTCGCCATCGATACGAAGCGCAAGGCGGTTCAGCACCTGACGGGTGGCCTGGTCAAGGAAGTCCTGGTGCGCGAGGGCGAGAACGTGAAGGAAGGGCAGGTACTCATCAAGCTCGACGAGGCAACTGCGCGGGCCAATAACGAGGCATCGCGCCAACGCTACCTGTCGCTGCGGGCGATGCAGGCTCGACTTTTGGCCGAACAGTCGGGCAGCCGCACGATCACCTATCACCCCGACCTGGTTGCCGGCAGTGCAGACCCGCTGATCAAGTCGCAGATGATGACGCAGGAGCAGTTGCTTGCGTCCCGGCGCGCCGGATTGGCGGCCGACCTGCAATCGCTCAATGAACAGATCCAGGGCCAGGAAGCCTCGATTCGGGCATACGATTCCATGCAGGAAAGCCGCAAGAGCCAGCTGGCACTACTGAACGAAGAACTCAAGAACACCCGCGGCCTCGTCGCCGAAGGCTACGCGCCGCGCAACCGGCAGCTCGAACTGGAGCGCGCCGTTGCGGAAGCGAACGCCTCCATGGCCGAACTGATTGGGAACTCACTGCGTGCCCGCCGCAGCATCGGAGACCTGCGTCAGCGAGCCATCTCCCGGCAGCAGGAATATCGCAAGGAAATCGAGACGCAGATGGCGGATGTCAGCCGCGAGGTTCTGGCCGAAGCCGAGAAATACCGTGCCCTGCAAAACGACCTGGCGCGCGTGGAGATCAAGGCGCCGGCCACCGGGCAGGTGGTCGGCTTGACGGTGCAGACGTCCGGCGGCGTCATTCAATCCGGCCAGAAGCTGATGGACATCGTTCCCAATGACGAGCCCCTCCTGCTCGAAGCCCGGGTGCAACCGAACTTCATCGACCGCGTCCACGCGGGGCTGCCGGTGGACATCCGCTTCTCTGCTTTCGCCCATGCGCCGACAATGGTGGTGGACGGCAAGGTGCTCTCCGTCTCCGGCGACCTGCTCACAGATCCGGCCAACAACGTCAGTTACTACCTGGCCCGCGTCACCGTGACGCCAGAAGGGCTCAAGAAACTGGGCAACCGCCAGATGCAGCCCGGCATGCCCACTGAGGTAATCTTCAAGACCGGTGAACGCTCACTGCTGACCTATATGCTGGGGCCGCTGACAAAGCGGATGGCTGCGTCGATGAAGGAAGAATGACGATGTCGCACAATTTCCGCCGCGCGGCCATTGCCGCCGCTGTCACGGCTGCCGCCTGCGCGGCATTTCCCGCATGGTCCATCGATCTCGCCGAAGCCTATCGGCTGGCCCGTGAGCAGGACGCGTCCATCCGCGCGTCCCGCGCCGCTGCCGATGCCGGGCGCGAACGGCTGCCCCAGGCCAGGGCGCAGTTCTTCCCGAATATCTCGGCGAACTTCTCGCGCAACAAAAACGATCTGGAAACGACGGCACCCAATGCATTTGGGATCGAATCGACCACGAACGACAAGTACACGAGCAGCAACGATACCCTCACACTGCGCCAGCCTATCTATCGCAAACAGCTGTTTGCCCAGTACCGCCAGGCAAAGGCGCTGGTCGAGGATGCGAACGCCTCACTCGAGCGCGACGAGCAGAACCTGGTGATGCGCGTGACACAGGCGTACTTCGAGGCACTGCAGGCCGAGGAGCAGGTCGTCCTGATCGGGTTGCAGAAGACCGCGTACGCGGCTCAGCTGGACTCCGCGCGCAAGAGCTTGACGGCAGGCGCCGGCACCCGCACCGACATCGATGAAGCCCAGGCGCGACTGGACCTGGCCCTGGCGCAGGAACTGGAGGCGCGGCAAAACGTGGATCTTGCCCGCCGCCGACTGCAGGTGCTGATCAACCAGCCGGTCACGCAGCTCGCGCCGGTCGATGTTCGCAAGCTCCAGTTGACCCCGCCCACGCCCGCCTCGCTCGAAGAGTGGATGGCCCTGGCGGAGGCGGCGAGCCCCGAGTTACAGGCGGCCAGGGCCCAGGTGGAGGCGGCGCGCGCCGACGTAGAGCGGGTGAAGGCCGGCCATTACCCGACACTGGACGCAGTCGCGCAGATTTCGCGCAGCAACAGCGAAAACGTGACCCGGCTGTTTAGTCGCTACGACAACAAGCAGATCGGGCTCCAGCTGGCGATTCCGATTTTCCAGGGCGGCTACGTGAACTCCCAGGTACGCCAGGCTCTGGCCGTCCTGGAGCGCAACGAAAACCAGCTGGAGGAGCTGCGGCGCGATCTTGGCGTGCGCGTCCACGGCGAGTTCCGCGGTGTGACGGAAGGGGTGCTTAAAGTTCGCGCCTTCGAACAGGCTGTTCGCTCTTCCGAGCAGTTGGCGGTGTCCAGCCGGCGCTCGCATGAGGCAGGAGCTCGAACGCGCATCGACATCCTGAACGCGGAGCAGCAGGCAGGGCTGGCACGCCGCGATCTCGGGCAAGCGCGCTTCCAATACCTTTTGGCACGTGTGCGCCTCAAGGCTCTCACGGGCGGCTTACGGCCGGAGAACATTGACGAAGTCAACGGGTGGCTTCAGCATTAGCCAATGGACCTTCGCAAGTTTCCGCTGTTCGCGAACCTGCCCGAGGAGGAGCTCAAGGTCACCAGCAGCCTGCTGCGCGTGAAGAACTACAGCCGGCGCGAGATCGTTTGCCGCAAGGAAGAGGCGGCGGACGGCTTGTACCTGCTCTTTTCCGGTTCGCTCCAGGCCGTCGATATCGCGGAAGACGGCCGCGAAATCGGCCTGAACCTGATCAAGCCCGGCAGCTTTTTCGGCGAGCTGTCCGTCATCGACGGCTTGCCGCGATCGGCGCACATCGTCGCGCTGCAACCATCGGTGGTCGGCGTGATTCCGCAGGCCGCCGCCCGCGAGACTTTCTACAAGCTGCCGGCAACCGCCGAAGCGATGATGCGCCACCTGACGGCGCTCGTGCGCAACCTGTCGACGTTCCGCGCGCTGCTTGCGATCCCTAATGCGCAGCAACGGGTCTACGCGCTGCTGATGCAACTGGGGCAGCAGATGCCCGGCGGCCTGGTGGTGATCCAGAACCTGCCCAAGCAGCAGGAGATCGCGATCATGATCAACACCAGCCGCGAGACGGTGTCGCGGGCGATTGCGCACCTCGTGGCCATCGGTGTTGTGGAAAAGGACTTCAAACGCCTCATCGTGCGCGACCAGAACCGGCTGCGGCGCCTTGCCACGCAACAGGTGTCCGGCGCCGCGCTCAGAATCGGCGAGCCAGCGTTGCGCTGATCACCTGCGCGCGGTACGAGTAGAGGGCCACCGTGTCGTGCGCCCAACGCCCGCGCCATTCCAGCACCAGGCTGGTCTTGGCCGAGAGCGGCCTTTCTGCCTGAAACGCAACTTGTGTCAGCCGGTTATTGCGCCGGACATCCAGCACAGGGAAGCCCCGGCATGAAGAGACTGCGAACCGTTGATGCGCCATTCACCGAACAAGCCCGCCTCGAGCTGCCAGGAATTCTGGGACGGCTGGGTGAAGTACTGGCCTGCCGTGGCGCTCAACGTTGCGAGCAACGCGCCGGACCGGCCGGTGTCGAGCCATTGCGCCGCAACGCTCTGGCTGCGCTGGTAGTGCACGCCGCCCAGCCACACTTCCGATAGCTCCACCTGGCCACGCAGACTACCCCTGGCCAGTGCGAATTCGCGAGACGCGGCTGCCGAAACGGTGGTGACATCGAAAGCGGACGCCCGCTCGTTCTTACGATGCGCCAGGGCGCCCTGCAGGTTGAGCCCATAGGCGGGCAATGTCGCGCTGTAGTCCACCGAGGCATGCGCGAAAGCGCTGGAGCGCGGCTGGTAACTCGGGTCCAGTTCGAGCTCGAGCAGGTTGTCGCCGCTCCCGAGGACCAGGCTGCGCGCTGTGATGCCCTGGCTTACGTTGCTGTCCCATCCGCCGCCGATCTGCACGCGCAGCGCCTGGCCGCTGGCGACCGCCGGGCTTTTGCAACCTGTCGCTTCCAGGCCCTCGATCAGGCGCAGGAGTGCAGGCGGCGGATCCAGCTGGGTCCGTATCGCCGCGAGCATCGATAGGGCCTGCGCACTTTCGCCGCGGCGGCAGTGTTCCACGGCCAGATCCATGATTTCGCCGGCGACACCCGCGGCAGTCAATGCCTCCTCCTCCACGGGGCTCTCTTGCGCGGCTGCCTCGCCGCTCGCGGCAACCAGGGCCCAGCAAAGGCAAAAGAGACGGCAGGCTAGCCGGAAACCGCCCGCGCGAGCTGCTGCGGCATGTCTTGCGGCAATGAGCTGCTCAGCGAAGGAAAAGACCAAAGTACTGACGCCTCTTGATGTCCCGGGAGCTGCGACCGAGTGACTGGGACCAGTCCGCTGCGGCCCGCGAGGCGTGCTGCCACGGGCCCGACTACCAGGTCGCAACTCATTGTTTTGGCGACTGCCTGCAGTTTGCTGGCCGTGTTGATGCAATCGCCAACGGCAGTATACGTGTGGCGGAAGACTGTCCCCAGATCTCCAACCAGCACTGAACCCGACTCCACACCGATGCGCACCCGGGCCGGCCGTTGCCCGAGGCGAACCCGCTTCTCGTTCCATTCCCGGACATTTGCCAGCATCGCCTGCGCCGCCTGCAAGGCCATGTCGGCATGGTCGGGGCTGGCAAGAGGCGCCCCCCAGAACGCCACCAGCCCGTCGCCCGTGTATTTGTCCAGCGTGCCACCACACGTGAGCACGGGTTCGGTGAGGCATTGCAGGAATTCCCGCGTCAAGTCGGCGGCTTCCTGGAGGGTGGAGCGATTGGTGATGCCGGTGTAATCCTGCATGTCCGCGGAAACCACGGTGATTTCACGATGCTGCGGCACCATGGGGTTTTCCAATCCCTGCTCGAGCATCTGCTTGAGCACCGAGGGCGCAACATACGTTGCGAAGGATCGCAGGAGCTGGCCCTGCTCACGCTGGATCATCCACAGTTCCACCGAAACCACTAGCAGCATGAGCCCGTAACCCAGCAGCGGCGCGCCCGTGCTGAACGTGGCCCGCTGAAGCACCATCCAGGCCGCAAGGGCCAGCCAGCCGGCGACGACGGCGACCATCCCGGGGATGAGCCACCAGGCCTTGTAACGGCCCAGCGCCCAGGACACTGCCGCCAGCGTGACCAGAGTCCAGATCGTGGCGATCCAGCGGCCATCGATGGGCAGTACCGGGGCCTTGCCTTCGACCCGGTCGAGCAGGCCGGTCATGGCGGCCGCATGCACCATCACTCCCGCCGCCGCGCCGGCAAGCGGCGTTGCTGCCCGGTCGTTCAGGCCAAGGGCGGACGACCCTACGAGCACCCAACGCCCCTGGACGAGGTCAGTGGGTGCGCTGCCATCGAGAATTGCTGCCGCGGGAATCACGGTGTATGCATCCCACTGGCGGGCGAACGGCACTTGCCATTGCCCGGCGGCGAGTTCGCTCGATTTCAACTGCCCCAGGACATTGACTGGAGCGCCCCTTTGCAGGGCGCAACTCATCATCGCGACAGGTAACAGGGGCGAGGACATCCCTTTCCAGTTCGCCAGCAGCGGTACCCGCCGCACCCGCCCGTCGCTGTCGGGCTGGATCCCGATATTGCCGACGCAGCGTGCCTTGGCCAGCCCGGCGTGGTTGGCCATATACCCGGTCGCTTTCGCGGCGGGCAAATCCACGGGCGGCACGGCAGCGTCGAAGACGGGCTCCCCACTGGTGAGCGGCGGCGTACGCGCCACGAAATCAAGCGCTTGCGCCAGGACGACTGGAGCGAAGTCGCTCAAGGCGGCGAGGCGCGCATCGCCGGCCGCGTCCGCGGGCGAGGGAAAAACAACATCCATCCCGACAACGCGGGCGCCGTAAGGACCTGCCAGAGTCTCCAGCAGGTCAGCGATTCGTGATCGGGGCCATGGCCACGGCCCGACTTGGGCGATGCTGGTCTCGTCCAGGTCGATGACGACGAGCCGTGTTTCCGGCTCGCTGGAGGCAAGGAGCTGATGGATAGGGTCCCTGACGAGGTTCTCGGCGCCCGCGAACGGCGCGGGGACGACAGGCGCCCACTGGATCCACAGGGAGGCGGCGGCGACCAGGACAACCAGTGCCCACCGAAATAATGCTCGACGGTTGCGCAAAAGTGGATGACCCGGCCTCAGGCGGCCGCGGTCACTTGCGCCAGGAAGCGGCTCCGGAGGCGTCGTAACGGCCATTGATGGAGCGCTGGTAGAGGTACATGGCTTCGCTGGCTTGATCACCACCCACCAGGCCCTTGATACTGCTCGGCGAGGTAAACGCGTCCGAGGCAAACCGGCCGTTTGCTTCCACGGCGCCCTTGCCGCTGATTTGCGTCGACAGGTCCCCGGCAGAGACCTTCATGGAGGTTTCGAATCGGCGCGTGCCGAAATCAATGCTCAGCCTGGCGTCGGATGCCGTCGAGGCAATGGCGGAACCGGTTGTCTTGTCACTGATGACGCCGTCATGCGCAGTCAATGTGAAGTTGCCCACGCCGGCCCCCGGCATTTCGAATGCTGTCGCAGGCTTGTTGGCGGCCAGCACGTAGAAGCGGTTGATGGCCACCAGGCTGCGGCCGCTCAAAACTTCCTGGGCCGAGACGACGCCCGCGTCGTTCGCCGCGATCGCGGCCCAGCGGCCCCAGACCGCGATCGGGGGCGGCGGCGGCACTAGAACCGGCGGTTGAATGACAACCGGCGGCTCCACGGGGGCCTTGTCGGGTGTTACTTGCGCCGAGAGAATCTCCGAGCCCCGCGATTCGGCCACCTCGACGACCGAGCCATTCATGGGCTGGCGAGCGGTGGGTTCTGCACCGGTAGGCGGACGCGCCTTGTCAGGCCCGGCCGCGGGGTCTTCAATCAGTTCAGGACGGCGCTCCCCAACCCGTAATTGCAGGAGCTTGTCCTTGGCGCTGGCAAAGAGTTCGACGGCCGAAGCGCCTTCGCAGGGCCCCAACCCGTCGGCCCGGCAGCCTTCGCCAAAGCTATTGACCACCACGCCGCCAGATTGGACCGACACGCGTGTGACGACCGGATCGGCCAGCACGGTGAAATCGGTGCCGCGCACGCCGATGGCAGCCATCGGGGTGTTGAAACGGAATTTTTCGCGGGCAGCCTTGGCGGCCTTGCCCGATACGTGGCGGGCAACACCGCTGTCCAGGGTGTACTTGATCTGCGAATCTTGCGGCCGCGCCGCGTCGAACCTCCACAAGTCCACGTGCAGTTCGGATGCGGGCCTGACGACCAGCAGCCCGCCGTCACGCAGCCGTACATAGACGTGGCTGTCCTGCTGGGTCCTGATGAGGTCACCCTCGAGCAGCTGCATGCCCTTGGCTACGGCGGTAGCCCCGCCGTCCTGCTTGACGCGGTCGGCACGGCCCGAGACGAACATGACTTCGCCGCCCACATAGGTTGCCGGCGGCTGCGCCTGCGCAGCCGCGACCAGCGGCCCGGCCAAGGCCGCGAGAGCGCAAAGGACGGAGCTGTGTGAGAAGTTCATCGCAACAAAATAACACGCAACAAAATTATAAAAAGTGACGGCGAGCACACTTTACGTGACTGCGCGTCAATATGGGGCTCTCGCTGCCGAATAGCAACAGCTTGACACGGGGGTGCAGCCCGGCAGCGCGGCGATTGTGGGGCAAAATTGAGAGTTGCTCTCATTCAACATCCGACTTGGACGTAAAGAAAGAATTTCATGGGAAAAACTGCCGTTGTTACGGGCGTGACTGGCCAGGATGGCGCCTACCTGGCGAGCCTGCTTCTCGAAAAGGGCTACACGGTCTTCGGAACCTACAGGCGCACGAGTTCCGTCAACTTCTGGCGCCTCGAAGACCTTGGCCTGCCCTCTCACGAACGCCTTCACCTCGTTGAGTATGACCTCACCGACCTGGGCGCATCCCTCAACCTGCTGAATCGGGCCCAACCCGCGGAGGTGTACAACCTCGCGGCGCAGAGCTTCGTGGGCGTGAGCTTCGAGCAGCCCACCACCACCGCGCAGATCACCGGGCTGGGTGCCCTCAACCTGCTGGAAGCCGTCCGCCTCGTCAACCCGAAAATCCGCTTCTATCAGGCCTCCACCTCGGAAATGTTCGGCAAGGTGCAAGCGATTCCGCAGAAGGAGGACACGCCGTTCTACCCACGCAGCCCGTACGGCGTGGCCAAGCTCTTCGCCCATTGGATGACGGTGAATTACCGCGAGAGCTATGGGATTTTCGGCAGCAGCGGCATCCTCTTCAATCACGAGTCGCCACTGCGGGGGAAAGAATTCGTCACCCGCAAGATCACCGACAGCGTGGCCAAGATCAAGCTCGGCAAACTCGATGTGCTCGAATTAGGGAATATCGACGCGAAGCGGGACTGGGGCTACGCCAAGGAATATGTCGAGGGCATGTGGCGCATGCTCCAGGCGGACCAGCCGGACACATTCGTCCTGTCGACCGGCCGGACCGAAACCGTGCGCGATTTCGTTCAGATGGCCTTCGCAAGCGCGGGGATCCAGGTCGAGTTCAGCGGGTCCGCCCAAGATGAGGTGGCGATCGAAACAGCAACCGGCCGAATCTTGATGCGGATCAACCCCAAGTTCTATCGGCCCGCGGAAGTCGACCTACTCGTGGGCGACCCGGCGAAGGCAGGCCAGCTGCTGGGCTGGCACCCGCAAACGACCCTCGAATCTTTGTGCGAGATGATGGTGGCGGCCGACCTGCGGCGCAACCAGGAAGGCCGCTCTTTTTGAAGATTCTCCTCTCAGGCGCGCACGGATTTACCGGCGTCCAGTTCACGCGCAGCGCGCTGGCGGCAGGCCATGAGGTGCTGCCGCTGAAAACCGACCTCACGAACGCGTCCGCGTTGCGCGAGGAGGTGGCGGCCTTGGACTTCGATGCGGTCGTCCACCTGGCGGCCATCAGCTTCGTCGGGCACTCGGACAGCCGAGCGTTCTATGACGTCAATCTGTTCGGTTCGCTCAACCTCCTGGACGCCGTGAAGGCGGCGGGCCGCCCGCTGCGCAAGGTGCTGCTGGCCAGCAGCGCCAATGTCTATGGCAACTGCGAGCAGTCGCCAATCGCGGAATCGCAGACCCCGGCGCCCGTCAACCACTACGCCATGAGCAAGCTCGCCATGGAGCTCATGGCCAACGCGCGCGCCGATGGCCTGCCACTCGTGGTGACGCGCCCGTTCAACTACACCGGCCCGGGGCAGGCGCCGCAGTTCGTCATCCCCAAGCTGGTCGATCACTTCCGCCGGCGCGCGCCGGCAGTGACGCTGGGCAACCTCGATGTGGAGCGCGAATACAACGACGTGCGGTTCGTCTGCGAGGCCTATCTGCGCCTGCTGCAAGAGCCGGCCGCGAGAGGCACGTATAACGTGTGCACCGGCGTCACCTACAACTTCGCCGGCGTGATCGGCATTCTCGAATCCCTGACAGGGCACCGGCTGGACGTTCGCACCGACGTGGCTCTCATGCGCGCGAATGAAGTCCATCGCCTGTGCGGCGACCCGTCCCGACTGCGTGAAACGATCGGAGAGCCGCCGGCTTATGCCCTGAAGGAGACACTTTCCTGGATGCTGTCCGACGCCGCATGAAACCGCGCGCATGGTGAAGCCTCTGATCAAGCGCGCCTTTCGTGCGCTGGCGCGTTTTGTATCCCGCCGTCCTTTGCTGGTGTCGATCGCCGCGCGAGCGCTGGTCGTCGTACCCCCGCTCAAGCGCCATCTGCGCAGCCTGATCGCAGAGCCCGTCATGCAGGCCTCCCGTAGCGAAGGCAGCTTGTCGCCCGAAGAGGCTCGCGTACTGGTCGACCTTCGCGACGCATTGGCGGGGCGCCGCGGAGTGCGCGAATGAGATTGCTGCTCGACCTGCAGGGCTGCCAGTCCGGGGGCAGCCGCAGCCGTGGCATTGGCCGCTATTCGATGGCATTGGCAAAAGGCCTTATACGCAACGGAGAGCGTCACGAATTCTGGCTGCTGCTCAATGCCGCATTCCCGGACACGCTCGCGCCGGTGCGGGAGGCTTTCGACGGCCTCATTCCTCCTGAACGGATCGTAGTCTTCAGCGTGCCGCAAGGATGCGCCGAGGTGGCGCATGCCCGGCGCTGGCGTACCCGGGCCGCGGAATTGATTCGCCATCACGCGATCAGGGCGGTCAATCCCGACGTGGTGCACGTCAGCAGCCTGTTCGAGGGACTCGTGGACGACGCCGCCACTTCGATCGAACCCGCACCGGAAGCTGTTCCATGCGCGGTCACACTTTACGACCTGATTCCCCTCTTGCATCCCCAGCGCTACCTGGCCGACCCACGAACGAAGGCCTGGTATTCACGCAAGATCCAGTCGCTGGGTCGAGCCGACCTGTTGCTGGGCATTTCCGCATCGGCATGCGCGGAAGCGGTCGCCGAACTGCCCGAGCGCAAAGGCAAGGTCGTCAATATCTCGTCCGCCGCAGACCCGCAGTTTCGCCCTGACGGGCCGCGCGTCGCTGCAGCAAGACTTGGGTTGACGCGAGAGTTCGTGATGTACACAGGCGGCATCGACTGGCGAAAAAACATCGATGGCCTCGTTCGCGCATTTGCGGCTTTGCCCCGGCATGTTCGCTCCGCACACCAGCTCGCGCTGGTCTGCCACGCCGAGCCGTACGCGCGAAGCAAGATTCTGGCAATGACGCATGGGGCAGGACTGAGCGACGACGACGTTGTGGTGACGGGCTACGTTTCGGACGAAGACCTGGCCGATCTCTATCGCAGCTGTGCGCTATTTGTCTTTCCCTCGCTTCACGAGGGCTTTGGCTTGCCCGCGCTGGAGGCCATGATGTGCGGCGCGGTCGTCATCGGCTCCAACACCAGCAGCATTCCGGAGGTGATAGGCCGTCCCGACGCGCTATTCGATCCGCGCTCTTCCCAGTCAATCGCCGATTTGATGCTCCGCGCCCTGCAGGACCAGCCTTTCCGCCAGTCCCTGCGTGAACATGCGGCGGTTCAGTCGGCCCGCTTTTCCTGGGACCAGACGGCAAAGAGAGCGCTGGACGCGCTTGAAGAACTGCACGAGCGCTCCCGGGCCGTCCGGCCGGCAACTGCCCCGCAAAACCTGTCGAAGGCCCGGCCCCGATTGGCCATGCATGCCCCGCTGCCGCCGACCCAGTCCGGCATCGCCGACTACACGACCGAGTTGCTGGGGGTGCTGGTCGAGTACTACGACATCGAACTGATCTGCGACCAGCGCGAGGTGACGCTGCCTGCCACTTTATCTTCGCTGCCTGTTCGAACGACCGAGTGGTTTCGTGAGCACGCAGACGGGTATGACCGGGTCGTCTATCAGATAGGCAACTCGATATTGCATGCCCACATGTTCGCGCTGCTGCGGCAATTCCCTGGCGTCGTAGTTCTGCACGACTTCTTCCTCAGTGGCGTGTTCAACTGGATGGAAAGCCTGGGCATGCAGCCGGACGCCCTGACCGAGGCGTTGTTCGCCTCGCATGGCCCGCTGGCGCTGGAAACCGATCGCGCGGAAGGCAGGGATGCGACGGTCATGCGCTACCCTGCGAACCGCCTGGTAATCGAGCGAGCGATCGGTGTCATTGTTCACTCCTCCTACGCCATGGAGGCGGCGGACCAGTGGTACGGACGGGGCGTATCCAGCTCGTGGCGCCAGATCGCCCACCTGCGGACCTTGCCGCCGGCTCCCGACCGGGCCGGGGCCCGGGCGGCGCTGGGGCTTTCGGCAGGGGATGTACTCGTGTGCTCCTTCGGTCATATCCAACCGACCAAGCTCAATCACCGCCTGTTGCAGGCATGGATGCGGTCGTCACTGGGCAGGGAGCGGCAGTGCCGCCTGGTGCTGGTGGGCAAGAACGCACGCCCACCATACGGGGACCAGGTGGCGCAGCTCGTGCGTGAGTGTCCGGTTCCGGGGCAGGTAGCCATCACCGGCTACGCGGATCGCGAACTCTACGAGCGGTATTTGTGCGCAGCGGACATCGCCGTTCAATTGCGAACAATGTCTCGCGGTGAGACTTCAGGCGCAATACTCGACTGCCTGGCTTTTGGTGTGCCGCTGATCGCGAACGCCAATGGCTCCGCCGCGGAATATCCCGCAGGGCTGGTGTCGCTGCTGCCGGATGCGTTTACCGACGACGAACTGATCGACGCACTGGAGCGCCTGAGGAACGCGCCGGGCGAACGTGAGCGGCAGAGCGTCGCGGGCCGCGAATGGGTGGCACGACACCACGACCCTGCGCGGATCGGGCGCGAATACCGTGATGCCATCGAGCAGTTCTCGGCCGACCCGCATGACCCTGTCTACCGGCAGTTGGTCGAGAGAATCGCGGAGTTGGGTCAGCCCGAGAGGCAGGACGATCTTGTGGACACCGCGGTAGCCATTGCCGCGACGCCTTTCAGTTGCGCTGGCTAGCACTGGCCGTTGCCACCAGTTCGCTGTAGGCGTCCCGGTACGCGCGCACCATCTTCTGCGCCGTGAACAGCTCTTCGAACCGGCGTCGCGCCGCGTTGCCCATGGCCGCAGCCGTCTCGGGATGTTCCTGGAGCTTGTGCAAGGCGCCGCGTAACGCGTCGGGGTCTTGCGGCGGCACCGTCCAGCCGGTCACACCATCCAGATTGATGAAGGACGTCCCCGTGCCGATCTCGCAGCTCACCATGGGACGCGCGCACATCGCCGCTTCCACCAGCGACATGCCGAATGCTTCGGACCGCAAGTGCGAGGGAAAGACAAACCCGCGGGAAAGCCGCAACAGGCACATCTTGTCCTCGTCGCTGATTTCACCGAGAAAATGCACGTTGTCCAGGCCCTCACGCGCGGCGTGCTGCGCGAGCCGTATGCCCTCGGGGCCCGAGCCTGCAATCACGATCCTTGCGCGCAGGCCCTTGGCGGCTTCGAGCAACGTGTCCAGGCCCTTGTAGTAGCGCAGGACACCCACAAACACGAAGAACCCCTCGCCCACCTGCGCACGCCAGCGCTCGAGCGCCTGGT
>JAQZBU010000141.1 GCA_029237735.1 Ramlibacter sp. | reverse complement strand
CCCCTGGCCAAACAGTTGGGCGACAGCGTGCCGATGCAGGCCGAACGCGGCTACCAGGCCATGCTGCCCAACCCGGGTGTGCGACCGACGATCAAGGTCGCCAATCGAGACCAGATGTTCGGGCTCACCCCGATGCGGGAAGGCGTGCGCATATCAGGCACGGTGGAGATCACCCATCCTGATGCACCTGCCGATATGAGCCGCGCCGAGGCATTGCTGCGCAATGCAAAGCGCATGTATCCGCAAATGAACCAGGCAGGCGCCACCTTCTGGATGGGCAGCAGGCCCTCCACGCCGGACAGCCTGCCGGTGATCGACCGTGCGCGCCGCGCCGACAACGTCATCTATGCGTTCGGCCACGGGCACTCCGGCTTGACCGGTGCCCCGGGGACCGCGCAGATGGTTGCGGCCATCGTGGCGGGCCGGAAACCTGCCATCGACTCGACGCCGTTCCGTCGCAACCGCTTCTGACCCGATTCAACCTGAATGAAGACTTCCACGATGAATATTGACGCGTCAGCACAGGCGAACTTGCGTGCGCCATTGTCGGTGGGCATAGACACCGGAGGCACGCACACCGACCTTGTGTTGGCCGGCGACGGCATGCTGCGCACGCTCAAGGTTCCCACGACACCCCAAGACCTGAACGACGGCATCGTCGACGGGCTCATGCAGATCCTGGCGCAAGCCGGCCGCCAACCGAAGGATGTGGGCCGCTTCGTGTATGCCAGCACCTTTGTCACCAATCTCATCGTCGAGGGGCGCGAGCGACGGCTGGGCCTGATCACGACCGATGGTTTTCGCGACGTGCTGGAAATCGGGCGGGCCTCGCGCAAGCCCGATGTATACGATATCCAGTGGCGTCCGCCTGCGCCGCTGGTGCCACGCTACCTGCGGCACACCGTGGTCGAGCGCATGGACCATCGGGGCCAGGTGCTGGTTCCGCTCGACGAGCCCACTGTCGTGGCGGCCCTGACACGGCTGGCCGAGCAGGGCGTGCAAAGCATCTCTGTGTGCCTGCTGCACGCCTACGTCAACCCGAGCCATGAGCGGCGCATCGCCGAACTGGCCGCCGGCTTGTTCCCCGACATCGACTTGTCGCTCTCCTCGGACGTGGTGCGTGAATTCCGCGAGTACGAGCGCACCAGTACCACCTGCATCAATGCCTTCATCAAGCGGCCCATTCGCGAGCACCTGAACAGCCTGCAACAGCGCATCCGCGACAAAGGTATCGACGCCGCACCTTTCATCATGCAGGGCAACGGCGGCGTATGCACTTTCGAGTCCGCTGTGCGGCTGCCGGTTTCGGTGACCCACTCGGGCGTGATGGGCGGCATCGTGGGTGCCACGGCACTGGCCTCGGGTTGCGGCATCCAGAACATCATCACGCTGGACATGGGCGGCACCAGCGCCGATGTGTCGCTGGTCTCGGGAGGCAAGCCGGTGCTGGCCAACCGCAGCTCCGTGGGAGCGCACCCCTTGATCGTTCCGACCCTCGATATGGTGACGATCGGTGCCGGCGGAGGCTCGATCGCGTGGTCTGAAAGCGGATCGGCGATGCGGGTCGGCCCGCGCAGTGCCGGTTCAATCCCCGGACCCGCCTGCTACGGGCTGGGCGGCATCCAGGCCACTGTGACCGATGCCAACCTGTATTGCGGCCGGTTGAATCCAGCCTACTTCCTGGGCGGCGCCCGGCCGCTGTACCCGGATCTGGCACAGCAGGCGGTTGAACGCCTCGGCCGCGACCTGGGAATCAGCGCGGATGCCGCCGCCCTGGGCATCATCGCCATTGCCGAGGCGCACATGGCAAACGCGGTAAAGCTGGTTTCGGTCGAGCGCGGGCTGGACCCGCGTGACTTCACACTGGTGGCGTTCGGCGGTGCCGGCGCATTGCATGCCGTGCAGCTCGCGCAGGCCCTGTCGATCGAGAAGATCCTGATACCGCCGGCACCGGGCAACCTGTCGGCGATGGGGCTGATTTGCGCCAATGTCCGGCACGATCTGACGCGTACCCATGTGGGCAATCTGCAGGCGCTGGATGTCAAGGCAATCCGGGGCGTGTACGACGAATTGCTCGCCGAAGCAGGAACACTCCTGGACGGCGACCGCGTGGACGCCGAGCGTCGGCGGTTCATGCTGTCGGCCGACATACGCTACCAAGGCCAGAACTACGACCTGAACCTGCATGTGTCCGAACACGACCTGGCGCATGGCTTTGAAGGGCTGGCCGAACGCTTTCACGAACAGCATCTGCGTGTCTATGGCTACAACCTGTCCGAGCGTTCGCTGCAGCTGGTCAACGTGCGCGTCACGGCCACCGGCCTGAACGATCCGAGCCACTGGCCGAGCATTGCGGGCGCGTCGGCGCCAGCCGGGGTGGGCGAAGCGCGTGAGGTGCTGCTGGCCGATGGCCGGCGGGTCAACGCCCCGGTCTATCGGCTGGCGACGCTTCAGCCGGGCATCTTGCTCGAGGGGCCGTGCATCGTCGAATACCCAGGCGCCACGTTGTATCTCGCACCCGGCTGGAACTGCCGCTTCGACCAGATGCTGAACGCGCACCTGGCCACCGCCCAGCATCGCGACACGACGAGCGATGCGGCCTCACAGTCCCCGAAAGAACGCGAACATGTCCAAGCCGCTTGAGTCCCGGATCGACCCGGTCACCCTGGAGATCGTGCGCAATGGCCTGAAGGCCGTTGCGCAACGCGTGACGCGCCGGATGATCCGCTCTGCCAACTCCTTCATCGTCAAGGAAATGGAAGATTGCTCCGCCTCCATCCTGGATGAGCGCGGCCAGTTGCTGGCCGAAGAGGCGGGCCCGCCGATCCAGCTCAACACGGTCGGCATCTGCCTGAAGACCATTCTCGAGCACTACATCGGGCCGGCCGACTGGTCCCCTGGGGATGTGGTGATCACCAACGACCCCTATGCCGGCGACGGCTCGCTGGGAGCAACCCATACCAACGACTACCTGGCTTTCTTCCCGTGCTTTTGCGAAGGGCAGCTGGTGGCGTTCACGGGCTTGATGGTCCATCACATGGACATCGGCGGCATGAATATGGCCAACCGGGGTTGGGGCACGGAGATCTACCAGGAAGGCTTGCGTATTCCGCCGCTCAAGGTCGTCAAGGCGGGACGGCTCGACACGGACCTGTTGGCGGTGATCCTGCGCAACACGCGCACGCCCGAAATGCTGGAGAACGATCTGCTCGCGCAAATATCGAGCGTTCAGGTCGCGGCGGACGATGTGATCGGGCTGTTCCGCAAGTACGGCGCGGCCACGATGAAGCAGTGCTTCACCGCATTGATCGACTATTCGGAGATGCGGACCCGCGAAGAGATCGCGGGCATTCCCGATGGCACCTATTTCCATGAAGAGCCGCTGCTCGACGACGGCGCGCAGGGTGGACCTTTCGCCCTTCGGCTCAAGGTCGTCAAGAGCGGAAGCGAAATCTGCTTCGACTTCACCGGCACCGACAATCAGATCAGCGGCCCCATCAACAGTCCACTGGCCACCACACTGGCCGCCGTCTATTACGCGATGCGTTGCCTCACCGGTTCGGCCATTCCGAGCACGGAGGGTTGCAAGCGCCCGGTCACGGTGGTCGCGCCGCCGGGTACTCTCGTCAACGCCCGCTCGCCGGCCGCGGTGTACCAGCGCATGATCGTGTGCCACACCATCGTCGATCTGGTGATGGGCGCCCTGGCCAAGGCTGTCCCGGCGCGGGTGATGGCCGACTCCTGCGGCTGCCTCTACAACTTTACCTACGCCAACGATCCGGTCAGTGGCACGCGCAGCATGTTCGGCGAGGTCGTACCCGGCGGAATCGGCGCGACGGCGACAGCGGATGGCATGGAAGTCATGGCGTGTCATGTGACCAACTGCCACATTCCACCGATCGAAGCGATCGAGATGGAGGCGCCGGTGCTTTACCTCCAGCGCGAAATGCGCTGCGATTCCGGCGGTGCCGGGCGCTACCGCGGCGGCGTCGGCCAGGTGCTGTCCTATCGCGTGCTTGGCACTCAGGCCAAGCTGCATCACACCTCCCAGAAATCGGTGTCGTTGCCGCAAGGGGTGTTCGGCGGCGCCGCGGGCGACGGCGGACGCTGGGTCATCAACCAGGGCGCCGGCTCGCAACGGGTCCTGCCCTACGCGATCGGCGACATCGAATCGCTCGAACTGGGCGATGTCGTCACCCACTACACCCCCGGCGGTGGGGGATATGGGCCGCCGGCGGAGCGCGATCCGCTCGCGGTGCAGCGGGACGTCCTGAACGAACTTGTGTCCGCCGAAGCCGCGGCAGCCCTGTATGGCGCGAATCGCGTTCCCTCGTCAGTGTGAGCTTTCTCTATTTTTAAGTCAGGAGACATCATGAAGTTTCTAAAATTATTCGCCTTGTCGGTCATGGCCACGGCAATGGCCACGTCGGTGGCCAACGCGCAGGTCAAGCCAGGCGTCAAGGAATTCCGCATCCTCGAATCCGGCGGCCCCAGCGGCGAATCGATCGAGCAGGCTTACATCAAGCCGTTTACGGAAAAGACAACCGTCAAGGTGGTTCGCGAAAGTCCTTCGGGCATCGGCAAGCTGCAGGCAATGGTGCAGTCCAAGAACGTCACGGCCACATTGGTCGAGCTCGGATCGACCCAGGTTGCGCTGGCTCGCGCGCTCGGCCTGATGGAGCCGCTGGATTGGACGGCGATCAACCCCGCGCCGATGTATCCGGAAGCCCGGCTGCCTGACGCCTTCGGGTATCAATACTTCTCGACGCTCATCGCGTGGGAGAAGGGCGGCAAGAAGCCCAACAGCTGGGCCGACTTCTGGAACGTGAAGGACTTCCCCGGCAAGCGTGCGCTTCCCGACTACGCCAGCTACGCACTGCCCCTGGCGCTGCTGGCCGACGGCGTGAAGCCCGAGAATCTGTATCCGCTCGACGTGGACCGTGCATTCGCCAGCCTGCAGAAGATCAAAGGGCATGTGGCTGTGTGGTGGACATCCGGCGCCCAGGCCCCCCAATTGCTCGAGGATCGGGAAGTGAAGTACGCCGCCGCATGGTCTGGCCGCGTCGTTGGCAATCCCAAGCTCGAATACACCTATAACCAGGGCTTGCTGCAGGTCTCCTACTTCGTCGTGCCGAAGGGCGCGGACCCGGCCAGCAAGGCGGCAGCCATGGGCCTGTTGCAGGAGATGTCGCAGCTGAAGAACCAGTCCATCGCCTCCAGCATCATCCCGTACACCGGCGCCAGCCCCGGCATCGAGAAGACCATCGCCCGCGACAAGGTCAACGACTACCCGACCTCGGAGGCCAACAAGAAGGTCCAGGTGCTGAGCGATCCGAGCTGGACCGCGGAAAACGCCAAGATGATCGAAAAGCGTTGGCAGGAATTCAAGCTGAGTCTTTGATCATGACCTCGCCCCGTCCCGTCATCATCACCTGCGCCGTCACCGGCGGGGCACCGTACAAGCAACACTCCAGCGTGCCCGTCACGCCGCAGCAGATCGCCCGGCATTCGATCGATGCGGCGCGGGCGGGCGCAGCCATGGTCCACATCCATGTGCGCGATCCCGAGACCGGTGCGGCAGTGGGGCACGCGCACCTTTATCGCGAAGTGGTCGATCTGATTCGCGCGAGCGGTGTCGACGTCATCATCAACCTAACCAGTGGTTATGGTGGCCGCTACGTGCCAAGCGCTGCCAATGTCCGCGTTGCCGACGACAGCCTCTCGACGCTGCTGGTTCCGGAGAAAAGAATGGCGCACATCGTCGCGCTTCAGCCGGAGGTGTGCAGCCTGGACGTGGCGACCATGAACTTCGGCGAAGGGGTGTTCATGAACACGCCGGCGCACCTGCGCCTGATGGCCGACGCCTGCCGGATGGCCGGTGTGAAACCCGAAATTGAAGTCTTTGAAGCCGGACATGTGCGATTGGCCCTGCGGCTGATCGAACAGGGACACCTGGTGGCGCCGGCACATTTCCAGTTCTGCCTTGGGATCGAATGGGCCATGCCCGCCACTGCGCAGGCCCTGACCTTCATGAAGTCGTTGCTGCCCGAGCACGCCACCTGGTCGGCCTTCGGCATCGGCCGCCAGCAGTTCCCCATCGTGGCCGAAGCGGTGCGCCTGGGCGGCCATGTGCGCGTCGGCCTGGAAGACAACCTTTACCTCGACGCAGGGGTGCTGGCCCCCGACAACGCCGCGCTGGTGCGCAAGGCGGTGTCGGTGATCGAAGGCGAGGGAGCGCGTCCGGCCTCAGCGGCCGAGGCGAGGGCGCTTCTGGGCCTGTCACCGCGAGGCGGAGCAGCCCCATGAGCACCATCGAGTTGATCGGCGTCTCCAGGCGCTACGGCGGCGTCACCGCCGTGGACAAGACCGACCTGCAAATCGAGGACGGCGAACTGGTGACCTTGCTCGGCCCCAGCGGCTCGGGCAAGAGCACGATCCTGTCGATGATCGCGGGCCTGACACAACCCAGTTCCGGGCACATCAAGATCGGCGGCCGCGACGTGACCCATGTGCGGCCGGCTCAGCGCAATCTCGGCATCGTGTTTCAGAGTTACGCGTTGTTCCCGCACATGTCGGTGTTCGACAACATTGCATTTCCTCTGAGCATCCGCGGCTTGCGAAAAACCGAAATCGTGAAGCGGGTCGGAAAAGCGCTGGAGCAGGTGCGGTTGACCGGGCTTCAGGATCGCCGGCCCAGCCAACTGTCCGGCGGACAGCAGCAGCGCGTCGCGCTTGCGCGGGCACTCGTGTTCGAGCCGGAGATTCTGCTGCTGGATGAACCGATGGGCGCGTTGGACCGCAAGCTGCGCGAAGAAGTGCAGCTGGAATTGCGGCAACTGCAACGGGAGCTGGGGGTGACGACGCTGCTGGTCACCCATGACCAGGAAGAAGCGCTGTCGCTGTCCACTCGGGTGGTGGTGCTGGACCAGGGAAGAGTCCAACAGGTGGACACGCCCGTGGGAGCTTACCGGCGGCCGGCGAACCGCTTCGTCGCGGGTTTCATGGGCGCGGCCAACATTTTCGAAGGCCGGATCACGCCCGGCGTGGGCGGCAATTCCATGGTCATGGCAAACGGTGAAAGCCTGCCGTGCACAACCGGCGACGCGGTCGTGGGGCCGGCTTGCCTGGTCGTGCGGCCGGAACACATCAAGGTGCTGGATGCCGCCGCGTCCACGGGCCTGCCGGGCCGCGTGCTCGAGGTGGTGTATTTCGGGCAAGCGGCGCGCATCCACATCCAGACCGATTCAGGGATGCCCCTGGTAGCCATCTCGGACGGGCTGGAATCCTTCCCGATGCCCGGCCAGCCTGTCAGGATGGACTGGGCACCTGAGCACACCTGGGTCATGGCCGCATGAAAACGGCCGCCGCTTTCATGCAACGTGCCTCGTCGCCGACCGTCTGGCTGGTCGCGCCGCTGCTGCTGGTGATGGTGGTGGGCTTCGACCTGCCGCTGATGGTCATGCTGGGCCAGAGCTTCGTGGATGCCACGGGCTTCACGCTGGCGCGTTTTCGGGAGGTGTTCGAAGCGTCGGCCTACCTGAAGGTGCTGGCCAGCACTTTTCGCATCGCCTTGATCACCACGGTGGTTTGCGCGCTGATCGGCTATCCGCTGGCCTATTGGCTGCGGCGCCTGCCGACACGCTGGCAGGTGGTGGCGCTGGCACTGGTGGTGATTCCATTCTGGATCAGCATCCTGGTGCGCACCTACGCATGGATCGTCGTGCTCGGCAATGCGGGAATCGTCAATCGCGCGCTGCTCGCGCTCGGCCTGACCGATTCTCCCGTGAGCTTCCTCTACAACGAATTGGGCGTGATCATCGGCACGGTCAACGTGCTGCTGCCGTTCCTTGTCTTGCCGCTGTTCGCGGCCATGCTCAAGATCGACGAACAATTGCTGCGGGCCGCGGAGAGCCTGGGCGCCAGCCCATGGACGGTTTTCTGGAAAGTGTTCTTCCCGCTCAGCGTGCCGGCGTTGGCCGCGGGCGGCGTGCTGGTCTTCATCCTGACGCTGGGTTTCTTCATCACCCCAGCCGTGCTGGGCGGCGGACGCGTTTCGATGATCGCCAACATGCTCGACCTGTTCGTCAACCAGATGCCCAACTGGGACCTGGCCTCCGCGATCTCAGCCGTGCTGCTGGTGGTCACGCTGGCGCTGTTCGCGGTGTATTTGCGGCTGACGCGTGTGGGTGAACCAACATGACAAATTCGAGCAGCCTCCACGGCGCGCGCTCCCCGGATTTCAGCGGGATGCCGTCGGTGATGCGCTTCAACAGCATGGTGCTGGCGCTGTGCGGCGTCGCGGTGCTGGTGTTCCTGTGCCTTCCGGTGCTGATCGTGGTGCCGATGTCGTTCTCTAATTCCACGTCCCTGCGCTTTCCGCCGGAGGGTTTTTCCATGCGCTGGTACCTGCAGGTGTTCAGCGATCCGAGGTGGGTCCGGGCCATGCAGACCTCGGTGGTGCTGGCGCTGCTGTCCAGTACGATCGCGCTGGTGCTGGGGAGCCTGGCGGCTTACGGCTTGACCCGCGGCCGCTTCTTCGGCCGCATGACGATCCAGAGCAACTTCATCTCGCCGATGATCATTCCTTCGGTGATCACCGCGGTCGCACTGTACTTCGCGCTGGCCCACCTCGGCATGCTGGGCTCCTTCGCCGGACTGCTGCTCGGTCACGTGCTGCTGGGCGTCCCGTACGTCGTGCTGATCATGTCGGTGGCGATCCGCAGCTTCGATGTGCGCATCGAGCAGGTCGCCTTCACCCTGGGCGCTTCGTGGTTCACGATGTTCCGGCGGGTGCTGATTCCGAACCTGTTGCCCAGTACGGCCGCGGCCTGGATCTTCGCTTTCGTGACCAGCTTCGACGAGGTGGTGATCACGTCGTTCATCGCCGGCACCCACGAGACCGTGCCCAAGCGCATGTTCAATGACCTGGTAATGCAGGTCAACCCGTCGATCACCGCGATTGCCACGCTGCTGATAGCCGTCAGCCTCGCATTGATGGCCGTTGCGGCTGCCTTGCGGCGCAAGACCCTGGCCGAACCGGCGCCTGCACCTGAGGCTGTGCCTTCCCCTCCCACCAATCATTTGCTGCGGCAACAAGCATGACTCCATCCACTGACCGATACGGCACCCACGGCGGCCCGGTGCAACTGTTCTTCAAAAAGCAGAGCGCGCCGCGCAGTCCGACGGTGGCGCGCGGCGAAGGCATTTACCTGTGGGACACGCAAGGCCGCCGCTACATCGACGCGTCGTCGGGTCCGATTGCCGCCAACATCGGCCATGGAAACACGCGGGTGGCCGAGGCATCCGATCGCCAGATACGCAAGGCGGCCTACGCCAGCCGCGCCTTTTTCGAGAACGAAGCCAACATTGCGTTGGCCGAGATCGTTACGCGCCTGGCGGGCCCCGGGCTGGAGCGGGCTTTCTTTGTTTCGGGTGGCTCCGAGGCCACTGAAACGGCCATGAAACTCGCGCGCCAGTATGCAATCACGCAGGGCCAAGGTTCGCGCTGGAAGGTGTTGTCGCGCAACCCGAGCTATCACGGCAGCACCATGGGGGCGATTGCCATCAGCGGAGACCCGGTCTCCGAAGCCGCGTTCGGCCCGATGACCCGGTTGATGCCC
>JAQZBU010000242.1 GCA_029237735.1 Ramlibacter sp. | reverse complement strand
CGGGCGCGCGAAGACGCGCTTCGTTTCATGCTCGCCGCAAGTGTCTGAGCGAAGAGCCGAAGGCGCGTAGCGAGTTTTGCGGCGCCGTCCCCAGGCCGATTCGCTTCGCGAAGTCGTAGCGAAGCGAAGACCGCCACAGTATGAGCCGCTGCCGGGTACCGCCCGCCGCGCCGCAGCGCGCGCCAACAGCCTGACGCAGAGCACGCCACGATGGATGCCGGATCGAGTCCGGCATGACACCACCATCTACTCTACGCAACAACCGTGACCCGCACATCCGCATCCTTGCGCACGACTTCGATGCCCACGTTCCGCTCGTAGCGCTGTAGAAGCAAGTCTGCGCTGGGCCCCGGCGCGCCGAGGCGGCTGATCCGGATCCAGTCGATGAAGCCCGGCAGGCGTGGCCGCTGCAGCACGATCTCGCCCTGCTCGGCATGCAGCTCCAGGCCCAGGCACGCTTGCAGCATGCCGAACACAGCGGCTGCCGCCCAGGCTTGGGGGGAGCAGGCCACCGGGTAGAGGGTCGGGCCGGCGCCCGATCGGCGCGGGAACCCGCAGAACCGCTCGCGATGGTGCGGATGCCCCAGCCGCTGAAGAACCGGTGGCCCATCAGGCCGTCGATGATGCGCTGCGCATGCTCGGGCGACGCGATGCCGCTCCATAGCGTGTGGCCGGCGTTCGACGAAGGCACCTTGCATTGGCGCTTCTGCCCGTCCAGCGCGATGGCGTAGCTGCCGATCTCCTCGCACCAGAAGGCTGCTTGAAAACGCTCGCGCAACTGCCGGGCCTGCTGCTCCAGTTCCTGCGCAAGATTGGCGTCGCCCATGCGGCGCGCAATCTCGGCGACGGCCTGCTTGCCCTCGTACACGTAGCCCTGCACTTCACACAACGCGATCGGCGCCTGCGCCAGCGTGCCGTCGCTGTGGAAGATCGAATCGTGCGAATCCTTCCAGCCTTGCTGCACCAGCCCTTCGTCGCTGCGCCGCGCATATTCGACGAAGCCGTCGCCGTCGGTGTCGCCCCACTGGTCCACCCAGCGCAGCGCCGCCTGGATGTTGGGCCAGATCTTGCGGATCAGGGCCATGTCGCCGGTGCGCCGCAGGTAGGCGGCGGCCAGCACGAGGAACAGCGGCGTCGAATCGACCGAGCCGTAATAGCGGCCGAAGGGGATCTCGCGGGTCAGCGCCATCTCGCTGTGGCGCGCCTCGTGCAGGATTTTGCCGGGTTCGGCGTCATTTTGCCGGTCCACCTCCGTCGCCTGCGTGTCGGCGAGGAAAGTGAGCACCCCTCGCGCGAGCGAGTGATCGACCCAGAGAAACTCCAGCGCGGTGATGATCCCGTCGCGCCCGAAGGTGGTCGAGTACCAGGGCACGCCCGCATACGGGTAAGGCCCGGTGGGCAGCATGGTGGTCAGCATCGACAAGTCCGACACCGAGCGATCCAGCCACAAATTGACCAGCGGGTTCGACGTGACTACGGTGCAGTGGCCGCCCAGCCACGTGCGGCGCGCGGCATTGTTCTCGCGCAGCGCGGCTTCGTACGACATGCGGTCGGGCACGGGCTCGCCGTCCGTCTCGCAGCTTACCGTGCAATAGAGGTGATGCTCGGTGCCAGGGTCCAACTGCAGTTCGAAGCTGGCGCGGCCCGCGTCGATGGCCGAAGGCGTCGGCTCGAATCGCACGCGGGTGCGGCGCGCCCGGCGGTCCAGGCCCATGTAAGGCATCACCACTTCAGTCGCGCCCACTTCGGGCGGCAGGCGCTCGCCACGCTTCTCGCGCTTCATGCCGCGCACTTCGAACAGGTCCACGAAGTCGCCGTCGAAGGTGAACTCCAGGCGCACCGTCGTGCGCTCGCTGCCGTGGTGAGTGACGCGGATGTGCTCGTGGCAGGTGCCTTGCCACAGCAGTTTCGCGCGGAAGATGTGCAGTGTGCCCTTCAGCAAGGGGCCCCGGCCGCTGCGCTCCGGCAGGTCCGGGTTCATCAGGTCGATGACCAGCAGGCTGTTGGACTCTTCCACCGACGAGCCCAGGTGCAGCGGCCGCACGCCGTCGATGGTGAGCTCCTGGTGCGAGAGAAAACGTGTGTCGTTGTGGTACAGGCCCTCCTTGCCCGGCATCAGCACCTGAATGTCGCCGAAGCGGTCGAACATCCCGAAGGTCTGGTCGTTCTTCAGGACCTGCGGTTGCTCCTCGGTGTTGGCCGCGGTCGCGGCCACGTACCATTTCTCGCCGATCTGGATCTTCTGCGGCATGCTGCCTTACCTTTCGTGCCCGGCGTCGCGCCCGGCTGTCAATCGCCTAGGCGGGGATGCGCTCTTCCACCAGCTCGCGGTACACGTCGATGTAACGCCTGGCCATCACTGGCGCGGCGAAGCGTTGCTCGAACACCTGGCGACAGCGGCGCCGATCGATGCGCGAAATGTCTTTCGCCGCCGCGATCGCCTGGTCCTGGTTCTCGACGATGAATCCGGTCACACCATGGTCGAGGATCTCGGGGACGGACCCGTGGCGGTAGGCGATCACCGGCGTGCCGCATGCCATGGCTTCGATCATCACGAGGCCAAAGGGCTCAGGCCAGTCGATGGGCATCAACAGGGCCATGGCATTGCCGATGAAGTCGTTCTTCTCGGCGTCGCCGATCTCGCCGATGTAGCTCACCAGCGGGTGATCGAGCAGCGGTCGGATGGTGGATTCGAAATAGGCACTGTCGGCGGGGTCCACCTTGGCGGCGATGCGCAGCGGGATGCCGCATGCCTTCGCGATCTCGATCGCACGGTCGCAGCGCTTCTCCGGCGAGATGCGGCCCACGAAGGCGAAATACTCCTGCGGCTGCGAGTGCAGCGAGTACAGCCCCATTGGCAGGCCGTGATGCACCGTCGCGCGCCAGTTCACCCAGGGGGCGGGCGCGCGCTGGCTGTTGGAGATCGAGGTCATCGGGTGCTTGTCGAAGCGCTGGAACAGCGGCTTCAAATCAGGCAGGTCCAGCCGGCCGTGCGGCGTGGAAACGCAGGGCGTACGGCACTGGCCAACGAGCGAGAGCTGGAGTACGTCGGTGTGGAAGTGAATGATGTCGAACGACGATGCCTCCTTGAGGACCATGTCCATCATGATGGTGTGCCACACCAGCGGATCGGGTTTGCGTCGGTCCAGCCGCAAGCCCATCGGGACGACGGCCACGTGGTTGGCCATGGTCACTGAGTCACCGCTGGCAAACAGCGTCACGTCGTGACCCATCTCCACCAAGGCTTCGGTCAGGTAGGAAACCACCCGCTCCGTCCCCCCATAGGCGCGCGGGGGCACACTCTCGTACAGGGGCGCAACCTGGGCAATCTTCACGGT
>JAQZBU010000140.1 GCA_029237735.1 Ramlibacter sp. | reverse complement strand
GGCTTGAGCCTCGGCCACTCCGCCTTCGCGATTACCAACGGGCCAATCATGACACCGCTGAAGGTTTCGCAGATGTACACGCGTCACGCGAGCGGCGCCATATATGTGGCCTTCCAGTCGGGAGCCATGCCCGGCTGTTATGGCAACAGCGGTGGCTACCTCAGGACGGACAACTCCTTGTTCAAGGAACTTTATTCCCAGATGCTGACGCTGATTGCCAGCGGAGGCTTTCGGGCGAATGTGGTCTACACGCAGCACACCCCGACCAACAACTGGAGCGACTGCACCATCGAAGGTATTCAGCTGCTGCCCGAGTAATAAGCGCGTTCAGGCAATGGCAGCACCACGTCATGCGCGGTGCTGCCACCTTGGGGTACACCTAACTGCCGCAACGGACTTGCCAGCTTTCAATTCTCTTCGACACGTAGCGCGCGAGTTCATGGCGCATCGGTAGTTGAGCTTCCGCGACGTGCAGTGATATCGATGCGACATCCACGTCGACATCCAGCGAACACGTGCGCGCCCGCTGCGTACCGACGTAGTGGCAGTTCGCGATCCAGAAATCGTCTTGCAGATGCGTGTCACGACGTTCGGTATCCGGTGGGCGGGTCACCACCATCCAGGTGTTGCCGCCTGCCAGCGGGAAGACACGTATCAGCGCGGTGTCCGGAATCGGCTCGAGCGCACGCGCCTGGTAGTCGCCCAGCGCGTACCAGATGTCATGATGAGCGCGCTGTTTGTTCGCTTTTTGCTGGGTTCGCTCTTCTTGGGTCGGGAAAAAGATCCCGGCCAGAAGTGCTCGCCCGGCGCCGGTTCTTGCTGCGGGATAATCCGGTACCGACCTGGCGACTTCTGAGCTCAGGAATCGCAAGGACGCCGAGCGCTCGGACTCTCGCCCGCCAAAGCCGGGCCAAACGGGCGCGGCGTCCATCGGCATCGCATTCCAGGCGGGAATCCGGTAGCAATCGCCCGCGAGGCGCACCAGCCGCGTGCCATCCGCAGCGGTTCCGCCGCAGCTTGCAAGCAGCATGATCCCTATTGTTAGGGCACCTTGTCGCAGTCTTGACACCAGTTCGCCATACCCAGGAAGTCGCGCGCCCGGTCCCCAACCCAGCCTCCGCCGAAGGGTGAACCACCGAAGGTGTAGTCGGGGAGCCCATAGGTCGCAAATACCTGAACGTGATAGTCGCTGATCTGCTTCTTGGACAGCAAGCCCAGGATGTTGAAAGCGTCGCTATCGGTCTTGTCGACATGCGCGTGCATGATGTCGTAACCGAGCTGCGTCTCGTTGACAGTGACGCCTCTCTCCCTCGCCACCGCGCGCAGCCACTTCATCGTGACCATGCCCAGGCCTTCATTGTCGACGACGCCGAGGGCCGCGGGCGCGAAAGGATCACAGCCCTCGTACCTTGAAACCCAGAAAGGCCGGCGTTGGTTGGCCGCATCCATCGCGCGCTGCTGCGTCGTGATCGCGTAGTTGAAGATGACGCCATTTCCGTCGAATGGCCCGTGCGTCTGGCACATGCTGATGCCGGGGAAACTGGGCGCCAGCATGTTCCGCCAGCAGACTTTGGCATCGTCGCCCGTCCCAGGCATGCACACTTCGACCCAGACCTTGCCCATGTGGTACATGATCTGCCCCCAGTTCCAGCTGGCGCGCAGGTCGGGATCCATTTCCTGGGGGAATTCCTCGCCGATGACGACATGCGTGGGCAGTCCGAAGACCTCGTCCATGATCTGCTGCAGGATGCCTCCTTCGGACGACGGAATCCTGAGCTCGCCCATGGGCTGCGTGGACCACAGTACGTTCGCGTAATCGAAGGCCTTGGGATCGGGCAATGCGTAGTCGTGATAGGTGACGGCCCAGCTATGGAGGATGCCGCCCCAATAGTGATACATGTTCTCTTCGTACGGATCATCGCCCGGATGGCCGCTGGGATCGTAGGCGTCGTCGTAGATGACCCTGCAGTCGTAGAAGCCCGCGCAATAGAAGAACGGGTTGTAGTCCCACGATGAGCCTACGTATATCCACTCGACGTAGCTGTAGATATCGGTGACCACCGGCGCCTTGAACCAGTTGCCGACTTCTCCATAAAGATTCTTTACCGCGGTGTTGATCGCGCTCGCACCCACCGGGGGCGCGCCGCCCGTCTTCGACGCGAAAATGATCTGGTTGTCCGCTCCGGTGATCAACGCGTGGAGATTGCGAATCACGAGATCGATGCGGCCATCGAAATTGAAATCGTCTCTGCCAAGCTGCACGGCGGAACTGGCCTGCGCCCAGCCCGATACCGCATTTCGCTGGGCGGCTGTGAGATTGCCCAGGACCGTGAAGGACCCGGTGGAAGTCTGCTGCAACACGAAATCCGCGACATCGCGCTTGGTGAGTGGCACCGGGATGGCCAGGTCGTCCACTGCGATCATCACCATCTTCGGCGTCCACTTGAGGAAGAGGTCGGTGCGGCCGTCGCCGTTCAGATCACCAGAGTGAATGCGGAACCGATCGTCGAAACCATGGGCAGCGAAGGCGGACAGGCTGATGCAGCTCAACGATAAGGACAGGAGAAACGCCCTGACAACTCGCATGACAGGTTTTCCTTACTGGTTGGAGAGGGGCGCCGCCTGGATGGGCTTGCCCGACAGGTGTGCGGTGGCTTGTGTCAAGCCTGAACCTGGCCCAGGCTGTTGCCGCGCGGACTGGAATGCCCGGAACACTTCATTGGCTGACCGTGCGCCGAGAAGGTCATTCAGCTCATCGGGTGGATTGGCTGGAGCCTGGCCACCCTTGAGCGCATCGGACGCGCTGAGCAGCGCATATGCCTGTTCGATCTTGTCCGGCGAAATCTCGCGAACCCGGGCAATCATTCGTAGCAGGTTGTAAGAGGGATCACGTGCGCGGCGGAGGGCGTCATAGCGATCCCGCCCGATCGCCTCGATGATCGCGCTCTGGTTCGCCGTGCGGGACAGCGCATCGGAGAGTGACACCGGGTTCACACTGGCGACCAGTTCCGGATCCTCCTTGGCCAGGATGCCGAAAACGCTGCGGAACTCCGGCTCCGTGAACTCGAAAGTTGAGGAACTCAGCACCTTCGCCAGCGCTGACTCCCTCAGCAGATACTCGAAGCGCTCCGCCGGATCCAGAAGCTCCTCGATCTGGGATTCCGGCCTCGCCGATCGGACGGGCATCAGGGCCGCCACGCTCTCGGCTTGCGCCTTCAACTCCCGCAGCCGGTATTCCTGCAGCCGCACTTGTTTTTCCGAAGCAAGCATTGGGAATTCGCTGTCGTACGGCCGGAAACTGGCGTTGAACGCCGCGTCGTCCACGGCTGCGGCCCCGAATATCTCGACCAGCGCGGTGCGCGCCCTGGCGTCGCTCTCGATTTTCGCGATACGCGCGCGCAGATCGCGGATCTGCGGCGAGAGCCAGTATGCGTAAGGCGCCGAATCGGCATCAGTCTGCCGGACGAGAGCCTCGATGACGCGTTTGACCTCGGCAACTTTCAGGCCCGCGCTGCGCAACGCCTGCTCAAGCACGCGGGTTTCCCTGGTCGTGGGAGCTTGCGGCCCTGGGTTCGACAGGCTGGAGAGTGAAATAGCGCCGGTGGCAGTGAGGACCAGGGCCGCCATGAATACGAAGTTCAAGCCGACGGAAACACCCAACAAGAGGACCTTTTGCTTCATGATGACTCGATCCCTGTCTTGATTCCTGGATTCCCGCCGGGTCGTAGTTTGTCGCGGCCCCATCTGCTTCGACCCGGCTCGCCATGACAGCCGCCCGCTGCATTTTCTTGGTTCTGCCTTGGCGCGAGATGCGGGCCGGAGCCTAACCCAAGCCGGACGCGAGAAGCTAGGTATCGACAATGAAAAGTTAGGTGTGGCAATTTGTCGTCTCGTGACAGACATGCATTGCGCTCAGGATGGATCAGGGAGGATTGCAGACGTGACTAGAACGACAAGCAAGTTCCGAAGGCTTTTTCACCGCGCTGTCGCGGTATTGACCTCGTTGCCCCTGGCCACGGCCGCCTTTGCGGAGTGTTCGGCGGCGGGGTGTTACGGCGTTTACATAGAAGAGCTTTACGCCACCGCGGAGGGAGGGGTATGGATCAAGACCACCGGCGATGAGACGCTCGCCAATTGCACCGCGAACAGCAACGTCTTCCTGAGGCTCAACGCGACCGCCGGGTACAAGGACATCTATTCGACGCTGCTCGCCGCAATGCTCGCCGAAAAGCGCGTGAGTTTGCGGGTCGTCGAAGGTTCAAATCCCTGCGCCGTCGCCTACGTGACTTTGAATCGAACCAGCTGGTGAGGCATTCGAAACTCCCGCGATGCGAATTCTTGCGGAATCCGGATCGCCAGGCGCCGAGATCTAGAGGGCGCGGCCCCATGGCGTGCTCCCGGCATTGGCTGGTCGCATCCCCTCTCGTAAATAGATAGAGATCGGTAGTTGGTCAAGCCGTCCCATCAAAGCTGCGGGCCAACTATACTTGTGTCGCGAACGGCGAACTTCTCTCACCATTTCGAAGCAATGTGAGAAAAATGTTCAGCAAGCGTCCGCTTGATTCTGTGCTAGCTTGGCGCGCAGTCGGAAAAGGAGGTCCAATGAGCTTGAAATCGAGAGTGGCCGTCGCCGCTACCCTGTTGGTTCTCTCAACCTCCGCCAGCGCACAGTGGTGCGACCTGGCGCCGGGCTGGCAGATCGTCACGCATGGCACCAAGTCCGAAAACACGTACATTCTCGGGCGTTTCCAGGGCGGGCCGGACTTGTGGATCCTCATCGGCACGCCAACATTGGGTAAGTCGAACGTGGCGATGGCGCTGGGAGCGCAACTCGGGAACAAGAACCTGTCCCTTTACCTCGATTCGCCAAACTACAGCTGCGCCACCTTCCCCAGCTGGGCCCCGGCCGGCGAAATCCGCCACGTTCGGCTCATCGATTGAGAACGACCCCATGAGCAGGGCAATTCTGGCAATGGTGTTGCTGATTGCTCCGGTCTCCGCGCTGGCGGCGAACTGGACGGGTCCTCTCACCGTCGAGCGCGCTTTCACCGAGGACAGTGATCTCATCGTCATCTACACCGTGGAAAGCCACGCGTACACATCAGGTTGCAGCCCGACGGCTTGGGTATTCAGCGCCAGTTCGGACGCGCGGCGCTCACGCGTGTGGGCCACGGTGCTGACGGCGCTGACGACCGGGCAGAAGATACAACTGTGGTACGCCGATAGCTGCGGAACGTGGTCGTATCAATCCGCCGCATCGATCATGTTGCACAAGGGCAGTTGACGACGCCAAACATGCTGTCATCGCGCCTGCAACCGACATGGATCGTTCCAGCGATGCTTATCTTCGCTTCATGCAGCGTGTACTCCAATCCAACGGTGGATCTCGTCCTGGAAGTTTCGAACGCCGATGCCGGGCGCGGAGTCGAGGCGGTGATCAGCCGGTTCGCAGAGCGACGTAGATTGGTCGCTTCTTCCGAGATTTCGCAGGGCTCGACGCCCGAATCGGTCAGACGCTTACAGCAAAGGACTACGCACTACGTCACCGGCGAGCGTTACGGCGAGGGCCGCGCGCTTACCTACCTGGATGCCTCGCCCACGTGCAAGGTAGTTCGGGTCGTGGAGCTCGGCGCGGAGTGGAATGAGCAGTCGCAATCCGACCTGGATGAGCTGCACGCCGAGCTCAGCAAGCTGCAGGGTGTTGTCGTGAAGCAGGGTGCGAAGTTCATACCGGGAACGGATTCGGGACGTGGCATCGACGAATACTGCGAAATTGCTGCCTGAAGACGATGAAACGCGAGGAAGCCGGATGCAGCGCAAGTATCTGATGATTCTCCTGGGCATCGGCGCGTTGGCGGCTGTCGGCGTTGCGCTTTTCATGCGCAGCGACACGGAGGAGCAAGGCACGCTGGCGCATACATCTCATGCGGAACCGCTCGCGGTTCCCCCGATGGAAGTGAAGCCATCCGAGTTCAAGAATGTTTTCGATCAGATCCAGTCGCTGAACCTGGACCCCGCGGTCCGCAAACGGTTGATCGTCGCCTATCTCGAGTCGGCACTCTCGCCTCGAGACCAGGCGTTTGCGTATTGGGAGTCGACCGCGGTCCGTGAGGCGCGGGATCGCCTGCAAAGGCATCAGATCGATGAAGAGATCCGTAGCCAGCTTCGTGCCGCATTCGGCGAGGAAGTTGCCGCGGATCCGGAGTTCGCGCACCTGTTTCGTCCCTATTCGGATCGGTATCCCGGCCTCGAGCCGACGAAGCAGCTCGAACTGCAGAAGCTTGCCCTCATGCCTTTCCGGGCCTTGGCCGAATCCGGAGTGAGCCCCACCCAGGCGCAGGTGAAAGTCAGGGCAGCGCAGCGCGAGATGCAGGCGCAGATTGCGAGGCTGCTGTCTGCCCATGAGTTGCAGGAGTACCAGCGAAAGGAATCGCCTGCTGCCCGGGCGCTGGCCGGCGGCAGCTTCCGATTCACGCAGCGTGAATTTGATGCCGCCTTTCCCGTACTGGCTCGCGGGGGTGACGATGTCGTCAAGCGATTCGATCCCCAGAGCGCCCAGGGTCTTCGCGAAGCCATGGGTGATCAGCGTTTCCTCGAATATCGGAAATCGCACGATCCCACCTTCCAGATGCTGAGCACCATCGTGGCGTCACACGGCAGGCAGGACGCCAATGTCGATGTGGCGTACGACCTGGTCTACAAGAATCAGGAAGCCACGGCCGAGTTCCTCAAAGCCGGGCCCGTACTCGGGTTCGATGCTCAGAAGAAAAAGGATCTCATGACCGCGGAGTTGCGAAGCCAGCTCGCGACCAATATCGGCGATGAAGCCACGGAAATTTTCATGCGGAGCATGGATGCGAACCGGGGATTGGTTCAGCCAAGAATGTTCTAGCCGCCACCGTTTCGTCAGGGAAGGGATATGAAGAAACCAATCGCCTTGCTACTGGTTGGGTGGATGGCCTGCGGGTTCGCCCCCACGGCTCTCGCCACCGAATCGCCCGGCTTCGCCAAGGAATTCATCAGCCGGGTGGGTGATCTCAATGGTGATGGCAGGCTCGACATCTTTCTCCAGGAGAAGAAGCCGAAGATCGTACCCATCGCGCTCGACGATATGGTGATCCCGATCCCGCTGCGGCCGGATGTCGGCGAATTCGTGCTGCAGCAGAATTCGTCGGGTCAGTTCGACCTAATCTCCAATCTCACTCAACAAGCCAAGCAGGCCGTGAAGCAGTGGGCGATCGATCAGGCGATCGAGATCCTTCGGAAGGATTTCAATCTCGACGGAATCATCGACGTACTCCTGGGAGACGTCGGCAGTGTGATCCCGGGCGGAAAAAACGTGATCGTGTTCGCGTCGCCGGACATGAATGGCGCGCCGAGCGTGGTGCGAAACGTCGACAGCGTTCTCGACCAGTTCATCAAGGACGTCGGCGGGTTCTCAGACAACCCGAACTACTTCGCGAGCGGCGTCTACGTACAGTGCTACACGATTTACATCCGGACGCTGCATTACGACTCCTACACGCTGGAGTATTACTACACCTACGACCCGTACTGGATCTGCGACTACTACTTCGACCCCAGCGGCTTCAGCATTCCGGCCATCAACTTCCTGAACAAGCTCGTTCCGGTTGCCAATAGCGGCCAACTCGTGGCCCAGACCGGCGACGCGATCTCCATTTCCCAGCAGCTTCGGGACATGTTCGGCATCGACTTCTTCCGGAACGCCCTGCAGGAAGGCGGAATCGGCGGAGTGCCCTGGTGTGAGGGCGTTCCGTGGCCGGAGCTGGAACCCTGCGCGGGTTATGGCCGACTGGGTGGCCTGGTGGAGGTTCTCCGGGATCTGGCGGCAGGGGCCAGAGACGCAGTCAGTTGTTCGGTGGGCGTACCGCACTTCTATTCCATGTCACCCGGCAATGGCGCGCTTTCCCAGTGCGAGATCGGTGACCAGTTCTGTTCGAAGCAGATCGTCTACCACGAACAGCTTACCCACCCGGTTACAGGGTACCTGCGAAACGGGAATCCGATCAGGGAAGGCCAACGCGGAACGGCAGAGGTGGCATTTCCCGGAAGCTGGGACGACGGCGGCCCCATCATTTTTCACGTCGACAAACCGAGGTTCTGGCATCAGAACAAGACATTGGAAGGTCACGCGTTTCACCCTGGAACGGTCAGCCGCCAGACGGTCGAGCACCAGGGCGAGATTTACATCACGACTGTAGGTACTGGAACAGGCCCCTGCGCCACGTTCAACAACATCGTCGGGATATCTGCATTCAGCACCGTGGACTTGTGGATCAAATCCCATGTGTTCGCGAACATCACTTCGAATCACGCGCCAATACCTTGAGGAACGTCCCATGAAAATTTCTTCCTTGCTCCTGGCGGCGGCTCTGATGATCACGGCGACCTCCTCGCAGGCAGCTTGGCACGGAGGTCGCGTCACGCAGATCAACATCGGTTACGACGGGAGCACCATCACCTTCGTCGTGGAAGGCTGGGAGCGGACCAATTGCACCTGCTATGCCGCATGGTCCAACACGATGTGCCTGAACCGGTCCCGAGCATCCTTCAAGGAGGAAGTCGCGATGTTGTACTCGGCGCGCGCGAGGGGAACGGTGCTTCACGCCAACATTGATGAAACGTCCTGCCAGGTGGTGGCGCTCTACGAGATTGGTTTATAGCAACCACAGCGGGAGGAATACATGTTTCGCAAGCTTCTGTTGGCTTTCGCTCTCCTGGTCGGTGCGCAGGCCAGTCTCGCCGGTGGATCGTACATTGGCCGAATCAAGCCATTGCACTATGGGTCCCTCTACCTGGATGCGAGCGCCGCGGAGATGTCGGGTCGTCCGGCGTGCGCGACTCGACCCTATGTCGTATTGCAGGAATCGCAGACGTCCGTCGGGTACAAGGAAAAATTCGCCATGATTCTCTCCGCATGGCTGGCGGAGAAGCCGGTGGCGCTCTACGGGAACGGCACCTGCACCAGTGAGGGCGACGAGATCATCTACGTGGTCACCTACCCGTGACGCTGGTCCGCAATCCCAGGCCTGACCCGGAGCGGCCCGCTTCGGGCGCCGCCATCGACGTTCTCTAGCTAGGTGCGCGGCGCACGCCGGGCGCGCGCGGCATCAGGACCAATGGCCTTTTATTGTTAGGTCCGCTCGAGCGCAGCGCAGCCGCGGCGGTAGTTAGTAGCCGCCGCGGCCGCATTCATGCCGCGTCACAGCCTGATGGAATTCGGCGCATTCGTCACCATCCTGCCGGGCCGCGACGGCCTCGTGCACATCTCGCAGATCAGCGAGGGGCCCGCCGAGAAGGTGTCGGACAAGCTCAAGGAAGGCGACAACGTGCGCGTGAAGATGCTCGAGGTCGACCGCCAGGGTCGCGTGCGCCTGTCGATGCGGGACGTTCCTGCTGCGAACTGATTGCTGAACGGGAGCTCCGGCTCTCATCCACACAGAACGCCGCCCTCAGGGCGGCGTTCTCGTTTTCCGCCGGGAAAATTCTTTCTCCTTCAAGCGCAACCCGACTCTGGTAGGTTTGCGTCAAAGAGGACCAGGAATGAACCGCAATCTGACCGTTTTCACATTGGCCACGTATGTTTTCTCGTGGACTTGCTGGTTACCAATCATCGATTCGCTGGATTCGAGTCCGTTTGCCGGGTCGCCGTCGACACTGGCGCTTTTCTTCCTGGGCGCGTACGGGCCGACGCTGGTGGGCATCGCGATGGCCGGTATTCACGGCGGGCGAGCGGGCGTGAAGAGCCTCTTCAGAAGCGCCGTGAATGTGAAGATCGGGATGCGTTGGCTTCTGGTCTCGGTCCTGACCGGGCCGCTGATATACGCGTGTTCGATTGCCGCCTATGCCGCGCTGGGCGGCGAGCTCGGCGCGATCAACCATGGATTGCTGCCATGGCTACCCGTCGTGTTCGTCGTGCCGATCGTGTTCGGTCCTCTCGC
>JAQZBU010000019.1 GCA_029237735.1 Ramlibacter sp. | reverse complement strand
GCAAAGCTACTACGTCCCCTACACCGACGACATGTCGGTGCTGCAGGGCCTGCAGTACATCAAGGACGAGCTCGACGGCACGCTCAGCTTTCGCTGGTCTTGCCGAATGGCGATTTGCGGCAGCTGCGGGATGATGGTCAATGGCAAGCCCGAACTCTCGTGCCAGACCTTCCTGCGCGACCTGCAGCCGGGGCCCGTGAGGGTGGAGGCTCTGGCGCACTTCCCGATCGAGCGCGACCTGATCGTCGACGTCGGCGAATTCGTCAAGAAACTCGAGAGCGTCAAGCCCTACATCATTCCCAAGGAGCCGCGCAAGTTGAGCGACGGCGAGTACCTGCAGACGCCCGCGCAGCTCGAGCAGTTCGAGCAGTTCAGCTCGTGTATCAACTGCATGCTGTGCTACGCCGCCTGCCCGCAATTCGGCCTGAACCCGGACTTTACCGGGCCCGGCGTGCTGGCCCTCGCGCACCGCTACAACGCGGATTCGCGCGATGGCGGCCGCGCCGAGCGCATGGAGATCCTTAGCACCGAGGAGGGCGTGTGGAGCTGCACGGCCGTGGGCTACTGCTCCGAGGTCTGCCCCAAGGGCGTTGACCCCGCCAACGCGGTGAACCAGAACAAGGTAAACAGCGCCAAGGATTACTTCCTGCGCTTCCTCTCGCCCAAAGGAGAGTCCAAATGAGCCGATACGCCGCGGCCCGTAAGGGCTATGTTCGCCCGATGCAGGGCTGGTGGCGCCGAGACCCGTTCTTCATGCGCTACATGATCCGCGAGGTCACGGCCTTCGCGGTGCTGGCCTACGCGATCATCCTCGTCGTCGGCGTGGTTCGCCTCGCCCAGGGCGAGGCCGCCTGGAACGGCTGGCTGGCGGCCTTGCGCTCGCCGGGTGCCATCCTGCTGCACGTCGTGTTGCTGATCTCGATGATCGAGCATGCGCGCAGCTGGTTCGAGATCATGCCCAAGACGATGCCGATGATGATCGTCGGCGGTGAACGCGTGGAAGGCTCGACCATCATGCGTACCGGATGGGCCGTATCGGCGGTGGTCACCGTCGTCGTCGTCGCGCTAGCCTGGTGGGCCAGATCATGAAACTCAAACGCTCCAACGCACCGGTCTTCTGGCTGCTGTTCGGCGCCGGCGGCATGCTGTCGGCCCTGTTCGGAACGGCCCTGGTCTTCCTCACCGGCATCGCCACGCCGCTCGGCCTGATGGGCCCGAATGCGATGAGCTATCCGCGCATCCTCGCGTTCTCGCAAAACTGGATCGGCAAGGGCTTCGTCTTCGCGATCATCATGCTGTTTGCGTGGCACGCCGTGCACCGCATCTATCACAGCCTGCACGACGTGGGCGTGCCGCTCAATGCATTCACCAAGCTGATTTGCTATGGCACGGCGCTGGTGATCACGGTTGTTGCGCTGTTCGCGCTACTGGCTATCGGATTCTGAGTTGTCATGCCGGACTCGATCCGGCATCCATGAGTGGCGTCGGCCTTGCGTCGACGGTCAGCTTTTGTAGCCGTCGGGCCGCGTCGCGTCAGGCGGTACCCGGCAGCGGCTCATACTGTGGCGGTCTTCGCTTCGCTACAACTTCGCGACGCGGCTCGGCCTGGGGACGGCGCCTTCGAACTCGCTACGCGCCCTGCGGGCTCTGCGCTCAGACAGCTAAGGCGAGTCAGTTACGAAGCGCTTCGCGCCCGTCCCCAGGCCAAGCCGCGCCGCCGCCACAGAAATCGCCGCTGCCGGGTACCGCCCGACGCGCCGCTACAGAGTGGTATGCCACCAGTGGCGCGCCACGATGGTGGCGGCAAATCCGCGTGCGGGTGGGCTGTGACGCGCAATCAGGCGAGGCGCCTGCGGTGAGTGGTTTTGCGCTCGGCGCGAAGCGCTTCGTGCACATACTCATCTCGCCTGTTTGAACGAAGCGGCCTCAGGGCGCGCAGTGAGTTGCGAGATGCGAGCGCAAAACCACTCACCGCAGGTTTACCGGCGAAGCCGGCGCCTCGTCGCGCGGCACAGCCCACCCGTACGCGGATTTGCGAGGCGAGGTCTAAGCACGCAACGCCATTTTGCCCCCGAGGACGCCAACAGCCTCTAGCCGCGCCCCGTCACAACGTTGGCGAGCAGTTCGAAGGCTAATCCCCCTTCACCCGTGTTTTCCAGCGCGATGGCTTCGCTGTCACTCACCACGGCGGCCAGGACTTGCTCGCGTTCGTCGTCGCCCATCGTCTTCGACGCAGCGCTCATGCCCACCAGCGCCAACGCATTCATCCGGATGAAGGCCGGCCCATCGCTGAACCGCAGGCGGCACACCTGTGTCGTCGAGCTGACATCCTGAAAACCGGCTTCGCGCAGCAACGCTTCGAGCGGCTCGGTCAGGCCGAAGGCATGGCGACGGTCGACGATGGCGCCGAGGCGACGCTCCGCAACCCGGCGCAGTGCGATCAACAACGGCATCTCTTCATCGGGGCGCCATGTGCTCGCGGCCAACCTGCCGCCTTGCGCAAGCGCGCGCCGCATCTCGCGCACCGCCCTCGGCCTGTCCGGAAAGAACTGCAGCCCCTGCTGGCACACCACGACGTCGAACTGCTCGCCCGCCACGAGCGGAAGCGAGCCCGCATCGCCTTGCCGCCAGTCAATGTCCGCCGCTGCCTTTCTTGCGACGTCGAGCATGAGGGGATTGAGGTCGACGCCCACCATGTTCGCACCGGAGCCCAGGCTTTCCTTTGCGACCCGGGCCACGATGCCCGTCCCGCACGCCACGTCCAGGAAGCGCTCGCCCGCAGCGGGATCGACCTGGCCGACCAGGAGTTCGGCCCAGGGCCTGAAGAGGGGCCCGACGAGCGAATGCTCGTACATTTCGGCAAAAGTGGGGGCAGGAGAAGAAGCCATCGCTGATCCTCACGCGTCCACTCAGTGTGGGCCGATTCGGCGGGCGTTTCAAGCGCCCCGTTATCTGACCGGCGCGGCCAGCCCGGGTTTGAGCAGCACCACCAGTGCGCCGCCGCCGCCTTCGTCGCCCCGCGCCTGGACGAAGGCGAGCACTTCGCTCTTCTGCACCAGCCAGCTCTGCACGCGGCCCTTCAGCACGGGCGTCTTGCCCGGCGATCCCAACCCTTTGCCGTGGACGACGCGCACGCAGCGCCAGCCGCGCTTGTGTGCCTCGCGGATGAAATTGGCCAGCGCCTCGCGCGCTTCCTCGCGGCGCAGGCCATGCAGGTCGATCTCGCCCTGGATGCTCCAGTCGCCCTTGCGCAGCTTGCGCGTCACGTCGGTGCCGATGCCGGGACGGCGAAAGCTCAGGGCATCGTCCACGTCCAGCAGCGTCGTCGCGTCGAATTCGTCGCTGATCGCCTCGCGCAGCACGCGCTGCTCGTCCAGCAGCTGCTGGACCGCGATGGGCGGCGGCTGGTCGGGCGCGAGATGCACGCGCGTGTGAGGGCGCATTGGTTTTACCTCGCCAGCCGCGCGCACGAAGAGTTCGCGCTCGGCGCGGGCCAGCCGATCGGCCTCGCGACGGGCCGCCTCCTGCTCGGCTGCGAGCTTTTGCTGCTCGGCCAGCTTCTGCTGGATGTGCTGCAGGTCCTTGAGCGACTTCGACTTCATTCGCCCCGTCCCGCTACAGCAGGCCTTGCTCCGCCATCGAAAGCGCGTTGCCCTGCGCCACGATCACGTGGTCGAGCACACGCACGTCCACCAGCGCGAGCGCGGCCTTGAGCGTCTGCGTAAGCGCTTCGTCCGCCCGCGAGGGCTGCACCGTGCCGCTTGGGTGGTTGTGGGCCAGCACGACCGCCGCGGCCTGATACGCCAGGGCCCGGGTGACCACCTCGCGCGGGTACACGCTGGTCTGCGTGAGCGTTCCGCGAAACATCTCTTCCATGGCCACGAGGCGGTTCTGGGCGTCGAGGAACAGCACGGCGAACACTTCATGGCACTTGGCCGCCAAGTGCAATTGCAGGTATTGCTTCACGGCGCCGGGCGAGCTGAACACCTCGCGCTCTTTCAACTGCTGGGAGAGAGCGCGACGTGAGAGCTCCAGCACCGCGGCCAGCTCGGCGCGCTTGGCCGGCCCGCCCAGGCCCTTGATGCGCTTGAGGTCTTCCAGGTCGGCGTTGAGCAGGCCCGAGATGCCGCCAAAGCCGCCTGTCCATCGCCCGGTTAGTGCGTCCCGGGCCGGATCGGCGAGCAGCTCTTGTGCCATCTGCAGCACGCCGCGCCCGGCAGTGCCGGTACGAAGCAGCAGCGCCAGCAGTTCTGGATCGCTCAGGGCGCCGGGCCCGCGGGCAAGCAGCTTTTCGCGCGGCCTGGCGTCGGCCGGAAGGGTTTTCAGGGGCATGGATGGTTATTCCGTTCTCAGCCGGAACGGTAGCGCAAGGTTTCTACAATGGAGCCAGTTTATCGGGACTTCCATGGCCAACACGCCGCACCGCGTCCACGCGGGCTCATTCCTTACGTTGCACTACCGCCTTTCCGGGCCCGACGGCGACATCATCAACACTTTCCGCGACAAGCCCGCCACGCTGACGCTGGGAACGGGCGAGTTGTCACCCGCTGTCGAGCAGCGCCTGATCGGCCTGGAGGAGGGCGCGCACGCGACTTTCGACATCCCCGCAGGCGAGGCCTTCGGCGATCGCAACCCCGATATGGTTCAGTGGGTGGCGCGCAAGCTGCTCAACGAGATGGGCGACCCGAACGAGAAATACGCGGTGGGCGATGTCGTGCAGTTCCCCACGCCCGACGGCATGGGCCAGTACGCGGGTTCGGTGCAGCAGGTGGGCAAGGACGGCGACGGTGACGGCAAGGCCGACGCCGTGCTCTTCGACTTCAACCATCCGCTCGCGGGCCGTCCGGTGAGGTTCGAAGTGCAACTGATCGGTGTGCTATGACGCTCGAGGACGGCAAACCCGAAGCCAACCTGGAAGTCGTGCTGGCCGAGCCGCGCGGCTTTTGCGCGGGGGTAGACCGCGCGATCGAAATCGTCGAGCGTGCGCTGCAGAAATTCGGCGCGCCGATCTACGTGCGCCACGAGATCGTGCACAACACTTACGTGGTGAACGACCTGAAGGCCAAGGGCGCGATCTTCATCGAAGATCTCGCCGACGTGCCGCCGGGCTCGACGCTCGTGTTCTCGGCGCACGGCGTGAGCAAGGCCGTGCAGGCCGAGGCGCACGCGCGCGGTTTCGAAGTGTTCGACGCCACCTGCCCGCTGGTCACCAAGGTGCACATCGAGGTGGCCAAGCTCGCCAAAGAGGGTTACGAGTTCATCATGATTGGCCATAAGGGCCACCCGGAGGTCGAGGGCACCGTGGGCCAACTCGATCACGGCATCCACCTCGTCGAGACGGTGGCGGACGTCGCGGGCGTGCGGCCCGCGCAGACGGACAAGCTCGCCGTCGTCACGCAGACCACGCTGTCGGTGGATGACGCCGCCGAGATCAAGGCGGCGGTGCGCGCGCGCTTCCCCAACATTCGCGAGCCCAAGCAGCAGGACATTTGCTACGCCACGCAAAACCGGCAAGACGCCGTCAAGCTGATCTCTCCGCAGGTGGAGCTGCTGGTTGTCGTGGGCAGCCCGACCAGCTCCAACAGCAACCGGCTGGCTGAACTTGCCCGCAAGCTGGGCGTGGACAGCTACATGGTGGACAGTGCCGACGAACTGCGGCCTGAGTGGCTGGCAGGCAAGTCGCGCGTCGGCCTGACGGCGGGGGCTTCGGCGCCCGAAGTGCTCGTCAAGCAGGTGATCGAGCGCATCAAGGAGCTCGGCGCCGTGTCGGTGCGCAAGATGGATGGGATCGAGGAGACGGTGAAATTTCCGCTGCCCAAGGGACTCAAGCTGTGAACCGGGGCGAGATCGAGGCGGCCGCGCGCCGCATCGAGGCGCGGGAATTCATCCGCCGCACGCCTCTGTGGAAACTGCCGGGCACCGCATTGGGCGTCGAATGCGCTGAGGTATGGCTCAAGCTCGAGCAGTTCCAGGTGGGCGGCAGCTTCAAGGGCAGGGGCATGCTCAATCTGGGCGTGAAGTGCGAGGTGTTCGTCCCCACCGTCAGCAGCCCCATGAAGCAGGCCAAACTGCGCGAGCTGGGCGCGCAGGTCGTCGTCACTGGTGCCGTGTATGCCGAGGCACTGGAGGCATGCCTGGCGCGCCAGCAGCAGAGCGGCGCGTTGCTGACGCATGCCTACGACCAGCCCGAAGTGGTGGCCGGCGCCGGCACGCTCGCGCGGGAGATCGAAGGGCAGGGCGCAGGCGCGCCGGACAGCGTGCTGGTGAGCGTCGGCGGTGGCGGTTTGATCGCCGGCATCGCGGCCTGGTTCGAGCAACGCGCGCGCGTCGTCGCACTGGAGCCCGAGCTCGCGCCCACGCTACACGCAGCGCGAAAGGCCGGCGAGCCGGTGGACGTGGCCGTGAGCGGTGTGGCCGCCGACTCGCTAGGCGCCAAGCGCATCGGCGCCATCGCGTGGGAGATCACGCAGAGACATGTGCGCGATTCGCTGTTGCTGCCGGACGCGGCGATCCGCGACGCGCAGTTGTGGCTGTGGAAGCAGATGAAGATTGCCGTGGAGCCGGCTGCGGCCCTCGGTTTGGCCGCTTTGCACACTGGCGTCTATCGGCCGCGCGCGGACGAGAAAGTCTGCCTCGTGATCTGCGGCGCGAACCTCGACCCCGCCACGCTCGCCTGAGGGGCTGTCATGCCGGACTCGATCCGGCATCCCCGAATCACCGGGCACCAGCCTGTAGCTCGCCGTTGTCCATCCCATGCTACCGCTCCCACTAAAATCGCCGAATGCTCGATATCACCCTGTTACGTAAAGACCTGGCCAGCGTCGTGGCCCGCCTGGAGGCGCGCAAGACGCCGCAGACCTTCCTCGACGTGGGGGCGTTCACGGCGCTGGAAGCCGAACGCAAGGCCATCCAGACCCGCACCGAGGAACTGCAGGCGCAACGCAACCAGCTGTCAAAACAGATCGGCCAGTTGAAGGCCAAGGGCGAATCGGCCGACGGCGCCATGGCGCAGGTGGCTGCGCTGAAGGCCGAGCTCGAGAGCTCCGCTGCCCGGCTCGAGCAGATCCAGCCCGAGATGCAGGCGCTGCTGCTGGCCGTGCCCAACCTGCCGCACGAAAGCGTGCCGGTCGGAGAGGACGAGCACGCCAACCTCGAGGTCCGCAAATGGGGCGAGCCGCGCCAGTTCGACTTCGCCGTAAAGGACCACGTGGATATCGGCGAGAAGCTGGGGCTGGACTTCGCGGCCGGCGTCAAGCTGAGCGGCTCGCGCTTCACGGTCATGAAGGGCCCGATCGCGCGACTGCACCGGGCGCTCGCGCAGTTCATGCTCGACGTGCAGACCCAGGAGCATGGCTACACCGAGTGCTACACGCCCTACATCGTCAACGCCGAAACACTCAAGGGCACCGGCCAGCTGCCGAAATTCGAGGAAGACCTTTTCGCCGTGAGCAAGGGCGGCCAGCAGGGCCTGGACAGTGAGGAGCAACAGGCGCTCTACCTCATCCCCACCAGCGAGGTGTCGCTGACGAACCTGGTGCGTGGCGAGATCGTGGCGCAAGACACGCTGCCGATCCGGATGACGGCCCACACGCCGTGCTTTCGCTCCGAGGCCGGCAGCGCCGGGCGCGACACGCGCGGCATGATCCGCCAGCACCAGTTCGACAAGGTCGAGATGGTGCAGATCGTCCACCCGGACAAGAGCTACGAGGCTCTGGAAGAGATGGCTGGCCACGCCGAGGCTGTGCTGCAAAAGCTCGGCCTGCCGTACCGCGTCGTGCTGCTGTGTACCGGCGACATGGGTTTTGGCGCGACCAAGACGTACGATCTGGAGGTGTGGTTGCCGGCGCAAGAGACCTACCGCGAGATCAGCTCGGTGTCGAACTGCGAGGCCTTCCAGGCCCGGCGCATGCAGGCCCGCTTCAAGAGCGCCCAGGGCAAGAACGAGCTCGTCCATACGCTCAACGGGTCGGGCCTGGCCGTGGGACGAACGCTGGTCGCTGTGCTGGAGAACTACCAGAATTCGGATGGGTCCGTGACGGTGCCCGAAGCCCTGCGGCCGTACATGGGCGGGGTGGAGCGGCTGGCCGCTTGATCGGTTAGAATCACGGGCTTCGCACCACGCGATACCGAATCAGGAGCGGTGGCAGAGTGGTCGAATGCGCCGGACTCGAAATCCGGTGTACGGTTATACCGTACCGTGGGTTCGAATCCCACCTGCTCCGCCAGAGATCGAGTAAACACGGGCCCTAGCGGCCCGTTTTTGCTTGTGTCCATCAATATGTCCGTCAATGCCCTGACTCACGACGCCGCGCTCCGAGGGGCACGCTGCGCTGCGCTGGCCAAATCTGGCTAATCCGCAGAGCCCAGCAGCCGCCAAGGCAATTCGGACCTCTTAGCCCCTAAGTCTTGTTCAAGATTTGACCCGAGCCCTGTCCAAGCCGTGCCAGGTGTTTATGACGCCAAGCACCGCACCCAAGACAGCGATGGCGAGCGTTATTGCTTGTATTGTCGTAATGCCGTCCATGGGTGAGTTCTACCGGACTTTACCGGCGCACATGAATCGTGTGCGCAACGCGCATGGGGCGTACTTGTGCGTCCGTGTCGAACAAGCTGTTAGGGGCGTTTTTCATTCAGCGCCCTCACGAGGTCGGCTGTCAATTCGGTGGAGGGGCCACTACGACTGAGCAAAGCGCCAATCATTCCCTGTATCACGCCGGGTTTCAGATCCTCAGGAATCAAGCTTGTAAGGTTGTACGCGAACACTAGGTCATCCCGCTGGATGAGAGAGGCATAAAACACATTTAGCTGCGTGAGATTGCGCGTGTACAGAAAGAAGAATCCCGCCCCAATGAATTGAGTCAACACTCCGCCGGCAGCCGTTGCGACAGAGATGGCCGAAGCGAAACCAGCGAGTGCAAGGCCAATGCCTACTACGAGGACTATGAGGCCGACAACCAGTGCCGTGAGACTGGCCCAAAAACTCCAAGCGAGATGGCTCTGGTTGGTCTTGTAGTAGGCGTCGATGTGTACGGCTGCGCTGCTGGATGCCACATTTGCCTCCCTCTGCTGTGTTTTGATGTTTTGTCGCATCCTACCAGTCGAACAGGAATCGGACAAACCTCGCGCCAACGTCTTTCCAACTGGCGCAACGCGCGTTGAACCCGGTGCGGTGGCGCGTGCTAGAACCGGAGCGGCATCACTTCCGCGATCCGCTCTTCTCGCAGGCACCCATATCGCACTGCGTCGGCGGCATGGCCCGGCCCGGAGCTGTCCACGTCCTCCACGCGTTTCACATCCCGAGCGAGGTAGGGCACGGTTTCCCAAAAGTAGCTGCATGCCCTTGACACGTACAGGCCCGGCACATCGGGCTTGCCTGCGTCAGCGAGCATGCGCCGCATTAGTTGCCATCCGCTGATGCGGTCACCTTTCTTGGCGGGGTAGAACCGCACGCCCGCGCGAGTGAACTCGTCGCTGATGCTGCCTGCACCTGATCCGGTCCTTGCGAATATCGAGTCATCCGCAACGCCCGTGGCCTTGATCTTCCAAAGCTTGGACAGCGCAAGAATTTCCTCGGCAAGAACCGGCACCGTCCAACCCAACCCCTCGTTGGGACGGTCAGGCTTGGCCGTGGACAGCTCATCGACCAATATCAGCGAATCGCGCGGGTAGAACTTGCCGAATGCTTCGCCCCCCGGCGATTTGCAGACAACGTAGGTCACGCTCGGTGCCGACGATCCGAAATCGTGCGCCAAGTACGTCTCCCACGATTTGCCGTGCGTCTGCGGGATGCTAGGCCACGGGTCAACGGCGTTGCGGTGTTCGTCCAAAACAGACGCAAAGTAAGCGCCACGGACTACCGTCCAGTCGCCTTCGACCCACGCACGCAAAAGCTCGGGATCATTGCGCCATTGAGCAGATTGGTTCGCCCCATGGTGCGGCCCGAGCACTTCGAGCTGCTCTCCGATGTCGCCCACGCAGACAACCTCATCGAGGGGCGTCTCGTGCGGACCATCATGGTGGGCGGAGTGAGCCGGCAGTACGTTGAGCTTGCCGATGGGGTAGCGCTGACGGCGACACAGCTCAGCACCGGCTTCCCCGCGCGTGATGCCGTGCGGCTCGGATGGCGTCGCGAGCACACGATCGTGCTGCCGGCCCGCGAGGCACTGCACTGAGCACAGTGTCCATCGCGAGCGGCCACGCAGCGAGGATTCCGCGCAATCCGGTCGTGCGCCACTGGGCGCTCGTGCCGGCGGTGTTGTTCCTGATCGCGGTGTTCGTGATCCCGGTAGCCCAGCTTCTGTGGCTCAGCGCGGTCGACGGGCAAGGAAGCCTGAGTCTCGTTCACTTCCGATGATCTGGCAGCGCGCAATGCCGCTTTCATAATTGAACGATGTTCAGTATGATAAACTGGTGCACGTTTCGCACAGCTAGGAAGGACCATCATGGAATCAAGGTACGACCGGTACACCCGGCTGAAATTCGATCGCCCTGCGCCCCGCGTGCTGCGGATCACGTTGTCCTCGCCGCTGAAGATGGGCGCGATGGACGCCCAGATGCACCGCGAGGTCTCCGAGATCTGGGCCGACGTAGATGCCGATGACAGCGTCGCGGCCGTGATCATCACCGGCGAAGGCCGCAGCTTTTCCGCGGGCGGCGACCTGAACCACGAGCGCAAGGTTTGCGACGACTACAAGCTGCGCATGCAGACGATGAACGAGGCGCGAAAGCTCGTCATGGGAATGATCGAATGCCGCAAGCCCATTGTCGGAGCCGCCCGCGGCTGGGCAGTGGGCGCCGGGCTGGCCTGCCTGATTCTGGCCGACATTTCCATTGCATCCAAAGACGCAAAGTTCTCCGACGGACACCTCAAGATCGGGGTCGCCGCCGGCGACCATGCATTGATCGCGTGGCCGATCCTGTGCGGCATGGCCAAGGCGAAGTACTACCTGATGACGGCCGAGACCTTCACCGGGGAGGAAGCGGAGCGGATGAACCTGATCTCGCTGGCGCTGCCCGACGAGGAAGTCGAAGCCCGGGCCGTGAAGATCGCGGCCGGCCTCGCCGAGGGAGCACCAGCGGCGCTTCGGTGGACCAAGATGATGCTGAACCACTGGATGAAGCAAGCCGCACCGATCTTCGACGCCTCGCTGGCGCTCGAGTTCATCGGCTTCGGCGGTCCGGAAGGGGTCGAGGGCATAGACGCCTTCCTGCAAAAGCGCAAGCCGGTGTTCGACGCGGATTCGCCGGTATGACCCGGTGCCGGCAGCCGGCGGCAAGCCCACAGCGCCTTAGGGCCAGCAATCGAAGGGATACCCAGTGAGCACGTTTGTGCAGGACAAGGTGGTCGTCGTCACCGGGGCCGGCAGCGGCATCGGCCGCGACATCGCTCGGGCGTTCGCCGCCCACGGGGCCAGCGTCGTCGTCAACGATCTCGGCAAGGACAAGGAAACCGGCCAGCCCACGGCGCAACAGGTCGCCGAGGAAATTCGGCGCGACGGCGGGACGGCGGTGGCTGCGGTCGAGAGCGTCTCCGAATGGGCGGCGGCGCACCGGATCGTCCAGGCCACCCTCGATAACTTTGGGCGAATAGACTGCGTGGTCAACAACGCCGGCATCGTGCGCGACCGGTTCATCTTCAACATGAGCGAAGAGGAATGGCGCGCCGTGGTGGACGTTCACCTGAACGGCTCGTTCTTCATGACGCGGGCTGCCGCCCAGCACTTCAAGTCGCAGCAAGGTGGCAGCTACGTCCACATGACCTCGTCGTCCGGCCTGTTTGGCAACCTCGGCCAGGCCAACTACGCGGCTGCCAAGCTGGGTATCGTGGCGCTGTCCAAGTCCATCGCGCTGGACATGGCGAAATTCGGCGTGCGCTCGAATTGCATCGCGCCCTGGGCCTGGACTGCGATGACCGCGACGATTCCGGCGGACACTGCAGAGAACCTGGTGCGGATCGACAAGCTGAAGAAGATGGAGAGTGCCAAGATCGCGCCGCTGGCGGTTTACCTGGCAAGCGAGCAGGCCGGGCACGTCTCCGGCCAGATCTTCGGCGCCCGCGGCAACGAGCTGTACCTGTTCAACCAGATCGGGATCGCGCGGTCCATGCATCGCGGCGAGGGCTGGACGCCGCAGACCATCGCCGATCACGGCATGCCGGCGTTCGAGGCAAGCTTCGCCCGGAACGCGCCATCGATGGCCTACACGCCCTGGGACCCGGTCTGAGCGGCAGTGGGGAACGCGCTGGACACTGTCCCTGGACGAGCTACCATACGCAGTTCCAAGACCGAGGACGACCATGCCGCCAGCAGGATGAATGCAACGACGAACAAACCGGTGGAGCGGGACGTTAGCGGACCCCGCTCCCTCACCCGGCTGCTTGCCTTGTTCGAGGTGCTGTCGCCGGCATCGGACGGCCTGAGCCTGGCCGAGCTCAGCGTCCTGCTCGGCTCGCCGAAGAGCAGTCTGCTGAACCTTCTGCGACCTCTGGTTGCGGAGGGCTTCCTGTTTCACGACGGCAGTGTCTATCGCTTGGGCCCTGCCATATATCGGCTCGCATCCGAAGTCTTGAATGCCTGGTATCTGCCGCGCGTGATGCGCCCGGTCATGGAGCAGCTGGCCAAACAGTCCGGGGAAAGCGTGATGCTCTCGGTCGTCGACGTCGAGAAGGCGTTGCTGACCTACGTGGACACCGTCAACAGCCCGCACCCGGTGCGCTACCAGATTTCCGTCGGTACGGTGCGGCCACTGTATGCCAGCGTCGCTGGCCGGGTGCTGCTAGCGCATGCAGATCGCGGGTGGCGGCAGAAGTACCTCACCGATATCGCGCTCGACTCCGCTCTGGCCTTGCCGCTGACCAAAGCATCACTGAAGCGCGAGGTCGAGCAGATCCAGCAACAGGGTGTGGGATGCGCGGTGGACGTTTATGCAACCGGGCTGAGCGCTGTCGCCGCGCCGATCTTCGGTGGTGATGGACGCTGCGTGGCATGCCTCAACATCGCGGGACCGACAGAGAGGTTCTCGGATGCGCTCGAGCGATTGACCGCCCTGGTGAGGGCCGCTGCTGCCAAGGGCTCCAAAGCCGTGGCGGCGGCCGAAGCGCTGCCGACACCCGTGGCGAAGCTTCGCAGCCGGCCCGCGCAGCTGGCCTGAGGAGAAGCCCTGCGGGCCTGCGGGTTAGGCCCGTTCGAACACGGCGGCCACGCCCTGGCCACCGCCCACACACATCGTTTCGAGCGCGTATCGGCCCCGACGCCGCTGCAGCTCGTGCAGCAGGGTGGTCAGGATGCGCACCCCGGTGGCACCAATCGGGTGACCGATGGAGATTCCGGATCCATTCACGTTCAGGCGGTCCAGGTCGCTCCAGCTCCACTCCTGCAGCACGGCGAGCACCTGACAGGCAAAGGCTTCGTTCACCTCGATCAAGTCCATTTGATCAAGACTCAACTTGAGCCGACCTAGCAGCTTGCGGACTGCGGGCACCGGCCCGATACCCATGGTTGCAGGCTCGCAACCGACCGCGGCCCAGCCGACCCACCACGCCATGGGCTCGAGCCGGAGTTCTGCCAGCTTGTCTTCGGCCACCAGCAGGCACGCCGCGGCGGCGTCATTCTGCTGGCTGGAATTGCCGGCAGTGACCACACCGTCTTTCAGGAGCGGACGCAGAGTCGACAGTGACGCCATGCTCGCGTCCGCCCGAAAACCCTCGTCGCGGCGCACCGTGATCGAATCGCCCTTGCGTTGCGGAACGACGATCGGCACGACTTCCCCGTCGAAGCGAGACTCGCTCCACGCCGCGGCCGCCCGGCGATGACTCATGAGCGCAAACTCGTCCGAGCGCTCACGGCTGATGTTGTAGGCCTTGGCGAGGTTCTCGGCCGTCTCGATCATTCCGGAGATGCGGCCGAAGCGGTGCTCCGGTTGCGATCGCTCGCGCCCGCGTTCCAGCCGGTCGAGAAAGCGCACGTTGCCAGCCCGCGCACCCCACCGCATGTCGGTGCTGTAGTACTCGATGTTGCTCATGCTCTCGACGCCCCCGGCGAGCACCACATCGGCGGAGCCGGACTGGATCATCATGGCTGCCGTGGCCACTGCCTGCAGCCCGCCGCCGCAGCGACGATCGAGTTGCATGCCGGGCACACTGACCGGCAAACCGGCCTGCAGGGCCAGCCATCGGCCGATGCATGGAGTTTCGCTGTTGGCGTACGACTGCGCGAACACGGCGTCGTCGATCCGCTCGGGGTCGAGCCCGCTGGCCCTGATTACCGCTTGCACGACCGCCGAGCCGAGATGTTCGACCGGAACCGACCGTAGCGCTCCGCCGAAGGTTCCCACGGGCGTGCGCAGGGGACTGACGATGGCAACTCTTCGCATTCTGCATTCCTGTGATGAAGGTGGCGCCGGCTCCCGCGCCAGCAGCCGCCAAATTGGGATATGATACACAATACCGAATGCTGTTCAACTATGAGTTCTAAATTAAATGAAGATTCTGGTTCCTGTCAAGCGCGTGGTCGACTACAACCTGAAGATTCGGGTCAAGTCCGACGGCACCGGTGTCGACCTCGCCAACCTCAAGATGTCGATGAACCCCTTCGACGAGATCGCCGTCGAAGAAGCGGTGCGGCTCAAGGAGAAGGGTGTCGCGACCGAAGTGCTCGTCGTGTCCTGCGGAGTCACGCAATGCCAGGAGACGCTGCGCACCGCGATGGCGATCGGCGCCGACCGCGCAATCCTGGTGCAGACCGACGAGGAACTGCAGCCGCTGGCCGTGGCCAAGATCCTGAAGGCGCTAGTCGACAAGGAGCAGCCGGGCCTGGTGATTCTGGGCAAGCAGGCGATCGACGACGATTGCAACCAGACGGGCCAGATGCTGGCAGCGCTGGCCGACCTGCCGCAAGCCACCTTCGCCTCCAAGGTGGAAGTTGCCAACGGCAAGGCGAACGTCACGCGCGAAGTCGACGGCGGCCTGGAGACGCTGTCGGTGACGCTGCCTGCGGTGATCACCACCGACTTGCGCCTGAATGAGCCGCGTTACGTGACGCTGCCCAACATCATGAAGGCCAAGAAAAAGCAGATGGACATCGTCACCCCCGAGGACCTGGGCGTCGACGTCGAGCCGCGCATCAAGACCCTGAAGGTCACCGAGCCGCCCAAGCGCTCGGCCGGCGTGAAAGTGCCTGACGTTGCCACTCTGGTGCGGAAACTGAAGACGGAAGCGAAGGTGATTTAATGGCCGCCCTGGTAGTTGCTGAACACGACAACGCGTCCATCCGTGGCGCGACCCTCAACACCGTGACGGCGGCCGTCCAGTGCGGCGGCGACGTGCACGTGCTGGTGGCTGGCGCCAATGCCGGCGAAGCGGCCAAGGCCGCCGCGCAGATCGCCGGCGTCGCCAAGGTAATCCACGCCGAAGGCGAGCACTTCGAACACGGCTTGGCCGAAAACGTCGCCGCGCAGGTGCTGGCGATCGCCTCGAATTACAGCCACATCCTCTTTCCGGCGACTGCCAGCGGCAAGAACATCGCCCCGCGCGTGGCCGCCAAGCTCGACGTCGGCCAGATCTCCGACGTGACCAAGGTCGACAGCCCCGACACCTTCGAGCGACCGATCTATGCGGGCAACGCGATTGCCACCGTGCAGAGCAGCGACGCCACCAAGGTGATCACCGTGCGCACGACCGCCTTCGACCCGGCGGCGGCCACCGGCGGCAGCGCTTCGGTCGAAAGTGCGAACGCGGTCGGCGACAGCGGAAAGAGCGCCTTTGTCGGCAGCGAAATCGTCAAAAACGACCGCCCCGAGCTGACCGCCGCCAAGATCATCGTCTCGGGTGGCCGCGCGATGGGCTCGAGCGAGAAGTTCAACGCAGTGCTGACTCCGCTGGCCGACAAGCTCGGCGCCGCGCTCGGCGCTTCGCGCGCCGCGGTCGATGCGGGCTATGCTCCCAACGACTGGCAGGTCGGCCAGACGGGCAAGATCGTCGCGCCGCAGTTGTACGTTGCATGCGGCATCTCCGGCGCGATCCAGCACCTGGCCGGCATGAAAGACTCCAAGGTGATCGTCGCGATCAACAAGGACCCGGAAGCGCCAATTTTCAGCGTGGCCGACTATGGGCTCGAGGCCGATCTGTTCAATGCTGTTCCCGAGTTGATCCGGGAGCTCGGCTGATATGCCCGGCGGCATTCCGCAGGATCGCTTCCAAACCTGGGTCGGTCGCGAGGAATCGCGTGTGGACCGCGTCGATCCGGTACGAATGGCTGCGCTGGCCGCGATCCTGGACAGCCCGGACGGCGCCTGCGGGCAGGCTGGCTTGCCGTCTGCCTGGCATTGGGAGCACACCGCATCCACTACGACCGGGCCGACGCAACGGGTGCGGAAGGCTATCCCGACCTGGTCGTCCACGGCCCGTTGCAGGCCACGCTACTGCTGGACCTGATGGCGCGCCATGTGCCGGACCGGACCGTCGCGGAGTTCCGCTTCCGCGGCCTGAGCCCTGCATACTGCGGGCGACCCCTGACCCTGTCCGGCAGCGTGCAGGGCAGTCAGTGCGGCTCCACACGTCGAACGACTGCGGCCAGACCACCATGGAAACCAGCGCCGTGATCGGGCGCTGAACGACCTTCTCAGATGCTGTATCCCCGAAGCTTCCTGTTCGTGCCCGGTGACCGCCCGGAGCGGTTCGACAAGGCACTCCGCTGCGGCGCCGAAGCCGTGATCCTGGACCTGGAGGACGCCGTCGGCGACGCCTCCAAAGACGCGGCTCGGGACCAGGTCGGCCGTTGGCTGGCCGCCATGGACGCCGCCGACCGCGCCCGCGTGGCGGTGCGCCTCAACGGCCTGGAAACCGCTTGGTTCGAGGCCGATGCCGCCATGGTGCGTGCTGCGGGCGCGCGCATGGCAATGCTGCCAAAGGCTGAAAGCAGCGCCGCGGTGGCCAGGCTGCGGTCGCTGGCCGGGGACGACGTCGGGGTGCTGGCCTTGATCGAGACGGCGCGCGGTGTGCGGGACGTCGATGACGTGGCGGCGGCTGCCGGCGTGGTACGGCTGGCGTTCGGAACTGTCGACTACACGGTGGACATGGGCCTCTCCGGAGACCCGGCGGGGTTCGACTACGCCGCGGCCCGGATCGCGGTGGCCTCCCGAGCCTGCGGCCTTGCCGCCCCGATCGCCGGCGTAACGTTGGAAATCGCGGACACCGCCCTGGTCCGCGCCGATGTGGAACGCGCCCGCGTGCATGGGTTCGGGGCGAAGCTCTGTATCCACCCACAGCAGGTGGCGGCTGTGCACGAGGCACTCGCGCCTTCGGCAGCACAGGTGGACTGGGCGCAGCGGGTCCTTGCCGCCGCGCAGGCATCGCCGCAAGGCGCGCTGCAGGTCGACGGACGCATGGTGGACCGACCCGTGCTCGAGCGTGCGAGGACGATCCTGGGCCGGCGCAGCTGATTTCGCATTGGCGTGGTTGGGCACGCCCGCGCGGGGGGGCGCCCAGGCTCAGCCGGTGCGCTTGGTGGGCGCCCGCACCCGGTCCAGCTCTTCGCCGCAGATTCCGACACTTGCCAGCACTTCTTCGGTGTGCTCGCCCAGCTGGGGTGGGGGCAGGCGGTAGGCACCCGGGGATTCGGAAAAGCTGACCGGGATCGAGGTCATGACTAGCTTGCCTTCGCTGGGATGCTCGTACTCGCGAAAGAAGTTGGTTTCCTTCAGGTACGGGTCGCGCATCAGGTCGGGTAGCGAGTTCACCGGCCCGTGGGGCACGTCGGCGGCCCGCAGCGCCTCGTTCCACTCGGCCGATGTACGCTGTTCGAGCGCCTCCGAGAGGATCTCGTACAGCTCGTTGATGTTGCGCATCCGCTCCGTCATGGTGCTGAAACGCGGCTCGTCGAGGAGGTCGGGCTGCCCGACAGCCGTGAGCAGCCGGCGCCATTGCTGGTCGTTCACTGCCAGCACGCAAATATGGCCGTCCCGGGTCTTGTACGGGCGGCGGTGCGGCGAGAACATGCGCGTGTAACCCATGCCCTCCGGCCCCTTGCCGAGCGCAGCCTCCCAGAGGTGCTCGAACAGGTTGAACTGCAGCAGGGTCTCGAACATCGGAACCTGGACTTTCTGTCCGCGCCCGGTGCGCTCCCGCCGGAACAGGGCCATGCTGATCGAAGATGCGAGCACGTAGCCGCAGAACTTGTCGGCGATCACGGTGGGAAAGTAGCGCGGGTGTTCCGGATCCGTCGCGTTGAGGGAGGCGAGGCCCGACATTCCCTGGATCACGTCGTCGAAGGCAGGCTCATCCCAGCGCGGGCCGTCGCCGCGAAAACCGGGCGCGTGGGCATAAACGATGCGCGGATTGCGGGCGCGGATCGCTTCGTAGCCGATGCCGAGCCGTTCCGCAGCGCTGGGGCGCATGCTGTGGACGACGACATCGGCGGTGTCGAGAATCTTCATCAGCGCCTGCATGCACTCCGAACGCTTCAGGTCGAGGACGATGCTACGCTTGTTGCGGTTCATCACAAGGTAGAACGGCGACATGCCGGGCGTGCGCGCCGGGCCGTTCATCCGGTTCTGGTCGCCTTCGGGTGGCTCCACCTTGATGACGTCGGCGCCCATGTCGCCGAGCAGCTGGGTACAGACCGGGCCCAGCACATTGATCGACAGATCGACCACCCGCACTCCCTGCAACGGCCCGCCGCCGGCCGTGCCGGGCTCGGCGCCGTCTTCCATGGCCGCACCAAGGGCCTCCGCGAAATCTTCCATTGTCCGTTGCTCCAGTTGCACGCTTGGCCAGGCCGCCCACAGGCGGCGTTGGTCGTATATATGAATGTCGTTCGATAGTATAAACCGTCGCGCCCGGAGCGTGTCAACGGCGTGGCCATCTTCAAGATGCGCCCTGGGCATTGACCAAAGAGCTGTTTTAAGTTTATATTATCGAACAACGTTCACCAATCGGCAATTATCCGCGCAGGCAGCGGCCGAACGCGGTCGCACCCGTGTCGAAGAAGCATCATCACATGACAACCACATCCCGCGGTCCACTGGCCGGACTCAAGATCATCGAACTGGCCGGCATCGGGCCCGGGCCGATGTGCGCCATGCTGCTGGCCGATCTGGGGGCGAGCGTGCTGCGGATCGACCGTCGTGAGCCGTCCGGTCTCGGCATCCAGCGCCCGCTGCGCTACAACCTGCTGCTGCGCAACCGGCCCAGTATTTCGCTGGACCTGAAGGACCCCGAGGCCCAGGCTTTCGTGCTGAGATTGGTTGAAGGCGCCGACGCGCTGATCGAAGGATTTCGCCCCGGCGTCACCGAGCGACTCGGACTGGGCCCCGATACCTGCCTTGGGAGGAACCCGAAGCTGGTGTACGGACGGATCACCGGGTGGGGGCAGGAGGGGCCGCTGTCGCAGTCGGCGGGGCACGACATCAACTACCTCGCGCTCACCGGGATCCTGGAAGCCATCGGCCGCGAGGGAGCGCCGCCATCGATCCCCCTCAACCTCGTCGGCGACTATGCCGGGGGGTCGCTCTACCTGGCGTTCGGTCTGCTTGCGGCAGTGCTGGAGGCGAGGCAGTCGGGCAAGGGGCAGGTGGTCGACGCCGCCATCGTCGACGGCGCCGCGCACCTCGCCACGAGCTTCTTCGGTATGGCTGCCGCGGGCATGTTGGGCGAGCGCGGCACCAACCTCACGGACGGAGGCGCCTGGTTCTATGACGTCTACGAATGCGCAGACGGCAAGTGGATCACCGTCGGACCGATCGAGCCCAAGTTCTTGGCCGAACTGCTTGCCCGGCTCAGCCTAGATCCCAGAGATCTCGGTAGCCAGTCTGACCGCGCCGCCTGGCCGAAGGCGCGCGAGCTCATGAGCTCGGTGTTTCGCACCCGCACGCGTGATGAATGGACGGACCGGCTGCAGCAAAGCGATGCCTGCTTCGCCCCGGTGCTGAACTGGGCGGAGGCGCCGCGCCATCCGCACCTGACTCAGCGCCGGACCTTCATAGAGGTGGACGGCGTCACGCAGCCGGCTCCGGCTCCCAGGTTTTCCCGCACCGTGCCGCCCGATCCCACGCCCCCCGCGCCGAACGATGCGGACGTGGACTCCGCACTCGCATCCTGGCTGCCGGCCGCGGAGATCGCTGCAGCGCGCGCGGCCGAAACCATCCGCTAGCAAAACCCGCCTCCGTGGCCGTCCCTATGCAAAACAGATTCATGGACAGCAGCCTCGATTTCCCCGAGCTTCGCGAAGCCCTGCGCGCACTCTGTGCGCAATACCCGGCAGAGTACTGGCGCCGGATCGACCACGAGCGCGGCTACCCGGATGCATTTGTGGATGCTTTGACGAAGGCCGGCTGGATGGCAGCGCTCATTCCGCAGGAGTACGGCGGCTCTGGCCTCGGCTTGACGGAGGCCTCGGTGATCATGGAGGAGATCAACCGCTGCGGCGGGAACTCCGGCTTCTGCCACGGGCAGATGTACAACATGAACACCTTGTTGCGCCAAGGCTCGGAGGAGCAGAAGCGCCGGTATCTGCCCAGCATCGCCAAGGGCGAACTGCGGATCCAGGCCATGGCCGTGACCGAGCCGAGCACCGGAACAGACACTACCAAGCTGAAGACGACGGCGGTGAAGAAGGATGGCCGCTACGTGGTGAACGGGCAGAAGGTCTGGATCTCGCGGGTCCAGCACTCGGACATGATGATCCTCCTGGCGCGCACGACCCCGATCGACCAGGTCGCCCGCAAGTCGGAAGGCCTGTCTTGTTTCCTCGTTGACCTCCACCATGCCGTGGGCAACGGACTGACGGTGCGGCCGATACCGAACATGGTCAACCACGAGACCAACGAACTGTTCTTCGACAACCTCGAACTGCCCCAGGAGAGCCTGATCGGCGAGGAGGGCAAGGGCTTCAAGTACATCCTGGAAGGACTGAACGCCGAGCGCATCCTGATCGCCGCCGAGTGCATCGGCGATGGCTACTGGTTTGTCGACAAGGCCAGCAGGTACGCCACTGAACGCAACGTGTTCGACCGTCCGATCGGCCGCAACCAAGGCGTGCAGTTCCCGATCGCCGAGAGCTATATCGAAGTCGAGGCGGCGAACCTGATGCGGTACAGGGCCTGTCGGCTGTACGAGGACAACCAGCCGTGCGGGGCGGAAGCGAACATGGCCAAGTACCTCGCGGCCAAGGCCTCCTGGGAGGCCGCCAACGCCTGCCTGCAGACGCACGGCGGTTTCGGGTTCGCCTGCGAATACGACATCGAGCGCAAGTTCCGCGAGACGCGCCTGTACCAGGTGGCGCCAATCTCGACCAACCTGATCCTCTCGTATGTCGGTGAACATGTGCTTGGCATGCCGCGCTCCTTCTAAACGCATCTTCCTCAATCACCGAGTCACGGCACCGAGCCCACATGAACCTGAAACCCACATCCGAAGAGACTGCGTTCCGCACAGAAGTGCGCGACTTCGTTCGCACGAACCTTGCGGCCGACATCTGCGAGCGCGTGGTCGGCCTGCGCCGCGTCGGCCGCGACGACTATGTGCGCTGGCAGCGCACGCTGAACGAGCGCGGCTGGGCCGCGCCGGGGTGGCCGGTCGAACACGGGGGCACCGGCTGGGACGCAGCGCGTCGGGTCATCTTCGAGGAGGAGTGCTTCGCCGGTGGCGCGCCGCGGCAGATGCCGTTCGGCCTCTCGATGGTCGGGCCAGTGATCTATACGTTCGGCACGCCCCAACAAAAGCAGCGCTATCTGCCTAGGATTCTGCGCTCCGAGGACTGGTGGTGCCAAGGGTACTCAGAGCCGGGCGCCGGGTCGGACCTCGCATCGCTCAAGACGCGGGCCGAGCGTGTGGGCAACAAGTACGTCGTCAACGGGCAGAAAATCTGGACCTCGTTTGCCCAATGGGCGAACCTGATGTTCTGCCTGGTGCGCACCGCAGTCGATGTCAAGGCGCAGGAAGGGATCTCTTTCCTGCTTATCGACATGAACAGCCCGGGCATTACCGTACGGCCCATCAAGACTCTCGACGGCAGTCACGACGTCAACGAGGTTTTCCTCGAGAACGTGGAGGTTCCGGTGGAAAACTTGGTTGGCGAGCAGAACAAGGGCTGGACCTACGCCAAGTTCCTGCTCGTGCACGAGCGCAGCAACATCGCCGGGATCGGCATGTGCAAGCGGCTGTTGACGCGGCTCAAGGATGTTGCGCTGCGCGAGACCAGCCGCGGCCGCCCGCTGATTGAGTCATCGCGCTTTCGTGAACGCATCGCCCGCATCGAGATCGAGTTGCTGGCGCACGAATGGTCGCTGCTGCGCCTGGTTTCGGCCGAGAACGAAGGCCGCCCGGTAGGTGCCGAGGCGTCCGTGCTGAAGGTGCGGGGCTCCGAACTCCAGGGCGACCTGGCCCGCCTGCTGATGGATGCGGTGGGGCCGGGCGCCATTCCCTACAGCGAGGAACTGCTGGCCACCGAGTATGCCGGTCCTCGTCCCGGGCCCGATTACGCGGAGCCTCTGGGCGGCGTGTACTTCGACATGCGCAAGGTGGCTATCTACGGTGGGACCAACGAAGTGCAGAAAAACATCATCGCCAAGATAGTCCTCGGGTTGTAAGGAGCGCAGCATGGATTTTTCATTGAACGAAGAGCAACGCATGTTGGCCGAGCTGGTCGACCGCTTCGTGGAAAAGGATTACTCGTTCGAAGCCCGCAAGGCCTCGCTGCGGCAGGCCGAAGGTTTCTCGCGCGAGCAGTGGCGCACGCTCGCAGCCACCGGGTTGCTGGGCGTGAACATTCCGGAAGCCTATGGCGGGATGGGTGGCTCACCGACTGACGCCCTAGTCGTCATGGAGCGGTTCGGAAGCGGACTGGTGGTCGAACCCTTCGTGCAAAACGCCGTGGTGGCGGCCCGGCTGCTGGCGGCCAACGGGAGCGAGTCGCAAAAAAACCGGTTCTTTCCTGCCCTGCTGGCCGGCGAGACGCTGTTCGCGCTTGCCTGCGTCGAGCGCAGCGGCGGATTCGACATGTGGCACGCCCAGTCACGGGCGGTGCCGGACGCGGCCGGCGGCTGGGACTTGTCCGGCACCAAGAGCGTCGTGCCTTACGGCGACAGCGCCGACATTCTGGTGGTTCCGGCGCGCACCTCCGGCGCGCCCGATGACCGACATGGAATCTCGTTGTTCCTGGTACCGCGCGCAGCGGCGGGCATCGAAGTCCAGGCCTTTCCGAGCTTCGACGGGCAGCGCGTCGCGGAAGTGCGGTTCACCGGCGTCAAGCTCACGCGTGATGCGCTGCTCGGGCCGGAGGGTGAGGGCTACCCGGCGCTCGAACTGGGCGTCGACCACGGCATCGCCGCGCTCTGCGCGGAAGCCGTCGGCGCCATGCAGAAGCTGCTGGAACTGACCACCGATTACCTGCGCACGCGCAGGCAATTCGGCAAGCCGATCGGCAGCTTCCAGGCCCTGCAGCACCGGGCAGCCGGGATGGTCATCTGCCTGGAGCAGGCCCGGGCGGCAGCGTTCATGGCTGCCGCGGGCGTCGAGGAGCCTGATGCCGCCACCCGCCGGCGCACGGTGTCCGCCGCGAAGGTCCTGGTCGGACGCTGCGGACGAGAGTCGGGCGAGGCAGCCACCCAGCTGCACGGCGGCATGGGCATGACCGACGAGATGATGAGCGGTCACTACTTCAAGCGTCTGGTCGGCATCGACAAGACCTGGGGCGACAGCGAGCATCACGTCGAGTTGTACGCATCGCTCGTGACGTGATGGGCCCGCAGTCGCCGTCCAGGCATCCACCAACGACCCACGGGACTAATATGCTGGAACTCTCCATCGACCGCAACGTGGCGACCCTGACCCTCTGCCGGCCTCCCGTGAACGCCATCAGCGACGAATGGGGCGATGCTTTCGAGCTGCAGCTCGATGCGCTTGAAGGCCGGGACGATTGGACGGTGCTGCACCTGCGCAGCGCCCAAAAGGTCTTTGCCGCCGGGGCCGACCTTGCGCAGATCCACTCGTGGACTTCGGATGCTGCGCCTGCCGCTCGGCTGGCGGCCTACATCGGCCGGTTGCAGCGTGCGTTCGACCGGCTCCAGAAGCTGCCGCGCGTGACGCTGGCCGAGATCGGCGGGGCTGCGCTCGGCGGCGGGATGGAACTTGCGCTGTCCTGCGACTTGCGAATGGCCGCATTCGAAGCCAGGTTGGGGTTGCCCGAAGTCGGGCTTGGATTGATCCCCGCGCTCGGCGGCACGCAACGCCTCACGCGGCTGGCCGGCGCCGGAGTCGCGAGCCGCCTGATCCTTGGCGCCGAACTGGTCGATGGCAGGACCGCGCTGGAGCTCGGGCTGGTGCAGTGGGCGGTAGCGCGCGAAGCTCTCCCTCAGGCCGCCGCCGAGTTGGCGCTGCGAATCGCGGCGCTGCCTCGCCCTGCGTTGGCGGTCGCCAAGGAGTTGATCGCCGCAGCAGGCACGCAGGACCAGCGCGGCTTCGCGCTGGAGCGCCACGCCGGCGGGCAGTTGCTGAACACCGCAGAAGCCCAAAAGCTGATCGGGGCCTTCGTGCAAAAGAGCGCCCGGCCCAGCTGACGTTGATTGATTGACCGCAACCACCCTTCCCAGGAGCATCGATGGAAACCCCGACACCCGCCAACTGGCGACAAGCAACCGACCTGACCGGAAAGACGGTCGTGATCACCGGAGTTGCATCCGGCATTGGCCGCGCGACTGCGCTGGAATTCGCAAGTGCGGGCGCCCGCGTGATCGGAGGCGACATCGCCCGAGAGCGCGGCGAACAAACGATGCAGGAAATCCGCGCCACCGGTGGCAGGGCTGACTTCCTGCCGCTGGACCTCGCCGACGGGGCCAGCGTCGATGCATTTGCGCAGTCCGCGATGGATGTGCTCGGCAGCGCTCCCGACATCATCGCTAACGTCGCGGGGCTCGACCGCGTGATGCCTTTCTTGGAGAACACGCCTGACGTGTGGGAACTGCTCGCAAAGGTCAACTACATCGGCCCCGTGCGACTGATTCACAGGCTGCTGCCGCACATGGTCGAGCGCCGCAGCGGCAAGATCGTGACCGTCGCGAGCGATGCGGGACGGGTCGGCAGCAGTGGCGAAACGTTTTATGCGGGCACGAAGGGGGCCGTCATTGCTTTCACGAAGTCGCTCGCGCGTGAAGTGGCCCGCTTCGGGATCACGTGCAACTGCGTGGCGCCGGGACCGACCGACACCCCTCTGTTCAACGGCGCGATTACGGAAAAGCTGCGGGATGCGCTGGTGCGTTCCATTCCCCTCAAGCGGCTTGCGCAGCCAAGTGAGATCGCGCACACCATCGTCTATTTCGCCACGCCGGCGACGGACTTCATGACAGGGCAGGTGATTTCCGTCAGCGGTGGGTTGACCATGCACGGCTGAGGCGGAGCGCCGGTGCGCTCTCGGTTAGTATCTGCTCAAATGTTGCGCTCATCGGCATCCTCCATGGCTTTGCATTCGGCAGAATCGCCCGCTTCCACAGACCGCGACGTGACCGGTCCTCGCTCGCTACGGCGCGTGCTGGGCATGTTCCATGTGCTCTCGCGCGCTCCGCAGGGCATGGCGCTGTCCGAGTTGAGCGAGACGCTGAACACGCCCAAGAGCAGCTTGCTCAACCTGCTGCGCCCGCTCGTTGCGGACGGCTACCTGGTGCACGAGAACGGCCAGTACCGGCTGGCCGGCGCCGCGTTTCGCCTGTGCGCTGGCGTGCAGTCCGCCTGGAATTTCAGCAAGGTGGTGCGCCCGTTCATGGAGGAGCTTTCCAGCCGCACGCAGGAGACGGTGCTGCTGGGGGTCGTCAATCGGGATGCGGGCGTCGTCACTTATATCGAGGTGATCGATAGCCCGCACCCGGTTCGCTACCAGATCACGGCCGGCACAACCCGGCAGCTGTATGTAAGTACTGCTGGCCGGCTGCTGCTCGCCTATTCACCTCCCGATTGGCTAGAGGAATACCTCTCGACGGTGAGCATCCGCGCCAAGACCACGCCTATCACCAAGTCGTGGTTGCGCAAATCGCTCGTCCAGGGCCGCCGCGAAGGCGTGGTCTGGGCCATCGACCACTACCTGGAAGGCTTGGCGTCGGTCGCTGCGCCCCTGCTGGATTCCAACGGCCGATGCCTGGCCTCACTGAGCATCGCCGGACCGTCCAACCGGTTCAAGGCGGACCTTGGAAAGATGATTTCCTCAGTCCAGGACGTGGCGCGTCGTGCATCGGGCGTGGTCGGAGCAGTCCACGTGCCGGTTCCCGAACAGGACGAACCTTCAGTCTAGCGGATCGGTGCCGGGGCTCACCCCGGCGCACTGGAGCGTCGCACAAGAGCCGTTTCGGGGCTGGGCGGCGTCCCGTCTCAGCTCAGCGCTTCGCGCACACTGTCCCGCACCGGTCAGCGCGCCATGATGGTCCAGGGAGGCCGTCCTCCGCTGCAACCGTGCCGGTGAACTCCATCCGGTATCCCCTATGAACGAACGGTTCGTTGGACGCAGTTGGCACGCGCTGATCGAAGTGCGCACCCGGCTGCTCACTGTCGACGGCCGAAATATTAGAACATCGTTCTATAATGCGTACGAAGCATGTCGCTTTGTGCAGGTGACCGGAGGCCAGGATGATCGATGACGATGCCAAGGAGCGCGATGTGAGGTCGGCGCGAGTGCTACTCGCGGGAGTGCGCGATGCGTTCGAGGCCGGGGTTCTGGATCTGGCCGGAAAGTGCTCCGCCGGCAACAAGCTGGACGCGCGCAAGCTCGATGAGTGGCAGGTCGCCAGCTTCGAGATGGCATGGGCAGGCGCGGAGCTGCTGGCCTCGGAGACCGCGGTCAGCACCGCGGCCGCCCCGGCGGACCTGCGCACTCCCCTGGCGCTGTTATTCACTGCCGACGCCATCGCCAGCGTGCTGGCCAAGCTCGAAGGCCTGTACCTGGACCTCGGGCTTTCACTGGCGCCGCTGCGTGCATTGCGTGACCGGGCAGATTGGGATGCGTTGCGCTTAAACTTTGCCGGAGCCGGGGCGCTTTCCGCAGCGGGCACGGCGGTCATCGCCGCGCAGGGTGAAGTCGGGCCCGTGCTGGGTGACGAGTCACACGCGCTGGCGCAGGAATCGTTCCGCAGGTTCGCCGCCGACCAGGTGGCCCCGCAAGCCGAGGCGATCCACCGGCAAGACCTGACGGTACCGGATGCGCTGCTCCAGTCGATGCGCGACATGGGCGTGTTCGGCCTATCCATTCCCGAGAGATTTGGCGGCAGCGGCCCGAACGATCGCGAGGACACGCTGCTGATGGTGCTCGTGACCGAGGCGCTTTCGGAAGCTTCGCTGGGCGCGGCGGGCAGCCTGATTACGCGTCCGGAAATCCTCAGCCGCGCACTGCTGGCGGGAGGCACGCCCGAGCAGCAGGCCCGCTGGCTGCCACGACTGGCTGCCGGAGACCCGCTGTGCGCAATTGCAATGACGGAGCCGGACCACGGCTCCGATGTCGCGAGTGTCTCTCTGCGCGGCACGAAGGTCGAAGGCGGATGGCTCCTGAACGGTGCCAAGACATGGTGCACCTTTGCCGGTAAGGCCGGCGTGCTGATGGTCGTGACCCGTACCCATCCCGATCGGTCGCTCGGCCATAAGGGCTTGAGCCTAGTGCTCGTCGAGAAGCCCTCGGTCAATGGCCACGAGTTCCGTTGCGAGCAAGCCGCGGGCGGACTGCTCACTGGTCGTGCGATCCCAACGATAGGCTACCGCGGCATGCACTCCTTCGACCTGTCCTTCGACGACTTTTTCGTGCCGGACGGGAACGTGATCGGTGGCGAGGCGGGCCTGGGCAAGGGCTTCTATCTCACGATGGCCGGAATGATGGGCGGGCGGATGCAGACCGCGGCGCGAGCATGTGGCGTGATGCGGGCGGCCCTGCGCGCGTCCATCCGCTACGCGCAGGACCGCCGGGTGTTCGGCAAGCCGCTGGCGGACTTTCCCTTGTCGCAAGCCAAGATCGCGCGCATGGGCGCGCGGCTCGCGGTCTGCCAGCAACTTGCCTATCACGTGGCTGACTTGATGGACCACGGCGGAGGGCGCGTCGAGGCGAGCCTGGTCAAACTGCTGGCCTGCCGCTCTGCCGAAATGATCACCCGAGAGGCCCTGCAACTGCATGGCGGCATGGGTTACGCCGAAGAGACGCCGGTGAGTCGCTACTTCGTCGATGCGCGCGTGCTCTCCATATTCGAGGGCGCCGAGGAGACCCTGGCGCTGAAGGTGATTGCGCGAGGATTGATGGAGCGGGCGCTCGACGTCGCCCCGTCGGCAGCATGAACCCGGGCTCCGGCGCGTTGGCGGGCTTGCGCCTGGTGGAGGCCGCAGCGTTCGTCGCCGCTCCCCTCGGCGGAATGACGCTGGCCCAGATGGGGGCGGATGTCATCCGGATCGATACCGTGGGCGGGGGCCTCGACTACCGGCGCTGGCCCGTCACCGGCGACGGCATCAGTCTCTTCTGGACCGGGCTGAACAAGAGCAAGCGCTCGGTCGTGCTGGACCTCGCCACGCCTGAAGGGCGCGAACTCGCGATGGCAATCGCAACGGCGCCGGGCGACGATGCCGGGCTGTTCCTTACCAACTTTCCCGCACGCGGCTGGCTAGATCACGAGGCGCTGCGGCAGCGCCGGCCGGATCTCATCCAGTTGACTTTGCAAGGCGATCGGCACGGGCGCGCGGCTGTCGACTACACGGTCAATGTACGGCTCGGGCTGCCCTCGATGACCGGTCCGGTCGACGGCGGCGAGCCGGTCAATCACGTGCTGCCGGCCTGGGACCTGATCACCGGGCAGATGGTCGCCGTGGGGCTGCTGGCGGCGGAACGGCACCGCCGGCGCACGGGCCAGGGGCAGCACGTGAAGCTGGCGCTGGAGGACGTGGCGCTCGCGGCCATGGCGAACCTGGGCTTCGTTGCAGAAGCGGCGGCCGGCACGCCGCGTCAGCGGCATGGAAACGAACTGTTTGGCGCTTTCGGCCGCGACTTTGTCTGTGCCGACGGGGAGCGCGTGATGGTGGTGGGCCTGACCCTCAAGCAGTGGCGTTCGATCGTTGCGGCAACCGCAATTGCGGAGCAAGTGGCGAGCCTGCAGGCGCAGCTCGGAGTCGACCTGTCGCTCGAGGGGGAGCGTTTTCGCGCGCGCAAGGACCTCGCCGCGATCGTGGAGCCGTGGTTCCGGGCGCGGCCCTTCGCCGAAGTGGCGTCGACACTCGACCGCCACGGCGTGTGCTGGGGCCGCTACCAGGGCATCGGGCAACTGGTGCAAGACCCGTCGTGCTCGCCAGCCAATCCGATGTTCAGCCGCATCGAGCAGCCGGGCGTTGGCCAGGTGCTGGCGGCCGGCATTCCCCTGGAGTTCGGGAGCTTGCCGCGCGCTCCGGCGGCAGCGGCACCGCGCCTGGGTGCGCACACCGAACAGGTCCTGCTCGAACTGCTGGGGGTGACAGGCGCCCAGTTCGGGCGCTTGCACGATCGCGGGATCGTGCGCACGGCTGCAATCGCAGACGGTGGGCCCTGAAGCAGATTGACCATGTCGCTCAAACCTGATAAATTTTCGAACTGCGTTCGTAAATGTGAATTTAGATCCGCCGGTCGCCGGGCATCGAAGCCGAACATGACATTCTCACCAAGCATCACCGCCGAAACCAAGGAAGAGACACCATGAACCTGAAGAAAATCGCCCCCACGCTGCTGCTCGGCATCACGTGTTTCGCGTCCCTGCTTGCGTCCCCCGCAGTGGCGCAGGAGGCCTACCCGTCCAAACCGATCCGACTCGTGCTCGGCTTCGCCGCTGGCGGCGGCACCGACACCATCGCGCGCGCATTGGCGGAGCGCATCGGCGGGATCCTCGGCCAGCAAGTGATCGTCGACAACAAGACCGGGGCAAACGGCAACATTGCCGGAGAGATCGTGGCGCGCTCTCCCGCTGACGGCTATACCCTCCTGTACAACACGTCGTCCATCGTCATCAGCCCGGCTCTCTACCCAAAGCTGTCTTACGACGTGTCGAAGGAACTCGCGCCTGTCGCGATGACAGCCAACCTGCCCCTGGTTCTGGTCGCGTCCAAAAAGCTGGAAGTGCGGTCGGTGCAGGACCTCATCAGCCTGATGAAGCGGCAGCCGGGCAAGCTCAACTACGGGTCTGCCGGCAACGGGAACATCACGCATCTTTCCACGCTGGCACTGCTGCAGGCCACCGGCACCCAGGCGATCCATGTGCCGTACCGCAGCGAGGCTCCGGCCATCGCGGATCTTGCAGGCGGTCAGATCGACTTTTATCTCGCCACCGCTCCAGCGGCGATCCCGATGATCAAGGACGACCGCATCCGTGGGTTGGCGGTCGGCACGCTGGAGCGGGTGGACACTCTGCCGCAGATCCCGACCCTTTCGGAGACGGTCGCCAAGGGCCTGGAGATGGGCGCATGGTCCGGAATCATGGCGCCGGCGGGAACGCGCCCCGAGATCATCCAGAAACTTAATGCGGCAATCGCTACGGCCTTGAACGACAAGGGGCTGCGCGAGCGATTTGCCGGGCAGGGCGCCCTGGTCCAGTACATGCCGCCGGCCAAGTACGGCGCGTTCATCCAATCCGAACTCCCCCGCTGGTCGCAGATCGTGCGGGAGAATGCGGTGAAGATTGACTGAGCGGGCGGTCTCCAGGCGCAGAAACGCAATCACCCGCATCGCCATGTACTCCGCTGTCGTTTGTCGCTCCCATGGGGGAATTGACGCGCTTAGCTTTGAGAAGCTGCCACGCCGACCGCTCGGACCCGGAGAAGTCCGGGTCGAAATGCGAGCTGCCGGTCTGAACTTCCCTGACCTGCTCATGACCCGCAACATGTACCAGATCAAGCCGGATCTGCCCTACACCCCGGGCATGGAGGGTGCCGGGGTCATCACCGAGATCGGGCCTGGGGTCAACGGATATCGGATCGGCGACGGCGTGATGTTCCGTGCCTGGCAGGGTTGCTTCGCCGAGGAGGCGATCGCTCCGGCCAGTGAACTGTTGCCGATCCCGAATGGTTTCTCTTTTGCCGAGGCGGCCTCGTTCGTCGTTGCGACGTCCACCGCAACCAACGCGCTGCTCCAGCGCGGTGCGTTGCAAGCGGGCGACACACTGCTGGTACACGGGGCTGCCGGTGGCGTCGGGTTGGCTGCCGTACAGGTCGGCAAGTTGCTCGGCGCCCGTGTCATCGCCACAGCCTCAACAGCTGAGAAGTTGGCAGTCGCCGCCGCGCGGGGCAGTGATGTCGGCATCAACTACACCAAGGAAAGCTTCAAGGAGCGGGTGCTCGAACTGACCGACGGCAACGGGGCCGATGTAATTCTGGACACGGTGGGCGGCGAGGTCTTCGAGCAATCGATGCGCTGTATCGCCTGGGGAGGGCGCCTGCTGGTGGTGGGTTTCGCAAGCGGGCGGATTCCCGAGGTGAAAATGAACCAGCCGCTCCTGAAGTGTTTCAGTATCGTCGGCGTGCGGGCCCTCGAGCACGTGAAGCGGCGGCCCCAGGAGGGCGAGGCCTACCGCGCGTGGATGCTGGAATGGGCGGGCAAGGGTGAGCTGCGGCCTTTCATTTCCGCGAGCTTCCCGCTTGATCGCTTCGGCGAGGCGCTGCGTCTGCTGGAAGCCCGGCAGGTGATCGGACGGGTGGTGGTCGAGATGTCTGCTTCCGGGCGGTCGGCGGCCGCGGCGGTGCAGTCGTGAGCCCGACCCAGGGCGGGCCGCTGGCCGGCATCCGGGTGGTCGATCTCACCATCAATGTGCTTGGACCGCTTGCCACACAGGTGCTCGGCGACATGGGCGCAGATGTGGTCAAGGTCGAACCCCCGGCGGGCGACCCGATGCGGCAGGTCGGGCCAGCGCGCCACGCCGGTATGTCGGCCATGTTCTTGAACTTGAACCGCAACAAGCGCAGCGTCGTGCTCGACCTCAAGAACCAGCAGGATGCAGCAACGCTTCACCGGCTGCTCGCAAGCGCGGACGTCTTCGTGCACAGCATGCGTCCCAAGGCGATCGAGCGTCTGGGCTTCGGCTATGAGGTGGCGGCGCGCCAGCCGCGGTTGATTTATGCCGTTGCACCCGGCTACAACTCGGCGGGTCCCCGCCGGGACCGGCCCGCCTACGACGACGTCATCCAAGGCGAAAGCGGCATCGCCGACATGATGGCTGCCGCCAACGGCGCGCCGGGGTTCTTCCCGACCGTCATGGCCGATAAGTATTGCGGGATGTCGCTCGCATCGGCGATCGGAATGGCGCTGTTCGCCCGCGAGCGTTCCGGAGCCGGCCAGCGAGTGGAGGTGCCGATGCTCGAGAGCATGCTCGCCTTCAACCTGGTCGAGCATCTCTGGGGGGGCGTGTTCGGGGATGAAGGCCGCCTCGGTTACCCGCGGCCGCTGTCCCCCCATCGCAGGCCTTATGCCACCCAGGACGGCCACCTGTGCGTCATGGTGCAGACGGACGAGCAGTGGCGCGCGTTCTTCAAGCTCTGCGGTTCTTCCGAACTCGGGGCGGATCCAAGGTTCTCTACGCTGGGCGCGCGCACCGCCAACATTGCCGAACTCTATGCCCTGGTGGCAGAGCGGATGCAGTCGCGCACCACTGCCCAGTGGCAGCAGGACCTCGATGCGCATGACATCCCCAATGCGCCCGTGGCGCGACTGCAAGAGATGCCTCTCGACCCTTACCTCGCGGAGACCGGATTCCTCGCGCCCTACGACCACCCCAGCGAAGGCCGGCTCCTGAACGTGGCGATCCCGCACAAGTTCTCCAGCACGCCTCCGAGCTTCCGGTTGCCGCCGCCGAGGCTGGGCGAACACTCGCAAGAAATCCTCCAGTCGCTCGCAAAGGGACCGTCCCTATGACATCTTTGATCAACGTCCAAGTCCGCGATGGGGTCGGCGTCATCGAGTTTGCGCGGCCGGAAAAATTCAACTGCCTGTCGATGCGCGTGTTTGGCGAGATCAGCGACGCGTTCGATCGGCTGGAGTCGGACACGCAAGTGGCGACGGTGCTGGTCTGCGCGCAAGGCAAGCATTTCTGCACCGGCGCTGAACTCGACGAAGTCGAGGCACTGCGAGCTGACGCAGCCAAGCTGCGGGAGTTCATTGCCCTTGGCCACGCAGTCCTCAATCGGATCGAAGACAGCCGATTGCCCGTGGTAGCGGCGGTGCAGGGATACTGCCTGGCCGGCGGCCTGGAGTTCATCATGGCGTGCGACATCGTCTTTGCGGCCTCGGACGCAAAGCTGGGTGACCAGCACGCCCAGTTCGGCCTGGTCCCTGGTTGGGGTGGGAGCCAGCGACTGCCGCGCCTGGTCGGACAGCGGCGGGCGATGGATCTGATGATGAGCGCGCGCTGGCTTTCGGCCGACGACGCGCTGGCCTGGGGCCTGGTCAACTACGTGGAGGAGCCCGAGCAGCTGCGTGCGGCGGCCGACCAGTATTGCGCCAAGCTCGCCCAGCGGAGCATGGACGGCCTTTCGCTGATGAAGAGATTGGCGTCGGTTCATGCCCGCCAGGCGCGCGTGGACCTCCACTTCGAGATCGAACAGGCCGTACCGACATTGATGTCCCCGGATGTCACCGAAGGCCTCGCTGCCTTCAGGCAGCGGCGCGAACCGAAGTTCCGCTGAACCGCGGGCCGCGACCAACCCATTTAATCACCGATCAAGGAATCACTTTGTCCTTCCTGCTGACCGAAGATCACCTTCAGATTCGCGACCTGGTCCGTCGCATCGCTCGCGAGAAGGTTGCCCCGCGCGCCGCCGAGATCGACCGCACGGCGGAGTACCCGCAGGACATGTACGACCTGCTGCAGCAGCTCGGATTGTTTGCACTGCCATTCCCGGACCGGTATGGCGGCTCCAACAGCATGGTGTCCTCCTGCCTGGCGATCGAGGAGCTCGGACGCGTCTGCTACAACACTGCGTACCTCCTGCTACTGCAGTGGGTGCCTTTCGGCGCCATCCTCGCGGGTGGCACCGAAGAGCAGCGGGATCGGTTCCTGCCAGGCCTCGCGGCAGGCGAACTGCGCGGAGCGATTGCCAGCACGGAGCCGCAGAGCGGGTCGGACGTCGCCGGCATCAAAACCCGGGCGATCACGGTCCCGGGCGGCTACAAGATGACCGGATCGAAAATCTGGTGCACCAACTCCCACGTCGCCAATTTCGTGCTGGTCGCGGCCAAGACGGAAGACGGGAAAGACAAGAGCAGCATAGGCTTGTTCATCGTCGAGCGCGGCACCAAGGGCTTCGAAGTGGGCAGGAAGGAAGACAAGATGGGCGCGCGCGGCGTGGCGACCTGCTCCCTGTTCTTCGACGATGCCTTCGTGCCCGCGAACAACGTGCTCGGTGACTCCGGCAAGGGATTCAAGCTGGTGATGGAGACCTTCAACAAGAGCCGGCCCTTGATCGGCGCCCGGGGCGTCGGCCTGGCCCAGGGCGCGACCGACTTGGCCAGCGAGTTCGTGATGAACCGCCAGGCCTTCGGCAAGAAGATCAGCGACTTCCAGGGCGTGCGCTGGATGCTCGCCGACATGGCGATGCAGACCGAAGCGGCGCGGAACATGGTTTACAAGGCCGCAGCCATGGTCGACGCGGGCATCCCCTTAGACCAGCTCGCCTCGATCGCGGCCATGTCGAAGTGCTTTGCAACCGACACTGCCATGAAGGTCGCCACCGACGCGGTCCAGCTGTTCGGCGCTGCCGGCATCTCCAACGAATACCCCATCAACCGCTACTTCCGGGATGCCAAGGTGCTGCAGATCATCGAGGGCACCAACCAGATCCAGCGCAACATCATCGCGGACCAGCTGCTGGGCCGGGCCGCCCGCTGACGTTAACCCCCCCCACACGGAGAAACCATGAAAACACTCGGCTACGGCCTGTACTTCGAAGACCTGCCCATCGGGCTGCAGTTCAAAACGCTACGCCGGACCATCCAGGACGCGGACATCTGCGCATTTTGCAATGTCATCCACATGACCGAATCGCTCTTCACGGACATGGAGTTCGTCCGCAACGACTCGGACATCAAGGGCCGGCTGGCTCCGGGGGCGCTGTCATACTGCATCGCCGAGGGCCTGCTGGCGCAGTCGACGATGCAACACACCGGCTACGCGTTCCTGGGCATGGAACTGAAGATGGAGAACCCGGCTTTCGCCGGCGACACGATCCACGTGGAGTGTGAAGTGATCGAAGCCCGGCTGAGCAACAGCCGCCCTGGGCGTGGTCTGGTGCGCACCCGCAACAATGTAGTCAAGCAGGACGGTCAGGTCGTGTTGACCTATACCCCGCTGCGCATGGTCAAGTGTCGCAGCGACTGAGCGCAAGCGCGGCGGCCACCGCGCCGGCGCCAGTTAGTCGAGCTTGATGCCGCTGCTGCGAACGATCTTGCTCCAGCGGTCGATCTCCTCCTTGAGAAAGGCGGCGTACTGCTCGGGCGTGAAGCCGAGCGGTTCGGCGCCGTCGGCGTGCAACTTGTCGCGCAAGGCGGGTTCCTGCAGCGCCTTTGCGTATTCCGCACTCAGCCGCTCGACGATCGGCCGCGGTGTCTTGGCGGGGACCATGGCTCCCTGCCACGCACCGGCCACCACCTCTGGCATCACCTCGGCGACCGCCTGAACATCCGGGAACAAGGGCGTCCGGCTGCGCCCGGTGGTGGCGATCGCGCGCACCCGGCGATCGCGCACGAACGGGGCGGCGGAATTGACAGGGTCGGCGAGCAGGTGGACCTGGCCGCTCATGACATCCGGAAAAGCCGCCGCTCCGCCCTTGTAGGGCACGTGGGCCCCGCTGATGCCGGCTTTCTGGAGCAGCACATACATCACCAAGTGGGATATGTTGCCGTTGCCCGAAGATGCGTAGTTGAGCTTGCCGGGGTTCTGCCTGGCCCAGGCCAGCATTTCATTCAAGGTGTTGGCAGGCATCGAAGGGCCGGCAACCACCAGCAATGGCTGGTTGACCAGGGCGGCCACCGGTGTGAGGTCTGCCGCGAGGTCGTAACTGACCTTCTGCGCAAAGGCGGCCGTGAAAGCAATGGACGAGGTGTTGTGCAGGATCGTGTAGCCGTCGGGTGCCGCCCTGGCAACCAGCTCCGCGCCCAGGTTGCCGTTGGCGCCGGCGCGGTTTTCCACGATCACCGGGACGTTCATCTGCTTGGCCAGGCGAATGGCGAGGAGCCGCGCCACCTGGTCGGTCGCGCCGCCCGGCGCAAAGGGCACCACGACCTTGATCGGCCGGTTCGGGTAATCCGACTGGGCGTTCACCGGCGGGAGTGCGAGCGACGCGGCGGACGCGGCCAGCAGGCGGAGAAAGGATTTACGTTGCATGGAAACTCCAGAGGGGAAATCAGATAAATTCGGTGGTGACAGCCGGCACGCCGGCCTTTTCGCTGTTGGCCTTGAGCGCACCGGTGAAGTAGACGCCACGGCCGCTGGCGACGAGCTTGCCGTCGTGGCTGAAGATGCGGGCTTCGGCTGTCGCCAGCGTGCCGCCCACATGGATGACCCTGGCTTCCGCGCGGAGGTCCCCGGGCGTTGCCGTACGGTGGAAATCGATGCGCAGGTCCACCGTTGGAACGGGCTCGCCGACATGCAGGGCGACGGCATAGTCGGCTGCCGCGTCCACGATGCCCGCGAGGATGCCGCCGTGAGTGGACTGGCGACCGGGATGGGACACGAAATCCTGCTTCCACGCGACGCTCAGCTCTACGCTGTCAGGCGTCGCTGCAAGCGCGCGCATGCCCATCCAGCGGTTGAAGGGGCAGCGGTCAATGAAGGCTTGCAGGCGGGCGACGGAGGTGGTGGCGTTATCGATGGGCACGGCTTAGAATCCGAACAGTGTTCAACTTAATGTATGACGGCATTGGGCAACTGCTTGCCCACGGATGTCGTCGGGATAAACCCTTAACCCCTACAAGGCACCAACTATGGCCACGGATGGAATTCAGTCGCGCGACGCAGTGATCTGCGAACCCCTGCGCACCCCGGTCGGCCGCTACGGCGGCACGTTCAAGGACGTGCCCGCTGCCGACCTTGCCGAGATCGTTTTGCGTGAGTTGATCCGGCGCAGCGGCATCAGCCCGGGCGAGGTGGACGACGTGATCCTGGGCCAGTGCTACCCGAACGGCGAGGCGCCGGCGATCGGCCGGGTGGCCGCACTGAATGCGGAGTTGGGCACCCAGGTGCCCGGGCTGCAGGTCGACCGGCGTTGCGGCTCCGGCCTGCAGGCGGTGATCGATGCGGCGATGCGCGTGCAGACCGGCGCCGCAACGCTGGTGATCGCAGGCGGCGCCGAGAGCATGAGCCAGGCCGAGCACTACACCCTGGGCGCGCGCTGGGGGCTGCGGGAAGAAGCCACTCCTTTATGGGACCGCATTGCGAGGGGCCGCATCACTTCAGGAGGCAAGCGGCATCCGGTGGCCGGCGGGATGCTGGAGACCGCCGAGAACCTGCGACGCGAGTACGCGATACCGAGGGAGCAGCAGGATCGGCTGGCGCTGGGGTCCCACCAGCGCGCAGTGGCCGCCCAGCAAAGTGGCGTCTTCGCGCAAGAGATCGTTCCGGTGCCGGTGAAGGTGCGGGGCGGCACCCGCCTTGTGGAGCAAGACGAACATCCGCGTGCCGACGCAACCCTGGAAAACTTGGCCGCTTTGCGAGCGGTGCGCTCTTCCGTCGATCCCGCGTCCACCGTCACCCCAGGTAATGCCAGTGGCCAGAACGACGGGGCCGCCGCCTGCATCGTGACCACCCGGGCGAATGCCGAGCGGCTTGGCCTGAAGCCGTTCGGCCGGCTCGTGAGCTGGGCGGTAGCGGGCGTCGAGCCGGAGCGGATGGGCATTGGACCAGTGCCGGCCACGGCGCTCGCGCTCCAGCGCGCGGGGCTGACGCTGGGAAAAATCGACTTGATCGAGCTGAATGAAGCATTCGCAGCGCAGGTACTGGCGTGTACGCACGAGTGGCGGTTCGCCGAGGCGGATTTTGCACGGATGAACGTCAACGGATCGGGGATCTCCCTCGGGCACGCGGTCGGATCGACTGGCGCACGCATTCTGGCCACCATGCTGCGGGAACTCGACCGGCGACGGGGCCGCTATGCGCTCGAAACGATGTGCATCGGCGGTGGCCAGGGGCTGGCCGCCGTATTCGAGCGGGCTGCCTGAACCCTGCTTCAGACGATCAGCCGGGTGCGCAGATCGGCGGTCTGCGCGCTCGTGTAGCCCAGTTCTGCCAGGATTTCCTCCGTGTGCTCCCCCGCCAGGGGCGGCCGTCGGTCAAAAATCGGCGGTGTCCGAGACAGGGAGGCGGGGGGGGACACCAGGGGCACCGGGCCGCTGACGCCGGGATAGGTGGTGGGCTGGAACGCGCCCGAGCCGGCGATCACGGCGTCGTCCAGGACTTCGCGCGGGGAATTGACCGAACCGGCCGGTATCCGCGCCTGCTCAAGGCGTGCCAGGACATCTTCCCGGGTGAACTGCAGGCACCATCCGGCCATGACCGCGCTGAGCTCTTGGCCGTGCTCACCGCGGCTGCGGTCGTCCGCGAAGCGATGGTCGTCAATCAGCCCCGGTTGGCCCACCAGGAGGGCCCAGCGCTTGAACATCGCGGAGCCGATGACCTGGGTGATGATCCAGCCGTCGCGCACCCGAAAGATGTCGGAAGGCCCGTAGTGCGGCGCCCGGTTCAAGCTGGCTTTTCGGTCCACGCGCAGGACGGCCTCCTCGATCAGGCTGCCGCTCGCCAGGTTCAAGGATGTTTGCAGCAGCGACGCACTAACCTCCTGTCCGAGCCCGCTGATGCGGCGTTCGTACAGCGCCATCATGGTCGCCATGGCGCAGGACATGCCGGTGGCGAAGTCGACCACTGGAACCATCATCTTCATGGGCTGGTCGGGGGAGCCGGAAACGTGGACCGCGCCGCTGAGCGCCTGCCCAACGCCGTCGAACCCGATGCGATCGGCCAATGGCCCGGTCGAGCCGAAGGCGGACGTCGAGGTCAGGATGATGTCCGGCTTGATCGCCGCCAGGCTGGCGTAGTCCAGGCCCAACTTGCGCAATGTCGCGGCGGGCATGTTGGCGATCACGACATCCGCTTTGCGAACGAGCGAATGCAGGATCTCCTTGCCTTCATCGGTGTCGATGTCGAGCGTGATGGACCGCTTGTTACGGTTGCACTGCAGGAACAGGGCCCCGTCGCCAGTATCGGAAACGGGCACGATGAACCGGTCTTCGCTGCCGCCGGGGCGGTCGACGCGAATTACGTCGGCGCCATAGTCGGCCAGCAGCGCTGCGCAGTACGGTCCGGCAATGTAGCGCCCCAGGTCGAGGATACGGACGTCTGAAAGTACTTTTTGCATGGCTGGCCTGCTCCGGTGAAGACAATCTGGAAGCGAGCAAACTCGCTAGCTTTGAACAACGTTCAACTAACCGAATGATACCGCGCGCTCCCGCCAACCTGCGTCGGGCCTGAGGCCATGGCTTCGTCGCCAGCCTCAGGTCCATTGCGCTGTCCGACCCGCCGTCCGACGCCCGGCCGCGCCTGCAGCTCACGAGGGCAGAGCGCGGGGCTCGATCGACTGCGGCCCACCGACACGCTGCAGCGCGAGTGGCGGGGTTCCATCGAACGTCGCATGCCGCCCTCCTCAGTGTCGCGCAGCGACCGATGGTTCGCGAAGGCGCAGTGCAAGCCGTCCCCGCCGGCGATCGGGATTGCCGCCTGGGGCTTGGTCGCCGGGGTGGCCATGGTCAACAGCGGCATCAGCGTGCCGTTGGCCATCTTCATGTCGATAGCCGAGTTCGACCTTCGTGGGCACGTTGGGCATCAACGGCCGCGGTGTCGCAGCTTGGCGTTTTCCGCTACTTGGTGGAAAGGGAGATCGAGTCAAAGCAGCTGGTCGCACCTTTCGGATTCATCGACAGCCTTACACGCTCAACCTGTGGATCGCACCGCACGAGCGCCTCCGCGAAAGTGCGCATGCTCGCGAAGTGGTTCACAAAGCAGATGGACTTCCCTGCTCCTGCTCCCGCCTTCCAGGAGAGGGGAGGTAACTGCGCCTGATGTAGTCGAATGAAGATTCCGGGGGCGGGGCGTGTAGGTGCCACCCAGTCGACCAAACCCAAGCTTGCGCTGTGCGCAGGCGTGCACACGGTTGTGCTGAAGCCCCTTCTCGGCGGGCACATTATCTGTTGGCCACTAAACAATTCCCTGTTAACTGCGAAGAGAACGTCGACCAGACGCGCCATTAAGCCGGCGCAAACGCGGGCTGACCGCCCAGTGGGTCGAAGAATATCTCGCCCGTCTCAGCTACTTTCCCTGTAACTTTCCCTGAAACGGGGAATTCGTACTGAGAAGGGGCCGCCCTAGACTGCGCCCACCGCCAGGGTCCCGTCCACCGGGGTCCATCAAAGCCCCCAGGCCCGCCTTGCGCTTACTGCGTCATCTCCAGTTTCAGCGGCGTGATGACCTTCTCCCAAATCAGCGCCTGCTTGCGCATGAAGTCGCCGTAGCCCTCCGGCGAGAGGATAGGCCCGGAGGAGACATCGGCGCGCAGCCGGTCGCGCAGCTCCGGCGCTTGCAGGCTGGAGTTGATCGCCTGGTTCAGGCGGTTCACGATCGCGGCGGGGGTGCCGGCCGGCGCCACGATGCCGAACCAGGAGTACGCCACCGCGTCCGGATAGCCGGATTCGGCCATCGTCGGAATCGTGTCGGCCGCGGGCACGCGGTTGTCGCTGAACACCGCCAGTATCTTCAGCTTGCCGCTGCGCGCGTAGGGCAGGTAATTGGTGATGCCGTCGAAGGTCGCGTGCACCTCACCCGAAAGGACCGCCGCGAGCGCGGGCGCCGAGCCTTTGTACGGGATGTCGCGCAATGTGGTCTGGGTGGCGCCCTTGAACATCTCGCCCACCAGGTGCGAGGATGCGCCCTGGCCGACCGTCGAAAAGGTCATCAGCCCCGGATTGGCTTTCGCATGGGCGACGAACTCCCGGATGTTGTTCGCGGGTACCGAAGGATGCGCCACCAGCGCGAACGGGACCGTCCCCACCAGCGCGACGGGCGCGAAGTCCGCGGGCCTGTACGGCAGCTTCTTGAACAGCAGCGGATTCGTGGTGAGCGTCGTCGCCGCCGCCATGAGGAAGGTGTAGCCGTCCGGCGCGGCCCTGGCGACCAGCTCGGCGCCCAGGATCGTGCTGGCGCCGGGACGGTTCTCGATCACGATCGCCTGCCCCAGGTTTTCGCTCGCCCTTTGCGTCACGAGCCGGGCGAGCACGTCGGTCAGGCCGCCGGGTGGGTAGGGCACGACCAGCTTGATCGGCCGGACGGGCCAGGACGGCGCCTGCGCGAGTGCCGCGGCCGGTGCGGCGCACAGTGCAAGCAGCAACCGCCTTCGTGCGAGGAATGAAGATGTCGGCATGGAGTCTCCTTGGGGGTTCATCGCGCCAGCCAGGCGCCGTCGACGGGCAGGGCGGCGCCGCGGATCTCCGCGGCCGCCTCGCTGCACAGGAACACCACTAGCGCGGCGACCTGCTCCGGCGAGACGACCCGGCCCGAAGGCATGTTGGTCGCCGCGATGCGCTGTTGCGCCTCGGCGCGCGTGATCTGCTCGCGCTCGGCGAGCAGCTTGGCATTGCGGTAGAAGATGCGGGTCGACACGTCGCCCGGGCACACCGCGTTGCAGGTGATCGCGGTGGTCGCGGTCTCCAGCGCCACCGCCTTGGTGAGCCCGACGAGGCCGTGCTTGGAGGCGACGTAGCTGCTGCGATCGACGCCGCCGGCCAGGCCGTATACGGACGCCACGTTGACGATGCGGCCCCAGCCATTCGCGCGCATGCCGGGCAGCGCCGTGCGGATGGTGTGGAAGGGGGCGTCCAGGTTGAGCGCGAACACCTCGCGCCAGCGCTGCGGCGGGTGCTCTTCGACCGGACCCTTGTGCTGCGTGCCGGCGTTGTTCACCAGCACGTCGAGGCGGCCGAAGCGTTGCAGCACGCGCTGCACGAGACCTGCGGCCTCGTCCTCCTGCCGCAGGTCGGCCCCGTCGTGCGCGACTTCGACGCCATGCGCCGTAGCCAGCTCGTCGCATAGCGCCGCGACCTGGTCGGGCTCGCCGAAGCCGTTGAGCATCACGGCGCAGCCTTGCGCCGCCAAACCCCGGGCCACGGCGAGGCCGATGCCGTCAGTAGAGCCGGTGACGAGCGCGACGCGGCCTTTCAGCTCGCCGGGAAGGGATGCAGCCATCGCATTCAGTCCATGGTGATGTTCAGGGGCTTGATCACCTTTTCCCAGGTGCGCGTGTGCTCCTCGATCAGCTCGCCGAACTGTTTGGAGTTCAGCAGGGGCGCATTGGCGCCGTTCGAGTCGAGCTGAGCCTGCACCTCCGGCATCTTCAGGACCTCGTTAACCGTGCGATTGAGCTGCTCGACCACCGCCGGGGGCGTGCCGGCAGGAGCCAGCAGGCCGTACCAGGAGTAGGCGATCATCTGAGGCAGTCCCGACTCCTTGAAGGTAGGCACGTTCGGCAGCAGCGGTGAGCGTTTGTCGGACGTGATGCCCAGACCCTTGAGCTGGCCGCCGCGGATGCGCGGGATCGCGGTCGACACTGCGTCGAAATTGAGCTGGACGTGGCCCGCGATGAGGTCACTGCTGGCCGGCCCCGAGCCTTTGTACGGCACGTCGAGGATGTCCACCTTGGCCTGTGAGCGCAGCATCTCGTCCACCAGGTGCGTCGACGAGCCCTGTCCGAGCATCGCGAAGTTGAGCTTACCCGGGTTGGCGCGGGCATATGTCACCAGGCCGGCAGCGTCATTGACGGGCACGGAGGGGTGCGCCACCAGCACGAAGGGAGTGAGACCGGCCAGGGCCACCGGCGTGAAGTCAGCCACTTTGTACGGCATCTTGCGGAACAGCAGCGGGTTCGTGGAGAGGGTGCTGGTCGTCGCCATCAGCAGCGTGTAGCCGTCCGGCGTGGCGCGGGCAACCGCCTCGGCGCCCAGCATCGTGGAGGCGCCCGGCTTGTTCTCCACCACCACCGGCTGGCCGAGCTTCTCGGACAGCTTCGTGCCCACCATGCGGGCGATGATGTCCGTGAAGCCCCCGGCCGCGTAGGGCACGACGATCTTGATCGGCCTGGCCGGAAAGCCGGCCGCGCCCTGGGCGAAAGCGGGCGAGACCGCCATTGCGGCGACGGCCGTGAGCGCGGCCAGGGCCGTGCGGCGTGTGGGATGGTTTCTGGACATTGCAAGTCTCCTGTGGGTCAGATGGTGTCGTGCGCACGAAGTTGTGCGAGCTGGTCCTGGTCGTAGCCGAGCAGGTCGGCCAGCACTTCGTTTGTGTGCTCGCCGAGCGCGGGCGGGCGCAGCCGGTACTGCACTGGGGTGTCGGACATGCGGATCGGGTTGGCAATCAGTGGCATCTCGCTGCGCTGCGGATGAGGCATCGGCACCACCATCTCGCGCGCCTTCAGTTGTTCTTCGGCGAAGACCTCGTCGAGTTCGTTCACCGGGCCGCAGGGAACGCCGGCGCCGCCGATCGCGTCGATCCATTCGCGCTTGGGCCGCGAGCGGAAGATCGGCATCAGGATCTCGTTGAGCGCAGCGCGGTGTTCGATGCGTACCCGGTTGGTCTGGAAGCGTGGGTCGGTGGGCAGGTCGGGAACGCCCATCACCGCCGCGAGCCGTGCGAACTGCGGGTCGTTGCCCACCACGAGCATGATCGGCCCGTCCTGGCACATGAACATCTGCGAGGGCGAACCCGTCGGGGCGACGGTGCCGCGGCGCTGGGGCACGTCACCCGACACCAGGTAACCGACGCCGGCATGCGAGAGGGCCGCCACCTGCGTATCGAGCAGGGCGAGGTCGATCTGCTGGCCCTTGCCCGAGACGGCATCCCGGTGGTTGAGCGCCGCGAGGATCGCGACGGACGCGTACATCCCCGCCATC
>JAQZBU010000018.1 GCA_029237735.1 Ramlibacter sp. | reverse complement strand
TCGATCCGGCCCTGGAGCTCGGCCAGTCGCGCGTCGAGCGAGCGGCTCATCTGCTCGACCTGGCTGCGCAAGTCCCGCTGGCTTTGCACCATCGCCTTCTCGAATTCGGTCGCGGCAATCGCTTCGCGCCCGCGGTTTTCACGCAGGTGCGTGTCCAGGTACTGCCGCAGCTCGGTGAAGCGCGACGCTTCGGCCTTGTCGGCCAGATCTCGCTGAACCTGAAGCGCCTTGGCATGGCGGTGCGATTCGAGCATGTAGCGCGATTCCTGCATGGCGCCGCTGAGGAGCATCACCAGGATCGTCAAGCCGAACGCCGCCAACATGAATAGGCCCACCGAGCCCTCGATGGTGAACACGCCGAAGCTCATGGGTGTGGTGCGCGTGAAATCGGGCCAGTTCATGGCGGCGACTCCGCCCACCACAAGGAGGGCGAGCAGGATGTAAACGAGGCGAGCACGCATGGGGAGTCTCCAGAGAAAAACGTATGCCCCATTGTGCGAAACGCTGCGCCTGCGCAACTGTCAGCGAAGATGCCGAATCGCTGTCCGTCCGCTGTGGCAAACTGCCGCGTCCCCGCAGCGCTGCGACAGTTACACAATGAAAAAGATCATCCGGCAGATCGCCGCCGAAATCAAAGTCCATGAACACCAGGTGCAGGCCGCTGTCGACCTGCTCGATGGCGGGGCCACTGTGCCTTTCGTCGCCCGCTACCGCAAGGAGGCCACGGGCGGCCTGGACGACATCCAGCTGCGCGAGCTCGAGCACCGCCTCGGTTACCTGCGCGAACTCGAAGATCGCCGCGACGCGGTGTTAAAGAGCATCGAGGAACAGGGCAAGCTCACGCCGGAACTGCGCGACGCGATCGAAGTCGCGCCCACCAAGCAGGAGCTGGAAGATCTGTACTTGCCGTACAAACCCAGGCGCCGCACCAAGGGCCAGATCGCGCGCGAGTCGGGCATCGAGCCGTTGGCGGACAAGCTGTTCGCCGATCCGCGCCTGAACCCGAACGACGAAGCGCAGGCCTTCGTGAAAGCCGAGAAGGGCGAGGGCGGCGAAGATTTCACCACGGTGCCCGCGGTGCTGGACGGGGTGCGCGACATCCTCTCGGAGCGCTGGGCGGAAGCCCCGGCGCTCGTCCAGAGCTTGCGCGAATGGCTGTGGGCGGAGGGCTTGTTCAGATCGAAGCTCGCTTCAGGCAAGGACGAGAACCATCCCGACGTCTCGAAATTCCGCGACTACTTCGACTATGACGAGCCCATCGGCCGCGTGCCCTCGCACCGCGCGCTCGCGGTGTTTCGCGGCCGGCAGCAGGAGATCCTCGATGCGAAGCTGGCCTTGCCGGTCGAGCCGGAACCCGGCAAGCCGTCGATCGCCGAAGGCAAGATTGCGTTGTTCCTGGGCTGGAGCCACCAGGCGCGTCCGGCCGATGACTTGCTGCGCAAGTGCGTGGCCTGGACCTGGCGCGTGAAGTTGTCGCTCTCCACCGAGCGCGACCTGTTCGCGCGGCTGCGAGAGGAGGCCGAGAAGGTGGCCATCAAGGTCTTCGCCGACAACTTGCGTGACCTGCTGCTCGCGGCACCGGCCGGCCCCCGCGTGGTGATGGGACTGGACCCGGGCATCCGCACCGGGGTGAAAGTCGCGGTGGTCGACGCCACCGGCAAGCTGGTCGACACGTCCACCGTTTACCCGCACGAACCCCGCCGCGACTGGGAAGGCTCGCTGCACCAGCTCGGGCTGCTCGCGCGCAAGCATGGCGTGAACCTGATCGCCATCGGCAATGGCACGGCAAGCCGGGAGACCGACAAGCTGGCGGCGGATCTGATGAAGCGGTTGGGCGATGACAAGATGCAGCGGGTCGTCGTCAGCGAAGCCGGAGCATCGGTCTACTCCGCCAGCGAATTCGCTTCGCAGGAAATGCCGGACGTGGATGTCAGCCTGCGCGGCGCGGCCAGCATCGCGCGGCGCCTGCAGGACCCGCTGGCCGAGCTGGTGAAGATCGACCCCAAGTCCATCGGCGTCGGCCAATACCAGCATGACGTCAACCAGAGCGAGCTTGCGCGCATGCTGGATGCGGTTGTCGAGGACTGCGTGAACTCAGTCGGCGTCGACCTCAACACCGCGAGTGTGCCGCTGCTGTCGCGCGTCTCCGGCCTGTCCGCCAGCGTCGCGAAGGCCGTGGTGCGCTGGCGCGAGGCGCACGGCGCGTTCAACAGCCGCCAGCAGTTGATGGAAGTGAGCGGCCTGGGAGCCAAGACTTTCGAGCAGAGCGCGGGCTTCCTGCGTATCCGCGGCGGCGACAACCCACTCGACATGACCGGCGTGCACCCCGAGACCTATCCTGTCGTGGAAAAGATGATGGCCACGACCGGCAAGCCGGTTGCCGAACTCATGGGCCGCGCGGAAATGCTCAAGACGCTGAAACCCGAACTTTTCGCCAACGAGAAGTTCGGCGTCATCACCGTGAAGGACATCCTGGTCGAACTTGAAAAGCCCGGCCGCGACCCGCGCCCCGACTTCAAGGTGGCACGGTTCAATGATGGCGTGGAGGACATCAGCGACTTGCGTGAAGGCATGGTGCTGGAGGGTACGGTGAGCAACGTGGCGGCTTTTGGCGCTTTCGTGGACCTGGGGGTACACCAGGACGGATTGGTGCATGTGAGCCAGCTCGCGCACAAGTTCGTCAAGGACGCACGCGAGGTCGTCAAGACCGGCGACATCGTGAAGGTGAAGGTGATGGAAGTGGACGTTGCCCGCAAGCGAATCGGCCTGTCGATGAAACTCGGCGATGCGCCCGCGCGCCGCGACAGCCCGCGCGATAACCGCTTCGAGGGTGCAGGGCGCGGCCAGCGCGCGCCGCAGAGCGCGCCTGCCGACACCGCCATGGCAGGCGCCTTCGCCAAGCTGCAGGGCTTGCGCAAGTAGGGCTTCCGTCCGCGCCCCTCGGCGCGTGGCTTTTTGCCATAATGCCATTATTTAATCGACATGGCATAATGCCATCAAAAGGAGATTCCTCCATGCGCGCCGAATTGCCCACGCTCGATCATTTGCCTCGCCAGAGTGCCTCGCACGTCAAGAACAAGTGGCGCGATGTGGTTCGGGAAGTGCGCACCACCGGCAGCATTGCCATTACCAATCACTCGGCCGTGGAGTTGGTGCTCGTCGATGCAGCGACCTACGAACAGTTGGCGGCCAGCGCCGCGGCCCTGAAGGCACGCGAGGCATCCGTGCTCGACCAACTGGCCAGTCAGTTCGATCAGCGCCTGGCAGTGCTGGCGCAGCCCGATGCGCAGGACAAGGTGACTGCCGCGTTCGCGCGCAAGGGCAAGCTGGCGCGCAGGCCGAAAGCCGGTGCCGCGTTCTGATCGGTGCGCCCCTTCATCTTTGTGCTGGCCGGCGTCAATGGCGCGGGCAAGAGTTCCGTCGGAGGAGCCATGCTGCGGGAGCAGGGCCTGCAATGGTTCAACGCCGACAGCTATGCGCGCGAACTGGTGCGCGAGGCCGGGATGGACATCGCCGAGGCCAACGCGTGCGCCTGGGCGCACGGCAAGAGCCGGCTTGAAGCGGCGATCGCGAACCGGAGCAACCATGCGTTCGAAACCACGCTCGGCGGCACGACCATCAGCCGCTTGCTCGAGGGGGCCTCGAAGACTCATTCGGTTGTGATGCTGTATTGCGGCCTGGACTCGCCCGAGCTGCACATCGCCCGCGTCAAAATGCGGGTGGCCCACGGCGGGCACCACATTTCTGACGAAAAGATACGCGAGCGCTGGGACGCGTCGCGCTTGAACTTGATCAAGCTCCTACCCAGGCTTTCGCGGTTGCAGCTCTTCAACAACAGCGTGAGCGTCGAGCCCGGCCGGGACATTCCTGACCCGGTTCTCGTGCTCGACGTGGAAAGCGGCCGGGTGAATTGTCCTGACCAACACGATGCGGCCGCGATGAACGCGGTCCCGCCGTGGGCGCGACCCATTGTGGAAGCAGCGATCCGGGGTTCCCGCGCATGATGCCCTACATGGACGCAGCCAGCATCTCTTCGTAATCCTCGGCCGTCGCGATGCGCGGGTTGGTCTTGTGGCAGTGGTCGGCCAGGGCACCCTTGATGATCTGCGCGAACATGTCGCGCTTCACGCCCATCTCCGCCAAGCCTGAGGGCAGGCCCAGACGGGCGTTCATCTCGCGGATGGCCCCGGGAATGTCGTCGGCCGATTTCAGTCCCATCGCGTGGGCCATGCGCGCGAGGCGCTTTTCCTTCCTGATCGACTCCGCCTGCGAATTGAAGCGGATCACGGCGGGGAGGAACATCGCGTTGAGGGTACCGTGATGCAGGCGCGGATCCACGCCTCCCAGGCTGTGGCTGAGCGAATGCACGCAGCCCAGGCCCTTCTGGAACGCCATGGCGCCCTCCATCGACGCGCTCATGAGGTTGAACCGCGCTTCGCGGTCGCTGCCGTCGCGGGTGGCGCGCTCGATATTCGCCCAGCCCCGCTCCAGCCCGTCCAGGCCGATGCCGTCGGCAGGCGGGTTGATGGCAGGCGCCATGAAGGTTTCCATGCAGTGCGCGATGGCATCCATGCCGGTGGCAGCGGTGAGCTTGGGCGGGAGGCCCAGGGTCAGTTCGGGGTCGCAGATTGCCGCCTTTGGCAGGATGTTCCAGGAGTGGAAGCCGAGCTTGCGGTGGTCGTCCACGATGATGATGGCGCCACGCGCCACCTCGCTGCCCGTGCCGCTGGTGGTGGGCACGGCGATCAGCGGCGCCGCCTTGTCGGTGATGCGGGGTGAGCCGCCCTCGATTGTGGCGTAGTGGGTGAGCGGCCCTTCATGCGTGGCCGCTATCGCTACACCTTTTGCGCAATCGATGGCGGAACCGCCACCCACGGCGATGAGGCCGTCGCAGCGGTTGGCCTTGTACACCTCCACGGCCGCTCGCACAGCGGCCTCGGTCGGATTGGACGGTGTCTGGTCGAAGACAGCCACGGGCATGCCGGGGAGGGCGTCCAGCGCCTTTTGCAGGACGCCCGCCGCCTTGACCCCCGGGTCCGTCACGACCAGGGGGCGCGTGATGCCGACACGGTCGCACTCCTGCTTGAGCAGTTTCACCGCGCCGAAATCGAACTGGATCTGGGTGAGGTAGTAGATGAAGGCCATGGTGTTGCCCGATGTACGATGGAAACTCCAACTTTAATCCTTCCAAGGCCGACGAGCTCAAGTGAGGTTCCTGCCCCAGTACCCCCAGCTCACCCCGGCCATGCGCTCGGTGCTCGAGCGCATGAACCGCGCCGGCTACGTGCCGATGTACACGCAGGCGCCGCATGAAGCGAAGGCGGCTTATGAGGCGGGGTCCGGCGTCCTCGAGGTGCCAAAGGTCCCCCTGGTCCGCGTGGAGGATTTCGAGATTCCGGCGCGGGACGGCGCGGCATTGCCGGCGCGCCTCTACGCGCCGAGCCGCCAGATGCTGCCGGCCCTGCTGTACTTCCATGGGGGCGGCTTCACTATCGGCAGCATCGCTTCGCACGACACGCTTTGTCGCGAACTGAGCCGCCTCTCCGGCTGCGCCGTGGTGTCGCTGGACTACCGCCTCGCGCCTGAACATCACTTCCCGACCGCTGTAAACGATGCCTGGGACGCCACGCAATGGCTGGCCGGGCACGCCGCCGACCTGGGCCTGGACGGCAACCGCATCGCTGTGGGTGGAGACAGCGCGGGGGGCACGCTTGCGACAGTCTGCGCAATCTACGCCATGTCCTGCGGGCTTCGACTGGCGCTGCAGTTACTCTTCTACCCCGGATGCGCCGCCTGGCAGGACGCGCCCTCGCACGAGCGCTTCGCTCATGGGCTGGTGCTCGAGAGGGCGCACATCGAATGGTTCTTCGACCTGTACATCCCGCATGCGCAGCGCGAGGACTGGCGGTTCGCACCCCTGAATGCCCCGGACGTGGATGGCGTGGCGCCGGCCTGGTTCGGACTGGCGGAGTGCGACCCCCTGGTAGACGACTGCATCGCATACGCGGATAAACTGCGGGCTGCGGGCGTAGCGGTCGACCTTGAAATCTACCGCGGCGTCACCCATGAGTTCATCAAGATGGGGCGCGCCATCCCCGAAGCCCGGCAAGCCCATGCCGACGCGGCACGCGCCCTTGCCAACGCCCTGAAACCCTGAAATGAAGCGACAAGATTTCCGGTTCTTCCACCGCCTGCGGGTTCGCTGGGCCGAAGTGGACATGCAGAAAATCGTTTTCAACGCCCACTACCTGATGTACTTCGACACGGCGGTGGCAGATTATTGGCGCGCGCTGGCGCTGCCTTACGAGGAAGCCATGCTCCAGCTGGGCGGCGACCTGTACGTGAAGAAGGCGACGGTGGAGTTCAACGCGTCGGCGCGCATGGACGATCGGCTGGACGTGGCGCTGAAGTGCGCTCGCATCGGCAATTCGTCGATGGTGTTCACCGGCGCGATTTTCCGCGGCGACGAGTTGCTGATCACCTGCGAGCTGGTGTATGTGTTCGCTGATCCGGCGACGCAGACGTCGAGGCCCGTGCCGCAGCAGCTTCGCGACATCGTCACGGCCTACGAGTCCGGCGAGGCGATGGTGCGCATCAAGACCGGCAGTTGGTCCGATCTGGGCGAACACGCGGGCGGCATCCGCACCGAGGTTTTCCTGAACGAGCAAGGAATTCCTGCCGAGATGGAGTGGGATGAGGGGGACCGCACAGCCATCCATGCCGTGGCCTACAACGGCCTCGACCAACCGGTAGCGACCGGCCGCCTGCTGCAGGCATCGCCCGGCATGGCGCGCATCGGCCGCATGGCGGTGCACCGGGCGGTGCGCGGCTCGGGCGTGGGGCGTCAGGTGCTCGAAGCGCTGGTGTCAGCGGCAAAGGCGCGCGGGGACCATGAAGTGATGCTGCACGCGCAGCGCAGCGCCGAGTCGTTCTACCTCGGCCTGGGGTTTGTGCCGCGAGGTCAGCCCTTCGACGAAGCGGGCATCCCCCACGTCGAAATGCACCGGGCCATCAGCGCCAACTGACATGGCCAAGAAAAAGCGAAACCGTGCCGACACGGCGCCGGTGACTGCGCCCGCGGCCGTTGCATCGGGACGGCCCCAGCCAGCATGGACCGACGCGGGCGGCGGCCTCGTAGTGGCGATCCTGGCACTCATGATGTTCCTGGCCCCGGCGCTCGGGGTGCCCAACGAGGAAATGCTGCAGGACACGCTGAAGTCGATCGTGGTCTCCTTTGCCACACTCGGCGCGGCGCTGGTTTTTTTCTGGCAGCAACGCGAACGGCGCGAGCCGCTGCGCTGGCACGCCATCGTGTGGCTGCCACTCCTGCTGATGGTGTACGCGCTCGGCAGCATGATCTGGTCCCACACTTACCTGGGCGGTGTAGAGGCAGTCCGCTGGTTCATCTTTGCGCTATTGCTCTGGCTGGGAGCGAACACGTTGTCGCGCGACAATCTGCCGTTGCTCGCAGGCGGCATCCACATGGGCGCCGTGGTGGCTTCACTGTGGGCGGCCCTGCAGTTCTGGATCGACTTTGGCTTCTTCCCGCAAGGCCCGCATCCAGCGTCGACTTTCGTCAACCGAAACTTCTTCGCCGAGTTCGCCGTCTGCACATTGCCGTTCTCGGCGCTGCTGCTGGTGCGCGCGCGGCAAAGCGCGCAGGTGGCATTGCTGGCCATGACGACCGGGCTGGTGATCGTCTCCGTTCTCATGACCGGCACACGTAGCGCGTTGATCGCGCTGTGGCTGCAGGTGCTCGTGGTGCTGCCGTTCATCGCCTGGTTCTGCCGGCGGCAACTCGCGTCCGCCGAGTGGGGCAGGGGCCATCGCGTGCTCGCCGCAGGGGTGCTGCTCGGCACGGTGGTCGGCCTCGGCCTGGTCCCCACGGGTGACCCGAAAATCGCCGAAGAGGGCCGTGGCGTCACTGCTCTGGAGCGGGGTTTCAAGAGGACCGGTTCCATCTCTCCGAACGACGAGTCGCTGGGCGTGCGCATGGTGATGTGGAAGGCCACGATGGGCGTGATCCGCGCGCGGCCGCTGTCCGGCGTCGGCGCGGGCGCATGGGAGAGCGATATCCCCCTCTACCAAGCCGAGGGCGCGCAGCTGGAAACCGATTACTACGTGCACAACGAGTTCCTGCAGCTGCTGGCCGAATACGGGGTGGCAGGCTGGCTCTTCCTGCTGGCGCTGGCGGCTTACCTGCTGCAGGCGGCCTGGCGCACGCTGAAAGCGCTAGGGTCCGAGGCCGGGGAAGAAGCGCCGTGGCGCGCGGTCTTCTTGTGCAGCCTGCTCGCGCTCATGATCGTGAGCAACGTGGGCTTTCCCTGGCGAATGGCGGCCACTGGCGCTCTGTTTGCGCTGTGCCTGGCGGGGCTGGCTGCCTCGGATGCACGGCTTGGTTATCGCGCGCGGTGGGCCGCGGCGGCCCTGGCCTGGCGCCCGGCGTACTCACTCGCACTGGCGACGGCCACGGTGTCCTGCCTCGCGCTGGCCGCGTTCATCACGCAGCGGGCGGTCGAGAGCGAGCAGAAGATCGTGCGCGCGACGAAGATCGCCCTCACGATCTCCGCCTCGCGCGATCCGAACAACCCCAAATGGCGCCAGAGCAAGGCGCAGATGCTCGGCCTGATCAGGGAGGGCATCGCGCTCAACCCCCACTACCGCAAGATCACGCCGATGGTCGCGGACGAGCTCGCGCGCTGGGGCGACTGGAAGAACGCGACCTGGATCTGGGAGAGTGTGCTCTCGTCGCGTCCCCACATCGTCGCCATCATGGCCAACGTGGCGCGGGGCTACACCAGCATGGGCAACACGGAGAAGGCGCTGGAGTACCTGGAGCGGGCCCGCAAAGTCCAGCCCCGCGCGCCCGCCGTGCGCTCGCTGGAAGTGATCCTGCTCAGCCGGGCAGGGCAGGAGGAACGTGCGCTCAAGCTGGCGCGCGCCGCCATCGCGGACAACATCTATGACTACGACCTGGCCAACGCGACATTCTGGCTCGCCTCGCGCGCCGGCGACTACGGCCTGGCGCACAAGGCCATGCAGCTTCGCATCGTGGGGTGGCCCGAGGCGCGGGTTCAGGGCTACGTGGAACTGGGCAACATGTACGCGTTGCAGGTGAAAGACCCCGAGAAGGCCCTCAACTTCTACAAGCAGGCGGTCCGGATCACGCCGGAGGCGCATCGACCGGAAGTGCTCACGCGGATTCCTGCCGACTACCGCGCGAAGCTTGCCTCCGAGGCCGCGCCCGCGCCACCTCAGACGTCAGCCAGCAAGGGGTAGGGAGCGGGTTGCAGCGACAGCGCCGCGCCGCCCGGGCCGCCCACATCGAGCCTGCCGCCGCCGGCGGCCGAGATCTGGATCGATACGATCGCGTCCCAGCCGCCGCCAGGTGCGGCAGCGGACTGGGCGACAAGCCCGCAGGGCTGGCTCGCATCGGACTCGTGGAAAACCTCCTGGCCCACCTGCAGTGCGCACGCCGCTTGAGCGTGCCGCGAAACTGGCTTCGCGCCACGACCTCCTGGCCCGGGTAGCAGCCCTTCTTGAAGTTGACGCCACCGACGGACTCGTAGTTGAGCATCTGCGGCACGAAGGCTTCGACGATGGGCGCCGTGATCGTGGCGACGCCACTGCGCACGTCGCTCCACATCCAGTGCCCCGGCTCCAGCTGCGGACCGCCGGGCCCGGCTTCCCCCGCCGGGGCCACCCACAGCACCCGCGGCTGTCCATCCGCTGGATAAAGACGCACTGCAGTCGCGGTGCCGATGTCCGCGCGCGACCACGGGACTGCAACGCCGGGCGCGGCTTCCAGGGCTGCGGCGCCGGCGAGACCGTACAGATCGAACTCCGCAGTCGCGTCGCGCAGCTTGGCCTTGGCACGCAACACGAACATGGACAGCCGTTTTTGCGTCGCGGGCAGGATGTCCCGGCTGCAGACCAGCAGGATGTCGGCGTGGCTGCGCTTGAAGCCGATGAAGCTCGCCTGCATGCGGCCCTTGGGCGTGCAATAGGCGGCCAGCCTGGCCTCCGACAGGCCCAGCAGGCCGAAATCCTGCGTCAACTGGCCTTGCAGGAAGCTCGCGGCGTCCTCGCCTTCGACGCGGATGATGCCGAGATGATTCAGCGGTGTTACACCGTTCAGGACGTGGGTCATGCCTGAATTATCATCGTCAGTCCAATTCACTCCATGGCATAGGGGCAGCGGTCGGTGCGGCGTTTCCTGTTGACGGTCTTTCTGCTCGCCTCCCTCGCGGTTCTCGCGGCCGGCGGTTGGGCTTTGTGGTGGGTGTACCAGCCGCTGCGGCTGTCGGCGCCCGTCGTGGACCTGTCGATCGAGGCGGGCACGCTGCCGCGCGGCGTCGCCGAAGCGGTAAGGGAAGCCGGCGTCGATGTGAACCCCGATTTGCTCTACTACTGGTTCCGGTTTTCCGGGCAAGCGCGCCAGATCAAGGCCGGCAGTTACGAGCTGGAAGAAGGCATCACTCCGCATCGCCTGCTCGCCAAACTCGCGCGTGGGGAAGAGACGCTGCGCGCGGTGACGCTGGTGGAAGGCTGGAACTTCCGCCAGGTGCGCGCCGCACTGGCCAAGGACGATGTGCTCAAGCCCGACACGCGCGGCCTCGCCGACGAGGCCGTGATGACCTTGTTGGGCCGCCCCGGCCAGCACCCCGAGGGACGCTTCTTTCCGGATACCTACACCTTCGCCAAGGGGTCCAGCGATGTGGCCGTTCTCAAGCGCGCCCTGCGTGCGATGGACAAACGACTTGCCGAGGCATGGGCGCAGCGGGCGCCGGACGCGGCGGTGAAAACGCCCGACGAGGCGCTGATCCTCGCGAGCATCATCGAAAAGGAAACTGGCAAGGCATCGGATCGCACGATGATCGCCGCCGTGTTCAACAACCGACTGCGCGTGGGCATGCCTCTGCAGACCGATCCGACGGTGATCTACGGCATGGGCCCGTCGTTCGACGGCAACCTGCGCAAGAAAGACTTGCAGGCCGATACGCCCTGGAATACCTACACCCGCAGCGGCCTCCCCCCCACGCCGATCGCCATGCCGGGCAAGCCGTCGCTGCTCGCCGCTGTGCAGCCCGCACCCGGCAAGGCCCTGTACTTCGTCGCCCGCGGCGACGGCAGCAGCCAGTTCAGCGCCAGCCTGGACGAGCACAATCGTGCAGTGAACAAGTACCAGCGCGGGCAATGACACGGTGACCACAGGCCTTTTCATCAGCTTCGAAGGCATTGACGGCGCCGGCAAATCCAGCCACGTCGGGAGCCTGGCCGAAGCGTTCCGCGCGCAGGGCAGGGCGGTGACGATCACCCGCGAGCCAGGCGGCACGCCGCTCGCGGAGAAGCTGCGCACTCTCGCGCTCAACGACCCGATGGACGCGTTGACGGAGGCATTGCTGATGTTCGCAGCGCGGCGCGACCATTTGCTGAATGTCATCGAGCCGGCGCTGGCGCGGGGCGACGTCGTCCTGTGCGACCGATTCACCGATGCGACTTTTGCCTACCAGGGTGGCGGCCGCGGCTTCGATCTCGACGTGCTGTGCGGGCTCGAGCGCTGGGTGCAAGCAGTCCCTGCGCTTTCGGCCGGCACGTTGCGGCAACCTCACCTGACGCTGTGGTTCGACCTGGCGCCGGAAATCGCGGCCGCGCGGCTCGCAGGCGCGCGGGTACCCGACAAGTTCGAGTCGCAACCGGTAGAGTTTTTCCGCCGTGTGGCAGCAGGCTACGCTGCCCGCATGGCGGCAGACTCCGGCCGTTTCGCTCGGATCGCCGCCGACCAGCCGCGGGAAGCCGTCTGGAACGACGTGCTCGCTGCCCTTCGCGGGCGGGGTTGGCTATGAGCACGACCGCGCCCTGGCTCGCTGCCCAAAGCCGGCAGCTATTGGCCCAGCGCGGGCACGCCTGGCTGCTGCAAGGGCCCTCAGGCCTCGGTCAATACGAGCTGGCGCTTGGGCTGGCGCGCGCGTGGCTGTGCGACCAGCCCACGGCAGAGGGCGCGTGCGGAAACTGCGCGGGGTGCCACGCATTCGACGTGCGTGCCCATACCGACCTGTGCGTGCTGATGCCCGAGACCATCATGTTGGAGCTGGGCTGGCCCCTCAGCGAGCAGGCGCAAAAGGACATCGACGACAAAAAGCGCAAGCCGAGCAAGGAAATTCGCGTGGACGCGATGCGCGACGCGGTGGAATTCGCGCAACGCACGAGTGGGCGAGGGCGAGGCAAAGTGGTGATGGTGTACCCGGCGGAGCGCATGAACCATGTCACCGCCAACACATTGCTCAAGACGCTCGAGGAGCCCGCCGGAGATTTGCGTTTTGTCCTGGCCAGCGAAGCGGCGCATCAGTTGCTGCCCACCATCCGCAGCCGCTGCCTCGCCCACACCATGGCGTGGCCAAGCCATGACGATGCAGTGTCCTGGCTCCAGGAGAACGGCGTCATGCCGGCCGATGCGCCCGCTTTGCTGCGTGCAGCCGGGGGCCGGCCGGACGACGCGCTCGCCTTCGCGCAGGCCGGGCGCGACCCCAAGGTGTGGTCCCTGCTGCCCAAGGCAATGGCCCGGGGCGACAACGCCGCGCTGGCCGACTGGACCCCCGCCGAAGCCGTGAGCGCGCTGCAAAAGCTCTGCCACGATTTGATCGTGACTCGTGCAGGGGCGCAGCCCCGCTTCTTCCGGCCCGCGGACCTGCCGCCACCTGCCTCATTCGCAGTGTTGACCGGTTGGTCGCGCGAGTTGTCGCGCACCGCGCGCACCGTCGAGCATCCGTTCAATGCCGGTTTGATGCTGGAAGCGCTTGTGAGCCAGGCCCGCTCGGCCCTAAACTCACGCTCCTGAGCAGTCCATGAGCAATCCCTCGTCCACCACCCCCCGTCCCAGCGTCATCCAGCTCGCGATCAAGGAAAAGGCCGCGTTGTACGCCGCCTACATCCCGCTGTTCGCCGACGGAGGCATCTTCATCCCCACGACGCGCGACTACAAGCTCGGCGACGACGTGTACGTGCTGCTCTCGCTGCCCGACGACGCGCAGCGTTACCCTGTGGCGGGCAAAGTGGCATGGGTGACTCCCGCACGCGCCGCCGCCAATCGCACGCAGGGCGTGGGCGTGCGGTTTCCCTCCGATGAGAAATCCCGGCTCTTGAAGCTCAAGATCGAGGAAATCCTGGGCGGGCACCTGGCCTCCGAGCGGCCCACGCAAACCATCTGAACGCTACAATTTTTGTAGCTCGCGCGCGGCCGCCCGCCGGCGGCCTTCATTCCTTTGCACTCCCATGTTCGTTGACTCGCATTGCCACCTGACGTTTCCCGAACTGGCGTCCCGGCTCCCCGAAATTCGGCAGGCAATGGACGAGGCAGGCGTTGACCGCGCCCTGTGCATCTGCACGACTCTGGAGGAGTTCGAATCCGTGCACGCGCTGGCCATGGAGTACGGGAATTTCTGGGCCACCGTGGGCGTGCATCCGGACAACGAAGGAGTGACCGAGCCCACGGTCGTGGACCTCATCGGGCGCTCGGAACGGCCCCGGGTGGTCGCCATCGGCGAGACGGGTCTCGATTACTACCAGATGGAAGTACGCAAAGGGGGCCGCGCGGTGGTGGACCTGGAATGGCAGCGAGAGCGCTTCCGCACGCACATCCGCGCGGCCCGCGAGGTTTCCAAACCGCTGGTCATCCATACCCGCGCATCCTCGGCCGACACCATCGCCATCCTCAAGGAGGAGGGCGAAGACGGCTCGACCGATTCGGCCGGCGGGGTTTTTCATTGCTTCACCGAAACGGCCGAGGTGGCGCGCGCCGCGCTCGACATGGGTTTCTATATTTCGTTTTCCGGCATCCTCACGTTCAAGAGCGCGCAGGACCTGCGCGACGTGGCTGCTTTCGTGCCGTCCGACCGTTTGCTGATCGAAACCGACAGCCCCTACCTCGCACCCGTACCGTACCGCGGCAAGACAAATAACCCGTCGTACGTGCCCTACGTCGCCCGTCAGCTGGCCGAGCTTCGAAAGATGCCCGTGGAAGAGGTTGCCAGAGTCACCAGCGCCAATTTCGAGCGCCTGTTCCCGGGAGTTAACTCTTGAGAAGTTACTTTAGATATTTTATATATCTTATTGTTATTGCTTCGTATTCTTGGACTCTAGCAGGTTCATACGAGGACTTCTTCGTTGCCGTGAAGCGCGACGACCCGCATGCGATCATCGCCTTGCTCAATCGTGGCTTCGACCCCGACACCCGGGATCCCCAGGGCCACACCGGGCTATTTCTGGCGCTGCGGGGCGACTCGCTCAAGGCAGCAAACGCCTTGCTGGACTGGCCCAAAACAAAGGTGGAAACGCGAACGGCCCAGGACGAGAGCCCCCTCATGATGGCCGCCCTGAAGGGCCACGTGGATATTGTCCGGAAACTCATCGAGCGAGACGCCGACGTTAACAAGCCAGGCTGGACGCCGCTGCACTACGCCGCTACCAACGGACACCTGACGATCATCGAACTGCTGCTTGAGCATCATGCGTACATTGACGCCGAGTCGCCCAACGGCACCACGCCGCTGATGATGGCCGCCCAATATGGAACTCCGGCAGCGGTCAAGTTACTACTGGAGGCGGGCGCGGACGCTGGCCTCAAGAACCAGCTGGGGTTGAGCGCTCTCGATTTCGCGACCCGGGCCAATCGCCGGGATGCGGCAGAGCTGATCGCAGGTCATGTGCGCAACGCACTGCCAAAAGGTAAATGGTGACAACGGGTTGGCGCATGAACTTCATGTGATGGAGAACGGACATCGACGACTGGACTTCCGGCTATGTGGCGGACATCGGCTACACGTACGGCTACTACAACGAGCTCAATCCGCTCAACACCCAGCTCGCGTGCTTGAGTGGAGGCGTGACCCCGCCCAGGATCGTCAATGCCTGCGAACTTGGATTCGGCCAGGGGGTAAGCGTCAACGTGCACGCCGCAGCGTCACCAGTTCGGTGGTGGGGGACGGATTTCAACCCAGCTCAGGCGGGCTTTGCGCAGGAACTGGCGGCTAGTTCGGGAAGCGGAGCCAGCCTTTCCGATGCGTCCTTCGAGGAATTCTGTGCGCGCCCGGACCTGCCTGCGATGGACTATGTGGGCCTGCACGGGATCTGGAGCTGGGTGAGCGACGAGAACCGGAAGGTGATCGTTGATTTTCTGCGCCGCAAGCTCAAGGTTGGCGGCATCCTCTATGTGGGCTACAACACCCTGGCGGGTTGGGCGGCCATGGTGCCGATCAGAGACCTTTTCGTGGACCATGCCGATGTCATGGGCGCGCCCGGTCACGGCCGCATTGCCCGGATCGACGCCGCGATCGGTTTCAGTGAAAAGCTGCTGTCCCTTAACCCGGGCTTTGCCGGCGCTAACCCGGGGGTTGTCGATCGGGTCAAGCGTGCCCGCGCGACGGAACGCAGTTATATCGCCCATGAGTATTTCAATCGCGATTGGCAACCGATGCCGTTTTCGCGGATGTCGCAGTGGCTCAAGCCCGCCAAGCTCAGCTACGCCGGCTCGGCCTATTTCATCGAGGCGATGGATGCGCTCAACCTGACTCCTTCGCAGCAGGCCTTTCTTGCCGACATACCGGATGCGGGGTTTCGCCAGAATGTCCGCGACCTTTGCGTGAACCGGGGATTCCGTAAAGACTATTGGGTGAAGGGCGCTCGCTCCTTGACCGCGGCCGAACGGCTCGACGCTCTAAGGCGACAGCGCTTTGTTCTGGCCGTACCAGCAGCCGATGTGACCTACAAGGCCACGGGACGATTAGGGGATCTACCACTGGATGAAGCTATTTTCCGGCCCCTGGTCGACCTGCTTGCCGATCACCATCCCGCGTCTCTCGGGGAGCTTGAAAGTGCACTCGCGCCCCGCAACATATCCTTGTCGCAGCTGTTGCAGGCCATCATGGTCCTGGTTGGCAAAGGCTCTGTGTACGGGGCGCAAGAGCCATCCATAACCGAACAGGTCAAGGCGACCACGGCTCGCCTGAACCAGGAACTGCTGCGGGCGTGCGCCCTGGGCAAGGACATCGCTGTTCTGGCTAGCCCCGTAACCGGCGGCGCAATTCCCGTGTCCCACCTTCATCAGCTATTCCTGGCGAGCGCCGGTTCTGGCGAGCGCGAGCCGGAACAATGGGCTCGTGAAGCCTGGGAAATATTGCGGGCAAAAGGACACCAAGTCATGAAGGACGGAAAGGCACTGGAAACGCCCGAGCAGAATTTGGCAGAGCTCCTGGTCAACGCGCGCGAATTGCAGGCGAAGCGCTTACCCGTTCTGAAGGCCTTGGGCATCTGATACTTTATACGATGTATATTATGTTAAATGAGTGAGAAGGAACCAGCAGAACCCGCGGACCTGTTCGGCAAGCCAGCTGCTCGCTCGACTGGGCGTCGCGCCAAGCCCCCCGCTGCTCCAGTCGCACCGGCAACCACGGATGCAGCGATTGCCGAACTAGCGGCGGGTATCCCGCGGCTGCTTTACCTAGGCACCTCGTCATGGAGCTTCCCCGGCTGGAAAGGCCTGGTCTGGGACACCGATCACACTGAGTCCACGCTGGCCAAGCAAGGCTTGGCGGCGTATGCCCAGCACCCGATATTCCGCACGGTCAGCCTTGATCGATCGTTTTACCGGCCGCTTTCGGCCAGCCAATACGCCGCTTACGCGGCGCAGGTCCCGGAGAGTTTTCGCTTCGTCGTCAAGGCGCCAAGCCTGGTGACCGATGCCATGGTCCGCGGTGGCGACGGCCGCGGGATGCAACCCAATCCGGCTTTCCTTGACCCCGCGCTCGCTATCGGCGAGTTCGTGCAGCCGGCAGTTGAAGGCCTGGGTCCGCGAATCGGCGCGCTTGTTTTTCAACTGAGCCCCTTGCCTGGGACTTGGCTAGCTCGCTTGCCGGATTTCCTCGGGAGGCTGGAAACCATGCTCGCCGCGCTGCCGCCGCTTCCGGCAGGCGCCACGGTCGCGGTTGAAGTGCGTGACGCGCAGCTGCTGATGCCGGAATTTGCGGCAATGCTCAAACGCACCGGTGCGACCTACTGCGTGGGCCTGCACGCCAAAATGCCGCCGATCGAGGCGCAGTTGCCGATGCTGCGTTCGCTCTGGCCGGGACCGCTGGTATGTCGCTGGAGTCTGCATCGCAAGCACGGCGCGTATGGTTACGAGGAGGCCAAGGGGCTCTACGAGCCATTCGACAGGCTGGTCGATCCAGACCCGGAAACGCGGGACGTGTTGGCGCGAGTTATCGTCGCGACCACGGCAGCCGGTTTTCATTCGTTTGTGACGATCAACAACAAGGCCGAGGGCTGTGCACCGCTATCTGTCCAGGAACTCGCCAAGGCCGTGACCCGGTCGACCCCCCGGACGTGACCCCGAGACAAAAGCCTAACTGCACCGAGAACTTCACCATTCGTTACCAACTCGTTGATTCTGCTGTAGTTTTTCGTTAACTCTGTCACGGATAGAACTTGCTCTTTTGTTCAGCTGAGCATAACTTGTCATCCCGACTCCCATTTGTTTCGTCAGCGGACAAAAAAGTACATCATGCGATGGCTCAAGCCCAATCTGAAGAGCAGTCTCTACAGCCTGCTGGGCAACCCCCTGCCGCCTTCTGAATCCATACTTGAGAATGGCACGGAAGATATCCGGGAATCCATGCTGGCGCTGCTGGGCGAAGGTGGTCCCAAACACTTTCCGCAGATCACCCGGCGCATCCGCTACGCCAACGACATCCAGGCGCTCTGGTACTTGCGTGGCGACTTGATGGGGGCGCTGGCCGCGATGCACGGCGAGGTGGCGGCCCGCGAGAAAGTGGCCATCGTCACGCAGATGTTCCAGGGTCTGTTGCCCAACGGCCTGAACTCGCGTCCCAGTCCGCTGGTGGACTGAGCCATGTGCCGCCTAATGGCGGTGACCCCACAACACAAATGCGTCGCGGCCCTCCACGGCCAAATCGACCTTCGCCCCGACCGGCAACGCCACCTTGGTAGGGACATGGCCGAAGGGCAGTTGGGTAAAAACCGGCGCTTTGACTTGGCCACGCAGCCAGTCCACCACGGTCTGTAGCCTGTACCCCTTGTCATGCGGCACGGGCTTGTACTTGGTGAAATGGCCCAGCAGGATTGCTTTTTGCCGGCCCAGGATGCCGGCATACAGTAGTTGCGTCAGCATGCGCTCAACGCGATAAGGGTGTTCGTGCACGTCCTCGAGGAAAAGTATGCCGCCCTTGACCTTCGGCATCCACGGCGTGCCAGCCATGGCGGCCATGATGGCGAGGTTGCCGCCCCATAACTGGCCCTTCAGGTTTAGCGGCGCGGCAGGCGCCTCGGTCCGCGGGAGCTGCCAGCCAGTGCCCTCCCCCTGCCCCGACACCAGGTCCTCGAAGCACGCCTGCATGATGTCGTCGGGCTCGCCCTCAACGCCGAAATCCTCGCCGAGCGCCGGCCCCGACCAAGTCACTCGACCCGTTTCGGCAAGCACCGCGTTCTGGAAGGCCGTGAAATCGGACAGGCCGACGAAGCGCATGCCCTTGTCGATTGCCTTCGCGACAGCCTTGTAGCGGATACCTGGCAAAAGGCGCGTCAGCCCATAGCCGCCGCGCGTGATCAGCGCCACATCGGCGCCGCTGGCCGCGGCGCGGTGGATCGCCGCGAGGCGCGTCTCGTCATCGCCGGCAAAGCGCATGTGCGTGGCGAACACCGCTTCGTCGAGTTCGACCTCGTGACCCAGTGCCTGCAAGCGGGCCACGCCGCGGCGGATCACCGCCTTGACGCGCACCGCGCTCGAGGGTGAGAAGATGTAGATATGTTTTTTCACGAGCGGAAGTATCCCACCGCCGCGCGTGCGATCGACTCTCCGTGCTCCTGAACGAAATGCCCTGCCTGCTCCAGCACCATTGGCTCGGGGCAGCCGCGGATTTGCTGCCGCAACGCTTGCATCACGGGCACGCCCAGGACAGGATCCTGTGAGCCGATCGCCATCATCGATTGGCCCGTCCATTCATTTGCCCAGAAGTCACGCGCTTGTCGCGACACCGCGGCCCCATCCGCATCGGGGCCATCGGGCACCATCGGTGGGAACGCCCTCAGTGCGGCACGGTGGCCTCGATCCGGGAAGGGCGCGTTGTACGCAGCGCATTCCTGCGCGCTCATGTGCGGGTTGCCTCGCGCGAAAAGGCGCGCGACGTCGAAATCCGGGCTCTTCGCGCACATGTCGCGCCAGGCAACGAATCCGGGGCTGAGCGGCGCATCTCCGGTGCCGAGGGCGGTGTTCATCGCGAGCAGGCCCCGATAGCGAGCCGGCGCCGCCATCGGGAGTGTCAGCCCCAGCAGGCCGCCCCAATCCTGCACAACGAGCACCACGTCTTCCAGATCGAGCCTCTCGACGAACTCGAGCAGCACCTGCCGGTGCCAGCTGAATGTGTGGGCGGAATCCTTCTTCGGTTTGTCGCTCTTGCCGAACCCGATCATGTCGGGTGCCACCACGCGGTGGCCCGCATCCAGGAAGACGGGAATCATCTTGCGGTACAGGTAACTCCACGCGGGGTTGCCATGCAGGCACAGCCAGGTCATGGGCGCGTCCAGCGGCCCTTCGTCGAGGTAGTGCATGCGCAAGCCATCGAGCGCGGGGAGGTCAGCGAGATAGCGCGCCTGCCAGGGGTAGCCGGGCAAGTCCGCGAACCGTTCTTCGGGCGTGCGCAGCGCATCGTCGCGAAGTGGCTGGGCCGCGCTCCTGGACGCCTCGCGTCGCCCGGCGAAGAATACGCTCAGGAGCGTGCCGCACTCCTGGGCCATCACACCCCCTTGCACCTGCGTCTGGTGATTGAGCTGCGGTTGCGAAAAGAGGTTGGTGACCGAGCCGGCAGCACCGGTCTTGGGATCGGGCGCACCGAAAACGACGCAGCGCAGCCGTGCGTGCAACATGGCGCCGCTGCACATGGCGCAGGGCTCCAGGGTGACGTAGAGGTCGCAGCCGTCGAGTCGGTAGTTGCCCAGCGCCTTCGCCGCCGCGCGCAGGGCTGCCACTTCGGCATGGGCAGTGGGGTCGTGCTGCCCAACCGGTGCGTTATGCCCGGCGCCGATGACTTGGCCGTCTTTCACGACCACGGCGCCCACGGGCACTTCGCCGGCGGCCGCCGCCAAGCGGGCCTGCTCCAGGGCAAGCGCCATGAAACGTTCGTCGCTCACTTGGTATCGTCGACCGGGCGCGCCTGTTGCGCGTCCTGCACCGCCTGATGGAACTTCTGCACCTTCTGTTGCGGCGTCCCCGTGGGCGGCGCCATCATGCCGGGTTCGGCAACAGGCGGCGGCCCGGCGACCGGCGCGAGGGCGCCCAGCTGCTTTTTAGCCAGGATGCCCACGATCGCCACGACGACCAGCAGGCTCAATACCCCGAAGACGATTCTCATGTGCGCCCTCCCGTTTTGCCGTGTGGCTCGAGCATGCCCAGTGTGTCCATCCACCGCGCCAGCTCGCGCTCGTCGTCATTGCCTTTGGCGTACCCGGCCCGCAGAGCGGCATGCGATTCTGGCCGGTGCTGGTTCAGCTTCAGCTTGCATTGCAGGTCCACCACTTTCAGCTCGAAGCCGACGATGCCCGCCAGCATCTTGTGCGCGAATTCCTCGCCCAGGCCGCGCCATTGCTCCGCGTAGGGAGGCTCGTGATCCCCGATCAATTTCTTGAGGAGACTGTCCTTGGCCGCGGGATCTTCTACCAGCGTTGCCGCCACCGTGCAATGCACAGCAAGGTAATTCCAGCTAGGCACCCGTGCGAGGTCCGGATAGATCTTCGGGGACTGGAACGCGTGCGGGCCGAGGAATGTGACCACGGCTGTCGGCCGCTGCCGCAGGAAGCGCCAATGGGGGTTGGGCTTGGCGCAATGGCCCAGGAGAACGAATTCGCCATCACGGTCCTCCAGGTGCAAGGGCAGGTGCGTGACGAAAGGCAGGCCCGCATCGTCAACCGAGATGAGGCTGGCGAACGGGTTCTCGCGCATCAGTCGCGCAGCGACGGCGCGGTCATCGGACTTGAAATGGGGAGGCTGGTACATGCGGCAGATTGTGCCCCGACTGCCCTCCTCCGCTCAATTCACTCCCACTCGATCGTGGCCGGCGGTTTGCTGCTCACGTCGTAGGTCACTCGGTTGATGCCGCGCACCTCGTTGATGATGCGGCTCGAGACTTTCTTGAGCAACGCGTAGGGCAGCTCCGCCCAGTCGGCGGTCATGAAATCGCTGGTCTGCACGGCCCGCAGCGCCACCACATAGTCGTACGTGCGGCCATCGCCCATCACGCCCACGCTTTTGACCGGCAGGAACACCGTGAAAGCCTGGCTGGTCAGGTCGTACCAGCTCTTGCCCGTGGCATCGTCCTTGAAGTTGCGCAGCTCCTCGATGAAGATTGCATCGGCCCTGCGCAGCAAGTCGGCGTACTCTTTCTTCACCTCGCCCAGGATGCGCACGCCCAGGCCGGGGCCGGGGAACGGATGGCGGTACACCATCTCGGGCGGCAGGCCCAGTGCAACGCCCAGCTCGCGCACTTCGTCCTTGAACAGGTCACGCAAAGGTTCCAGCAGTTTGAGCCCCAGCTGTTCGGGCAGGCCCCCGACGTTGTGGTGGCTCTTGATCGTCATGGCCTTCTTGTTCTTGGCGCCGCCGGACTCGATGACGTCCGGGTAGATGGTGCCCTGCGCCAGGAACGTCGCGCCTTTGTGGCCGCCGTCGCCTGCCTTCAGTTTGGCGGCCTCGGACTTGAACACGTCGACGAACAGGCCCCCGATGATCTTGCGTTTGGCCTCCGGGTCGCTCACGCCGGCAAGCTTGCCCAGGAACAGGTCACTCGCATCGACGCGAATGACCTTGGCGTGCAGCTCGCCCACGAACATGTCCATGACCATGTCGCCCTCGTTCAGGCGCAGCAGGCCATGGTCGACGAAGACGCAGGTGAGCTGGTCGCCGATCGCGCGGTGGATCAACGCGGCGGCCACCGACGAATCTACGCCGCCGGACAGGCCGAGGATGACCTCTTCATCGCCGACCTGCTTGCGGATCAACTCGACGGCTTCGGCCACGTGATCGCGCATGACCCAGTCCGGACGCGCGCCGCAGATGCCCAGCACGAAGCGCTCCAGGATGGCTCGGCCCTGCTGGGTGTGCGTGACTTCCGGATGGAACTGCACGGCGTAGAACTTGCGCGCCTCGTCGGCCATGCCGGCGATGGGGCAGCTTTCCGTGCTGGCCATCAGCTTGAAGCCGGGCGGCAGCTCCGTTACTTTGTCGCCATGGCTCATCCACACGTTGAGCATGCCGTGGCCCTCAGGCGTGGTGAAGTCCGCGATGTCCCTGAACAGCTCGGTATGACCGCGGGCGCGCACGCTGGCAAAGCCGAATTCGCGCTTGTGCCCGCCCTCCACCTTGCCACCGAGCTGGTGGGCCATGGCCTGCATGCCATAGCAGATGCCCAGCACCGGAACACCCAGCTCGAACACCGCTTGCGGAGCCTTGTCGGTCGTCTCTTCGTACACGCTGGCGTGGCTGCCTGAGAGGATGACGCCTTTGAGGGTGCCGTCCGCCGCGTAGTCGCGCACCCACTCGTCCGTCACGTCGCAAGGATGGACTTCGCAGAAGACGTGGGCTTCACGCACGCGTCGCGCGATCAGCTGGGTGACCTGGGAGCCGAAGTCGAGGATGAGGATTTTCTGGTGTTGCATGGTGGAAAGCGGGCTCGAGCCCCTAGAAAGTCATACACACGATGCCGCAGGCCTTGGCGGCAGCGAGCAGCGCCCGGTCGGCGGAGGCCAGCTGTCCGTTGAGGCGCAGCACGAGTTCGAGATAGGCCGCATCGTAGAAGGTGAGGCCATGCGTGAGGGCAAGGCGCGCGACCTGCGACTGGCGGTGGGCATTCGGCGCTGCGTCAAGGCTGACACGTGCGGCCGCCAGGATCTCCAGGCCCTGTTCGACCAGTTCCGCGGGGATTCGCTTGCGAACGTGGCCCATCATCAGCAGGTTGCCCATCTCCCATTGCCACAGTTGCGGCGCATGGAAAATGCCTTCTTCGGCGCATGCCAGGGCGTACAAGTCGCGCGCGGCGTCGCTCGCTTCATCGGGCATGACCCACGCGGCACTGGCTGAAGGGTCGATGACGACGGGCTTCAATACTTGCGCCCCGCGTCGCGCAGGCTCTTCCAGTCGGAATACCCTTCGACCGCCGGCGTGACCTTGTCCTGGAAGGCCTTCAGCCGGGCAACGGCCTCCTGCTTGATGCGATCGCGTTCGGCCTCCGCAGGATCGGTATCGCTCTCGCGCACGATGCGGGCAATCTTCTTGCCATGGCGGGTGATGATGATTTCCTCGCCGTCCTCGACAGCTTGCAGCAGAGCCGAGAAGCGGTCTTTGGCTTGGTGAACGGGGACGGTTTGCATAATCTGGCCAGAATAAAAAAGTTAGCCTATTTTAAGCGCCCAGGCCAACTCTTGCAATTCTGGCCAAATTATTCGGCCCGATAGTTCGGCGCTTCCTTGGTGATCTGCACGTCGTGGACGTGGCTCTCACGCATGCCGGCAGCCGTTATCTGCACGAATTCCGACTTGTCCTTCATCTCGTCGATGGTCGCGCAGCCACAGTAGCCCATGCTGGCGCGCACGCCGCCGGCCATTTGGTAGACGATGGACACCAGCGACCCCTTGTAAGGCACACGCCCTTCGATGCCTTCGGGCACGAGCTTGTCCGCGTTCGGGTTGCCTGTGGTGGCTTCCTGGAAGTAACGATCGGCGCTGCCTTGCTGCATCGCCCCGATGGAGCCCATGCCGCGGTAGCTCTTGTAGCTGCGGCCCTGGTACAACACGATTTCGCCGGGGGCCTCTTCGGTGCCGGCGAACATGCTGCCCATCATCACGGTACTGGCACCGGCCGCGATCGCCTTGGAGATGTCCCCTGAGTAACGGACGCCGCCGTCGGCGATCAAGGGCACGCCCGTGCCCCGCAGCGCCGTGGCGACGTTGTCGATAGCCGTGATCTGCGGCACGCCCACGCCGGCCACGATCCGTGTCGTGCAGATGGAGCCCGGCCCAATGCCCACTTTCACCGCGTCGGCGCCCACCTCGACGAGCGCCCTCGCTGCCGCGCCCGTGGCGATGTTGCCCCCGATGACGTCGATGTGGGGATAGTTCTGCTTGACCCAGCGCACGCGCTCGATCACGCCCTTGCTATGGCCATGAGCCGTGTCCACGACGATGGCGTCCACGCCTGCCTTGACCAGGGCCTCCACCCGTTCCTCGGTGCCTTCCCCCACACCGACCGCGGCGCCGACACGCAGGCGGCCGGAAGGGTCGCGCGCCGCGTTCGGAAAGCTGGTCTGCTTGGTGATGTCCTTGACCGTGATCAGGCCCTTGAGCTCGAAGGCATCGTTGATCACGAGCAGCCGCTCGAGCTTGTACTTGTTAAGAAGCGCCTTGGCTTCCGCCGCGCTCGCGCCCTCGCTCACGGTGATCAGCTTTTCGCGCGGGGTCATGATGTCGCGGACCGGGACGTCGTAGCGCGTCTCGAAACGCAGGTCGCGGCCGGTGACGATGCCCACCACCTTGCCGCCGTCGATCACCGGGAAGCCGGAGATGCCCAGTTGCTCCTGCATGTCGATCACCTGCCGCACCGTGTGCGAGGGGGTAATGACGACCGGGTCGCGCAGCACGCCGGACTCATATCGCTTGACGCGCGAGACTTCGGCGGCCTGCTGCTTGGGCGTGAGGTTCTTGTGGACGATGCCCATGCCGCCTTCCTGCGCGATGGCGATGGCCAGCCGCGCCTCGGTGACGGTGTCCATGGCGGCCGACACCAGCGGCAGGTTCAGGGAGATGTTGCGGGAGAGACGGGTCGCGAGGGACGTGTCCTTCGGCAGGACCTGGGAGAACGCGGGCACCAGCAACACATCGTCGAAGGTGAGCGCTTTTCCTAAGAGGCGCATGTCAAAGCTCCAAAAGACGGATTGTACTTGTGGGTTCCTGGCAACCGCCGGCCATGCCTGCGGCGCCGCCGGTCGAGGCTTTCGCCTTCCGCGGCGCTACACTGGCGAAATGAATCACCTTCGCGCTACTTTGATCGGCCTGGCGTGCGCCCTTCCGGCACTGTGCTTCGCCCAATGGCAATGGATCGACAAGGACGGCCGCAAGGTCTTCAGCGACCAGTCGCCGCCGGCCGACATCCCCGCAAAGAACATCGTCAAGCAGCCTTCGGGCGGCAAGGGCCGTCCGGTCGAACCACTGGCGGCCGCGGCTCCAACCGAAGCCGCCAAGCCCGCGCCCTCCCTGCCCAAAGTCAGCGGCAAGGACAAGGAACTGCAGGACAAGAAGAAGCTCGCTGACGCCGCCGAGGCGGAAAAGAAGAAGGCCCAGGAAGAAGACTACGCAAAGGCGCGTGCCGACAACTGCGAGCGGGCCAAGCGATCCAAGGCGAGTTTCGATTCCGGCGTCCGAATCAGCACGACCAACGCCAAGGGCGAGCGTGAGATCCTCGACGACGCGCAGCGTGCCGCAGAAACCAAGCGCCTGGAAAAGATCATCGCCAGCGACTGCAAGCCCGCTTAATAACCGGGCTTGGAGCCATTCCTCTTGCGAGCGAACAGGCCCGCCGCGCGCGACCCTTGTTTGCGGAAGCGCTCCCTCCGTGCGAGCTTCGGGTCCACCTGGAGCGGGCGGTAGATTTCGATGCGGTCGTGCTCCCGCAAGGTTTGCTCGAGGCGCGCTTTTCGCCCCCACACCCCGACCACCGCACTGCGCAAGTCGACGTCGGGATAAGCGGCGCGCAAGCCACTGGCTTCGAGTGCCTGCAGCACGCTGGCGCCGGCAGGCAGGCGCACGGGCCACTCGTGAACCGTTCGCGGCTTCGGCGAATACATCACCGTCACTGCGATGGCAGCCGCCGGCGGCTCGGCCCCGCTCTCAGCCATACATCTCCTCGGCACGCTTGACGAACGCATCCACCATGGTGCCGGCGATCTTGTCGAACACCGGGCCGACGAGCTTGGCCAGGGTGGCATTGCTGAAGCCGTAGTGGAGTTCCAGTTCCACCTTGCAGGCCCGCTGATGCTCGTTGCCCAGGGGGATGAATCTCCACTGGCCGTCGAGGTTGGAAAAAGGGCCGTTCAGCAGCTTCATCCTCACCTCGCGCCCCGGGACATGCTCGTTGAGCGTGGTGAAGGTCTGGTGAATGCCGCTGAAAGCAATGCCGATCTCTGCCTTCATCTCGGTGTCGCCGTGTTCGACGACGGAAGCCCTGTCGCACCAGGGCAGGAACTCCGGATACCGGGCCACATCCGTGACCAAGGCGAACATTTCCTCGGCGCTGTACCAGATGAGGACGGATTTGTGGACGGTTTTCATAGAGAATGCGAGGCCGCGCGGGCATTGTAGTTAGCCCGGGAGCATCCTTGCATAGCGCCGGGCCGCCCCAAGCTGTGCAAAGCCCCTAGGGGGCAGGCTCGAGTATCGAGCCGTGGGGGCTAATAATTTGTAAGGCAATGGCCAAGAAACCCGAAACCGCTAGCCGCATCGCCGACAACAAGAAGGCTGCGTACAACTATTTCTTCGAGGAAAAGTTCGAGGCTGGCATGGTCCTGCAGGGCTGGGAAGTCAAGGCCCTGCGCGAGGGCAAAGTGCAGCTCACCGATGGCTATGTCGTTGTCAAGAACGGCGAGCTTTTCGTCATCGGCTGCCAGATCAACCCGCTGCGGACTGCCTCCACGCACGTCAGCCCCGATGCCGTGCGCACCAAGAAGCTCCTGCTCCACAAGGACGAGATCCGCCGGCTGGTGGGCAAGGTCGAGCAAAAGGGTTACACGCTGGTGCCGCTCAACCTGCACTGGAAGGACGGCAAGGTCAAATGCGAGATCGCGTTGGCCAAGGGCAAGGCCGAGCACGACAAGCGCGACACCATCAAGGACCGTGAAGGCAAGCGTGAGGTCGAGCGCGCCATGAAAAGCCGCAGCCGCTAGCCCAGGTGGCGCAGCGGGTGCGCGTGCGGTGGCCAGGGGGGCTCGAAGAAGGCGGCCACCATGTCGGGTGTCACGTCCTCGATGCGCGCCGGGTTCCAGCGCGGGCGGTGGTCCTTGTCGACCGCGAGGGCACGGATGCCTTCCACCGTCTCGCTGGCCGCGCCCGGCCGCAGGTGGAAGCAGTTGCGAACCAGGTTCCGCTCCATGCGCAGGTCGTCAGCCAAGCTCGATTCCCGCCCGCGACGGACCTGTTCCAGCACGACGTGGAGCATAAGCGGCGAACGCTTGCGCAGGACGGCAGCCGTTTCGGCGGCCCATGGGGAAGCATCGGCCTCGAGCGCCGCCATGATGTCCATGACGGTCGGCAACGCGAAACATCGATCAATCGCGGCCCGGTGGCTCACGAGCGTGTTGGTTGAGGCTGCTTCCACGGGCTGCAAGCGGCTGAGCATGGGGACGCCTCCCCCCGCCACTTCCGCCCATAAGGGCGCCAACTGCGCGGAATCGACGACGACGTCCGCCAGCCCCACCGCAACTGCGTCGGCGCCGCTGATGACGTGGCCGGTCAAGGCCAGGTATTCCCCGATGCGCCCCGGGCATCGCCCCAGGAAGAAGCCGCCGCCGACGTCCGGGAAGAGGCCGATGTTCGTCTCAGGCATCGCCATCTTCGTGCGCTCCGTGGCTATTCGCAGGCTCGCGCCCTGGGCGATGCCCATGCCGCCGCCCATCACGACGCCGTCCATGAACGCGATAAGGGGCTTGCCGAAGCCGTGGACGAGGTGGTCGAGGCTGTATTCCTCGGTGAAGAAGTCCTCCAGTCGCGGATCGCCGGCCAGTGCGGCCTGGTGGAAGAAGCGGATGTCGCCGCCGGCGCAGAAGGCGCCGAACGGTCCCTGTCTGCCCTCCCCGCGGATCGCGACGGCCTTCACCGACGCGTCGCCGCGCCACGCGAGCAGGACAGTCGTCAGCTCGCGGATCATGTCCAGCGTCAGCGCGTTCAGTGCTTTCGGACGGTTCAATGTGACCAAGCCCACGCCCGAGTTGAGTTCCACGACGATATCGCTCACGTCCTCGCTCTCCATCCGACAAGTTCATTGGCAACCAGTGCGCCGATGACGAGTGCACCGCCCGCGAGCACCGTCTGGCTCGGCACCTCGTTGGCCCCGACCCACGCCAGCAGGATGCCGAAGATCACTTCCAGCGACGCCAACAGGGCGATTTCCGGTGCCTTGAGCACACGTGCGCAGACCACCGAAAGCGTGCAGGGAATCGCCAATTGCACGAGGCCCAGCAGGGCGAGCAACGCAATGTCATGACCCGAGGCCTGCAAAGGCATCGCAAGCGGCAGCGTCGTGAGCGCGGAAATCACCGCGCCCACCAGCACCGAGGGCACGAGATCGACGTTCTGGCCACGGGCCTGCGAGCGCTGCACCACGGTCCAGTTCACCGCACCGGCCAACGGCACACACAGCGCAACCAGGGTGCCTGCGATCTGTCCGCCCGACACCTGCGCGGCGTACATGTAGGCGATGCCGGCGCCGGCCACGAGGATGGCAATCCAGGTGCGAACGGGAATTCGGTAGCCGATGAAGATACGCGCGAACAAGGCCGTGAGGAATGGGCCCACCGACATCGTGACGAGCACATTCGCCACGCTGGTGAGCGTCAGGGCGATCATGAACGCCGTGAACATCACGCTCCAGCACACGCCGGAAATCCAGAGCGCCGCGTTGCCGTTTCGGATGCGCGCGAAGACCTCGCGGCCCTGGAAGAACGGCAGGATCACCATCAGCGACGCCACCGTGAAGAAGCTGCGCCAGAAGGTGATCTCGAAGCTGCGCGCATGCTCCAGGTGGCGCGTAACCACCCCGGCGATCGACCACATCAGGGTCACCGCCACCATCAGGAACACCGCCCGGGTGTGCGTCAGGTTCATCCGGCGGCGACGGGTTCCCGCGACGCGCGCTTGCGCTCATGCTCTTTCAGGTGACGCTTGCGCAGGCGCACGCTCTTGGGCGTGATTTCGACCAGCTCGTCCTCCTCGATGAACTCGACGCCGTATTCCAGCGTGAGTTGGATCGGCGGCGTGATCTTGATCGCGTCTTCCTTGCCGGAGACGCGGAAGTTGGTCAACTGCTTGGTGCGCGTGGCGTTGACGACCAGATCGTTGTCCCGGCTATGGATGCCCACGATCATGCCCTCGTACACAGGGTCATTGGGGCGCACGAACATGCGTCCGCGATCATCCAGCTTACCCAGCGCATAGGTGAAGATCTCACCATCGTCCATGGAAATCAGCACGCCGTTCTTGCGGCCGCCGATCTCGCCCCGGTGCGGCTCGTAGCCGTCGAAGATGTTGGAAATCAGGCCCGAGCCGCGCGTCAGGTTAAGAAATTCGTTCGTGAAGCCGATCAGGCCTCGCGCGGGGATGCGGTACTCGAGGCGGACACGGCCGCGGCCGTCCGGCTCCATGTTGATCAGGTCGCCCTTGCGCTCGCCCAGGGCCTGCATCACGCCGCCCTGGTGCTGGTCTTCGATGTCGACGGTAACCAGCTCGATCGGCTCATGCTTCACGCCATCGACGTTCTTGAACACGACTCGTGGCTTGGAGACGGCCAGCTCGTAGCCTTCGCGGCGCATGTTCTCCAGCAGGATGGTGAGGTGCAGTTCGCCGCGGCCCATGACCTCGAAGATACCTTCCTCGCCGGTTTCCTTGACGCGCAGCGCGACGTTGGATTGCAACTCCTTTTGCAGGCGGTCCCAGATCTGGCGGCTGGTGACGTACTTGCCTTCGCGGCCGGCCAGGGGGCTGGTGTTGACGCAGAAGTTCATGGTCAACGTCGGTTCATCGACCTTGAGCATCGGCAGCGGAGCCGGGTTGAGAGGGTCGGTGAGCGTCACACCGATGCCCACCTCGTCGATGCCGTTGACCAGCACGATGTCGCCCGGGCCGGCTTGCGTCACCTGCACGCGATCGAGGCCCTGGAACGTGAGCACCTGGTTGACACGGCCCTTGAAGGACTTCCCGTCCGGGCCTTCCATCACAAGCACGTCCATCATCGGCTTGATGGTGCCGGCGTTGACACGGCCCACGCCGATGCGCCCCACGAATGTTGAAAAATCGATGGCCGAAATTTGCAGCTGCAGCGGCGCATCGGAGTCGCCTTCGTGCGGAGGCACGTGGGCGAGGATGGTGTCGAACAAGGCTGACATATCCGGGCCCCACTGCTCACCCTGCCCGCCCTCTTCCATGGAGGTCCAGCCGTTGATGCCGGAGGCGTACACGACGGGGAAATCAAGTTGCTCGTCGGTGGCACCCAGCTTGTCGAAGAGGTCGAAGGCTGCGTTCACGACGTGCTGTGGCCGGGAACCCGGCTTGTCGACCTTGTTCACGACAAGGATCGGCCGCAGACCCAGGGCCAGCGCCTTCTTGGTCACGAAGCGCGTCTGCGGCATGGGGCCTTCCTGCGCGTCGATCAGCAGCACGACGCCGTCCACCATCGACAGGGCGCGTTCCACCTCGCCACCGAAGTCCGCGTGGCCGGGGGTGTCGACGATGTTGATGTGCGTGCCCTTCCAGCTCACGGCGCAGTTCTTCGCCAGGATGGTGATGCCGCGCTCCCGCTCGATGGCATTGTTGTCCATGACAGTGTCGACCACCTTCTCGTGCTCGGCGAAGGTGCCCGACTGGCGCAGCAGCTGGTCGACCATCGTGGTCTTGCCGTGGTCGACGTGCGCGATGATCGCGATGTTGCGGATTTGCTTGTTGGTCATAGTTTGCTTTCCAAAATCTGTTGGACCTCCGGCGGGCTCAGAAGCCGGCCGGGGATCAGTTCCCCACCCTTGACATGGGCGGTTCCGAGCAGTGCCCGAGGTTCCACGCCATAAACGGCGATTTGTTCGTTGTCCGGCCACTGCCCGCGGCGGCGCAGGCCGCTCAGGAACCGGCCCGCATTCTCTGCGTCCAGCTGCACACGCAAGTGATCGGGCAGGAGCGAGTCGACGGGCCGCAGGCAGCCAAGGCGTTCTTCCTCGCTCATTGCTTCCAGCGCATCCAGCGTCACGCATTGCCCGATGCCGTACTGGCCCGTCGCGATGCGACGCAGCGAGGTAAGGTGCGCGCCGCAGCCCAGCGCCTCGCCGATGTCCTCACCCAGGGTGCGAATATAAGTGCCCTTGCTGACCTTTGCCACCAGCCGCAGGGTGTCCCGCGTGCCGGGCTGCGCAGTCAACTCGATCGCGTGGATCACCACGTCGCGGGCCTCGCGCTCGACTTCCTCGCCGGCGCGCGCATATTCGTACAAAGCCTTGCCGTTCTTCTTCAACGCGCTGTGCATCGGTGGCACCTGCTTCTGCGGCCCGGTGAATTGCCTTGCCACTTCGGCCAGCCGCTGCGGCGTGATCCCCGTCACAGGGCGTTCGGCGATGACATCGCCCTCCGCATCGCCGGTGGAGGTTTTCACGCCGAGTTTCACTGTCGCTTCGTAAGTCTTGTCGGCATCGAGTTGCAGCTGGCTAAATTTCGTTGCGGCGCCGAAACACAGCGGCAAGACACCCGTCGCCAGCGGATCGAGCGTGCCCGTGTGGCCGGCTTTCTCGGCGCGCAGGAGCCATTTGCACTTCTGCAATGCGTTGTTGCTGGAGAGACCCAGCGGTTTGTCGAGCAGCAACACCCCATGCACAGGGCGCCGCTGCACCCTGGTGCGTGGCGCGTTCACGATCAGTCTTCTTTTGCGCGGGAGGAGACCGCCTTGGCGATCAGGGCATTCATGTCCGCAGCTCGTTCGGTCGTGCGGTCGAACTGGAAATGCAGCGTCGGCACCGTGTGAATGTGCAGTCGCTTGAACAGGCCATTGCGCAGGAATCCGGCGGCCTGGTTGAGGGCCACCTCGCATTCCGCCGGGTCGCCCACGAGCACGCTGAAGAATATCTTCGCGTGCGCGTAGTCGGGCGTGACCTCCACCGCCTGGATCGTGACCATGCCCACCCGCGGATCCTTCAATTCGCGCGCGATCAGCTCCGTCAGATCGCGCTGGATCTGATCGGCGACCTTGAAGGCGCGGTTGGGTGTGGCTGTCTTCTTTTTCATCGAAGGGCGAGCTTCGCGTCAGCGAGGCTCGTTCTCCCCATGGGCGTTACAGCGTACGGGCGATTTCCTTGACTTCGAAGAACTCGAGCTGGTCGCCTTCCTTGACGTCGTTGTAGTTGCGCAGCTTGATACCGCACTCGAAGCCTTCCTTGACCTCGCGAACGTCGTCCTTCAGGCGCTTGACCGACTCGACCTCACCCGTATAGACGACGACGTGGTCGCGCAGCAGGCGGAACTTGCAATTGCGAGTGACCTGGCCGGAAGTGATGTACGAGCCGGCGATCGTGCCGATCTTGGACGCCACGAATACGGTACGCACTTCCGCGGTTCCGATGACTTCTTCCTTCTGCTCGGGCGCCAGCATGCCGGACATCGCCACCTTCAACTCGTCCACGGCGTCGTAGATGATGCCGTAGTAGCGAATGTCCACGCCGTTACCTTCGGCCAGCTTACGGGCGCCGGCATCTGCACGGACGTTGAAGCCAATAATGACCGCTTTGGATGCGATCGCCAGGTTGACGTCCGATTCGCTGATGCCGCCGACGCCGGAATAGACCAGCTGCACCTTGACTTCGTCGGTCGAGAGCTTGATGAGCGATTGCCCCAGCGCTTCCTGCGAACCCTGCACGTCGGCCTTGATGATGATGGGGACCATCTTCACTTCGCCGGCGGTCATGTCGGTGAACATGTTCTCCAGCTTGGCGGCCTGCTGGCGGGCCAGCTTGGTATTGCGGAACTTACCGGCACGGTAGGTGGAGATTTCGCGAGCTCGGCGCTCGTCGGTCAACACCATGAACTCGTCGCCGGCCTGCGGCACTTCAGTCAGGCCCTGGATTTCCACCGGGATGGACGGCCCGGCCGTCTTGATGGTCTTGCCGTTTTCGTCGAGCATGGCGCGCACGCGGCCATAGGTCTGGCCGGCCAGCACCACGTCGCCGGTCTTGAGCGTGCCGGATTGCACCAGCACGGTCGCCACCGGGCCGCGGCCCTTGTCCAACTGCGCTTCGATGACGAGGCCCTTCGCCATGGCCTCGACGGGTGCCTTCAGCTCCAGCACTTCGGCTTGCAGCAGCACCTGCTCGAGCAGCGCGTCGATGCCCTCGCCGGTTTTGGCGGACACCGCCACGAATGGCGACTCGCCACCGTATTCTTCCGGCACCACTTCCTCGGCGACCAGCTCTTGCTTGACACGGTCGGCGTTGGCGTCGGGCTTGTCGATCTTGTTGATGGCGACGACGATCGGGACCCCGGCCGCCTTAGCGTGCTTGATGGCTTCCTTGGTCTGCGGCATGACGCCGTCGTCGGCAGCCACCACGAGGATCACGATGTCCGTCGCCTGCGCGCCGCGGGCACGCATGGCAGTGAACGCCTCGTGGCCGGGAGTGTCCAGGAAGGAGATGACGCCGCGCGGCGTTTCGACGTGATAGGCGCCGATGTGCTGCGTGATGCCGCCGGCTTCACCTGCCGCCACCTTGGCGCGTCGGATGTAGTCCAGCAGCGACGTCTTGCCGTGGTCGACGTGGCCCATGACGGTCACGACCGGCGCCCGCGGCAGGGCCTCTCCCTCAGCCGCTCCGACGTCCTGGTCGGTGAAGGCTTCCGGGTCGTCCAGCGCGGCGACGATCGCCTTGTGGCCCATTTCCTCGACCACGATCATTGCCGTGTCCTGGTCCAGCGGCTGGTTGATGGTGACCATCTGGCCCAGCTTCATCAGGTGCTTGATCACCTCGGACGACTTCACTGCCATCTTGTGGGCGAGTTCAGCCACGGTGATGGTTTCGGGCACGTGCACTTCGATCACGCGCGCTTCGACCGGCGCGCTCTGCACATGGTCGTCGCGGTGGTCGCGGTCATTGCTGCGGCGACCACGCGGCCCACCGCGCCAGCTGTTGCGGCCTACGCCGCCCGTGCTGTCACCGCGGGTCTTGATTTCCTTCTTCTTGGCCGGATCGCCAGCCCAGCTGGACGACAGCTTCGCGGACTTGACTTCCTTGCCGGAACCGGGGGCGCCAGGCGCTGCCGGTGCCCCGGGCGCGGGCGGGCGGCCCGTGCCCGTGCCCACTGCGGGCTTGTGCAACGTTCCCTTTGCGCCGGGCTTGGCCGCGTCGGCCTTCGCCACGGGCTTGACAGGCTCCGGCGCCTTATGCGGCACCAACACCTTCTTGGGTGCGGCCATCATGGATCGGATCGCGGCGGCTTCGGCTTCGGCCTTGCGGCGGCGCTCGCCCAGGTCGGCAGCGCGCGCGGCTTCCTCGTCGGCACGCGCCTTGGATTCGGCAGCGGCCTTTTCGCGCGCTTCGGTCTGGGCCTTGGCGACGGCCGTCGCGGCTTCGTCGACGACGGCCTTGGCGGCGGATTTCGGCTGTGGCGTCTCGAGCTTGGTGACTTCGGCTTGCTGGGCGGCAGCTTTTTCGGCCGCTTCGCGCTCACGTGCCTCGGCTTCCTCGCGCAGGCGGCGCTTCTCGGCGAGCTCTTCCTCCTGGCGGCGGATCAGCTCGGCCTGGCGGCGTGCTTCTTCCTCGCGGCGAGCCAGTTCAGCATCGTCGATCTGGTGGGCTACAGGCTGCTGCACTTCGGGTTCAGGGGCCTCTACGACGGCCGTGTCCGAGCCGTCGTCACGCTTGACGAAAGTGCGCTTCTTGCGAACCTCGACCTGGATAGTGCGCGCCTTGCCCGTCGAATCCGCCTGCTTGATCTCACTGGTGGACTTCTTCACCAGGGTGATCTTCTTGCGTTCAGGCGTGGCCGTGCCATGGCTGGCCTGCAGGTAGCCGAGCAGCTTCTGCTTGTCGGCTTCGGAAAGGACGTCGGTTGGGGCCGATTTGGCCACGCCCGCGCTGCGAAGCTGTTCAAGCAGCGTGTCGGATGATTTCTTGAGTTCGTTTGCAAACTCGGCGACGGTGGTACTGGACATGTGTTGTGGTGCCTTCCATCACATTACTCGTGAGCGGCGGTGGCGCTGGTGAACCAGTGCTCGCGCGCTTTCATGATCAGGGTTTTGGCCTCGTCCTCGGACTGGCCCGTGATTGCGGTGAGTTCATCGACGGCCAGGTCGGCCAGGTCGTCGCGGGTATGGACGCCGGCCTCGGCCAGCTGGGCGATCAATTGCGGCGTGAGCCCTTCGAGGTCGCGCAGGTCCTGCGAGACTTCCTCGACGCTCTCTTCGCGGGCGATTTCCATCGTCAGCAGAGCATCCTTGGCGCGGGCGCGCAGTTCGTTGACGGTGTCCTCGTCGAAGGATTCGATCTCCAGCATTTCCTGGATCGGCACGTAGGCCACTTCTTCCAGGCTGGTGAACCCCTCGGCGAACAGGATGTCGGCGATCTCCTGGTCCACGTCCAGCTTTTCCATGAAAAGCGTGCGAATCGTGTCCGTCTCCTCGGCCTGCTTCTGCGCCGATTCGTTCGCGTCCATGATGTTGATCTTCCAGCCCGTGAGGTCGGAGGCCAGCCGCACGTTCTGCCCACCACGGCCAATCGCGATGGCAAGGTTTTCCTCGTCCACCACAACGTCCATCGCGTGCTTCTCTTCATCGACGACGATGGAGGACACGTTGGCCGGGGCCAGGGCGCCGATGACGAACTGGGCCGGGTCTTCCGACCACAGCACGATGTCCACGCGCTCGCCGGCTAGCTCGTTGGTCACGGCGTTGACGCGCGTGCCGCGGACGCCGACGCAGGTGCCGATCGGGTCCACGCGCTTGTCGTGGGAGAGAACGGCGATCTTCGCGCGCGAACCCGGGTCGCGGGCGCAGCTCTTGATCTCCAGCAGGCCCTGTTCGATCTCGGGCACTTCCTGGCGGAACAGCTCGATCATGAACTCGGGCGCCGAGCGCGAGAGGATGATGGGCGCGCCGCGCAGCGTCAGGTCGACTTCCATGATCATGGCGCGAACGCGGTCGCCGTTGCGCAGGTTCTCCTTGGGGATCATCTCGCCACGGCGCAGGCGCCCTTCGACGCGACCCGACTCAACGATGATGTCGCCCTTGTCCATGCGCTTGACGGTGCCCACGAAGATCTTGTCGCCGCGCGACATGAAGTCGTTGAGCAGCATCTCGCGTTCGGCGTCGCGGATCTTCTGCAGGATGACCTGCTTGGCGGCCATCGCGCCGATGCGGCCGATCGGAACCGACGGCACCGATTCTTCGATGTAGTCGTCAACCTCGATGTCGGGCAGCTGCTCCTTGGCTTCGAACAGCAGGATTTCCTGATCGGGCAGCTGCAGGCCGGCCTCGTCCGGCACGACGTGCCAGCGGCGGAAGGTTTCATAGTTGCCGGTGTCGCGGTCCACCGCAACGCGGATGTCAACGTCGCCTTCGTATAGTTTCTTGGTGGCTTGCGCCAATGCGGCCTCGACGGCGCCGAACACAACATCGCGCTCGACGTTTTTCTCGCGCGAGATCGCTTCCACCAACATCAACATTTCGCGATTCATTTCACGACTCTCCTACTGCCTTGGGCTTGCGCCCCTTGAAATCAACAACCGGTGCCAGCCGCGCTTCCTTCAGCTCGTCCAGCGTAAAACCCAATGCCTGCAGCGGCGCACGCTCTCTTTTCTTGCTTACCTTTTGTCCAGGCTTTGCAGCCGGCGCATCGCTCCAGACGATCTGCCAGCCGCCGGAGCCGGCGCTCTCCAGCGTGCCACGAAACTTCTTTCGGTTGGGGGCCACCTGACCGCCCGCCGCCTGCCCCATCGGGGCCTTGAGCGTGATGTCCACCTCCCGGCCGGCAAAGCGCTCGAAATCCTGCTGTGTCCGTAACGGCCGGTCTATCCCCGGCGACGACACTTCCAGCCTCTTGTATTCGGTGCCCTCGACCTCCAGCGCAAACTGCAATTGCCGTGTGACTTTCTCGCAGTCCTCGACGTTGACGAACTGTTCCTCACCCTGGTTCCACGGCAGGTCGATCGTGATGCGCAGCAAACCCCCGGCGGAACGCTCGATTTCCACCAGTTCGTAACCCAATCCAGTCACGGTCTGCTCGACGATTTCCTGCAATGCCACTGTCTAGGTCTGCTCCGATATGCTGGTGCCATTAAACAATCGACCAAAAAAAACGGGCGGTGAGTACCCGCCCGTTTGGTCGTGAAGCAAGGATTGTACCCCGTAAAGCGTTGATTTGCAACGGATCGGGCGTGTGGCGACAGCCCGGCGCGTTACTCGGAAACTCGGCCTCGCAGTACTTTGACCTGAGAACGAAGGTTCTTGGCTTCCAACCGCCGCCGTTTGGATGCAAGGGTCGGCTTGGTGGGGCGGCGTGGCCGTGGCGGCTCGGCCACGCTGTCGACGATCTCCTGCAGGCGCCCCATCGCCTCGGCGCGGTTCATGTCCTGGCTACGCTGAGTCTGGGCTTTGATGATCAGCACGCCGTCCCGCGTGATGCGTTGGTCCGGCAAGGCCAGGAGCCGCTCCTTGTGGTCTTCGCGCAAGGATGAGTTACGAATGTCGAAGCGCAGGTGAATGGCGCTCGACACCTTGTTCACGTTCTGGCCGCCAGCGCCCTGTGCACGTATGGCGGTGATTTCGACCTCCGACTCCGGGATGGGGGTGGTGGGCTGCCTGGTCGCCATGGGCCGGCCCCGTCAGGATGCCGCCGCGACGAGCGTGCGTGTGTACTCCTGCCGAGGGGTGTCGAGCACCTGCTGGACGGTGCCTGCCTCGAGGATGTCGCCATCTTTCATCACGACTACATCGTGGGCCATGGCCCGTATCACGTCGACGTCATGGGTAATCAGAAGAAAGCTCAGCCGTTTCTCGCGCTGTAACCGCTGCAGCAGCTTCAAAACCTGCTTCTGGATCGTTACGTCGAGGGCGCTGGTCGGCTCATCCAGGATCAGAAGCGTCGGATTGACGATCAGGGCGCGGGCGATGGCCAGCCGCTGGCGCTGTCCGCCGGAAAACTCGTGGGGATAACGCTGCAACAGCCCAGGGAACTGCTGTTCGCCGAGGCCGACGTCGTGGAGCGCCTGGATCACACGTTCCTGGCGGCCGGCCTGCGCCAGGCCAGGTTCGTGCACGAGCAGGCCCTCGCCCACGATTTCCTCCACCGTCATCCGGGGCGAGAGGGACGAGAATGGGTCCTGGAAAACAACTTGCACCGCCCGCCGGATGGCCTTGTTGCGCGCGGCATCCGGCCCCCAGCGGCTGCCTACAACTTCGAGTTCGCCACGGTGCGGCATCAGGCCCAGCGCCGCCAGTGCCAGCGTGGACTTGCCGGAACCCGACTCGCCGACAACACCCAGCGTGCGGCCTGGCGCTATCGAGAAAGCCGCGTCTTTCACCGCCACGAACTCGCCCTTGCTGAACCAGCCCTTGATGCCGGGCACGTGGATCGGATAACTCACCTGCATGCCCCGGGCCTGCATGACGGGCTCCTCCCCTGGCGCCGGCTCTTCCACGACATCGCGCACTGGGCGGCTATCGATGAGCTTGCGGGTATAGGCGTGCTGGGGATTGGCGAAGATGTCGGCAACGGGGCCCTGCTCGACGAGGTAGCCATTCTCCATCACCGCGACCCGGTCGGCGAACTTGCGAACCAGGTTCAGGTCGTGCGTGATGAGCAACATCGCCATGCCGTTGTGCTGCTGGATATCGGAAAGGAGGTCGAGGATCTGCGTGCGCAACGTGACGTCCAGCGCAGTGGTCGGTTCGTCCGCGAGCAGCAGCCGAGGCCGGCCCGCCAGCGCCATCGCGATCATCGCGCGCTGCCGCTGCCCGCCCGAGAGCTGGTGCGGGTAGGCCAGGGCTCGGCGTTCCGGATCGGGAAGGCCCGTGGCGCGCAACGCCTCGACAGCGGCGTTCCACGCTTCCTTCGCACTCAGGCCCTCCTTCAGTTGCAGAACCTCCGCAACCTGGTCGCCCACGGTGTAGAGCGGGTTCAGGGCCGTCATCGGCTCCTGGAAGATCATTGCGATCTCTCGGCCCCGGATCGACAGCAGCTCGCGCTCGGGCAGCGTCAGAAGATCGCGCGGCCGCTCGCCCTCGCCCGCCGCGAACATCGCCGAGCCGGTCACGACGCCGTTCTGGGCGAGTCCGAGCAGTGCCAAGGCACTCACGGTCTTGCCTGAGCCCGACTCTCCGACCAGGGCCAGCTTCTCGCCGGGTGCGATCCTGAAGTCGATCCCGTGCACCACTTCCTTGCCGCCAAAGGCGACGCTCAAATCGTGGACCTCGAGAAGGTCGTTCATACGTCGGCCTTTCGCGGGTCGAGCGCATCACGCAGCGCATCGCCCATCAAGGTCAGCAGCAGCAAGGTCACGACAAGCACCAGGAACGTGATGATGGAAATCCACCAAGCGTCGATGTTCTGCTTGCCCTGTGCCAGCAGTTCACCCAGCGAAGGCGTGCCCGGCGGCACGCCCAGCCCCAGGAAATCGAGGGACGTCAGGGCAAGGATCGCCGCACTCATGCGAAACGGCAGGAAAGTCACGACCGGCGTCAGGCTGTTGGGCAGGATGTGGCGCCACATGATCCGGCCGTTACCGACGCCCAGGGCACGGGCGGCGCGAACGTAATCCATCTGCCTGTTTCGCAGGAACTCCGCGCGCACGTAGTTCGACAGGTTGGTCCAGCCGAAAAGGCTCAGCAGGATGAGCAGCAACGCGACACTGGGCGCGAAGATAGCGCTGAAAATAATGAGCAGGTACAACTCGGGCATCGCTTCCCAGATTTCGATGAAGCGCTGGAACGCCAGGTCGGTCTTGCCGCCGAAATACCCTTGGATCGCGCCGGTGATGACCCCGACGACCGTGCCAATCGCCATCAGGGCCAGCCCGAACAGCACGCTCAACCTGAACCCATACAGCAGTTGGGCCAGCAGGTCGCGGCCCCGCTCGTCGGTGCCCAGCCAGTTTTCCCGCGAAGGCGGGCTTGGAAAGGGGTGCGGGGTGTAGTAGGTGATCGTCTTGGCGCCGTACGGGTTCAGTGTGTAGAGTGCCCAGTTGTCGCCTGCGGTGATATGTGCGCGCACCAGCGGGTCGAGGTAATCGGTGGGCCCCGGAAAGTCGCCGCCGAAGGTCCTTTCTGGATACTCGTTGACCATCGGAAAGTAGAACTGCCCGTTGTAGCGCACGACGAGCGGCTTGTCGTTGGAGATCACCTCCGCGATGAGGCTCAGGACAACCAGCGTGCAGAAGATCACCAGGCTCACGAAACCAAGCCGGTTGCGCCGAAAGCGCCGCCATGCGCGCGCAGCCGGACTCTGCGAAACGACGGGTCCCATTCGTGGGCCACCGTGGATCGGGCTCCGCCCGTCCACAGATGGCGCCCCCCCTGAGGGGGGGAGGCGGCCGGAGGCCGCTTCGGGGGGGTTAGTCAAACTTGACACGGGGGTCGGCCCAGACATAGCTGAGATCGCTGATGAGTTTGGTAATGAGCCCGATCAGCGTGAAAACGAACAGCGCCCCGAGGACGACCGGGTAGTCGCGCCGGATGATGCTTTCGTAGCTGAGAAGGCCGAGGCCGTCGAGCGAGAACAGTGTCTCGATCAGCAGCGACCCGGTGAAGAAGGCGCCGATGAACGCCGCCGGAAAACCGGTGAGGATGGGGATCAGCGCATTGCGGAAGACGTGCTTCCAGAGCACTCGCCGTTCCGTCAGGCCCTTGGCCCGGGCCGTGAGAACGTATTGCTTGCGGATCTCCTCGAGGAACGAATTCTTGGTGAGCATCGTGGTCACGGCGAAGCTGCCCAGCACCATCGCCGTGACGGGCAAGGTGATGTGCCACAGGTAGTCCGCGATGCGCGCGCCCCAGCTCAACTCATCCCAGTTCGACGAGGTCAGTCCCCGCAGCGGGAACCATTGGAAGTGCCCGCCGAAAACCACGAGCAACGCGAGACCCAGCACAAAACCCGGAATGGCGTAGCCCACGAGCACGAGGAGCGTGGTGATGAAGTCGAACCGCGAGCCCGCTCGCACGGCCTTGGCGACCCCGAGCGGCACGGCGATCAGGTAGCTGATGAAGAAGGTCCATAGCCCCAGGCTGATGGACACCGGGAGCTTTTCGATGATCAACTGGCTCACCGGCTTGTTGTGCATGAAGCTGCGGCCCAGGTCGAAGCGTGCGTACTGGCCCAGCATCTGCCAGAAACGCTCGGCCGGCGGCTTGTCGAAACCATAGAGCTTCTTGATCTGCTCGATGCGCCTCGGGTCGACGCCCTGACCGCCGCGGTACGCCGAGGCATCACCGCCGCCCTGGACGCGGCGCGCTTCGGCCATGTACTGCTCGACCGGCCCTCCGGGCACGAACTGGGTCACCACGAAGGTGATCAGCAGCACGCCAAACAAGGTGGGCAGCATCAGGAGGATGCGTTTGAGGATGTAGGAAAACATGGGCCTTGCTTCGATGCTTACTTCGACGTCTTGGGCGGCATGCGTGCCCACCAGGTGGTCATGAACCAGTCCATATAGGGCACGCCCTCCGGCGGGTAAGCTGGAACGACCTTGGGCCTATCCAGCTTCCAGTCACTGAACGCGATGCGGCGGCTCGCACTGGTCCACGCCGGGATCAGGTAGTGGCCGTGGGCGATAACACGGTCCAACGATCTGCACGCCGCCAGGAAGTCGTCCCGCATCTCCGCGGCCGTGAGCTTTCCGATCAGCGCGTCGATGGCTGGGTTCTTGATGCCGCCGTAGTTCCCCGATCCTGGCGTATCCGCGGCCTTGCTGCCGAACAGATCGGCATAGTCCGAACCGGGGAAATGAGTGCCGGGAAAGGAAATCCCGAGCACCTCGAAATTATTGGATTCGAGGCGCTGCTGCCAAAGCGCGAAGTCAACTTCGCGCAGGGTGAACTGGATACCCAGTTGCGCCAGGGCGCGCTTCCATGCCGCCGTGGTCGTCGCCCCGCGCGCTTCCGAGCTGTCCAGGAATTCGACCGTGAGCGCCTCGCCCTTTGCATTTCGCAGAGCGCCGTCGCGGTAGGTCCAACCCGCCTCGGCCAGCAGCGCCTGGGCCTTGCGCAGGTTCGCGCGCAAGGAGTTGTTGCCGTCAGTGCGCGGCGGGACGGCCATCGGCCCGAAGACCTCGGCCGGGAGGCTCGATCGGAACGGCTCCATCAAAGCCACTTCCGCCGGCGACGGAAGGCCGTTGGCCTCGCAGTCGGTGTTGCCGAACACGCCCTTCACCCGCACGTAGCTGCCCCGAAACAGGTGGATGTTCATCCACTCGTAATCCATGGCCAGCTCCAGTGCCATGCGCACACGGCGGTCCTGGAATTTCGGCAACCGCAGGTTGAGCACGTAGCTGTAAAAGCCGTGAGGCAGCTTGTGCTGGAAATGCATTTTCACCAGCTCGCCGCTTTCGATGCGCTTGCCGTTCAGGCGCCGCGTCCAGTCGCCTGCCGAGAAGAACTGCATCAGGTCGAATTCGCCGGCCTTGAGCGCCTCGAGTTGCGCCGTGCTGTCCCGGTAGATCTTGATCGTGATGCGATCGAAGTTATTCATGCCGCGGCGCACCGCCAGGTTGCGGCCCCAGTAGTTCGGGTCGCGCACGTACGTCACGTCCTTGCCGAAGCGTACCGGCCCGATCTTGTAAGGGCCGGTGCCTATGGGGGTCTCGGTCGTGATCTGGTCGAACTGCTTGGGCTTGCCGTTTTCCATGCCCCATTTGGGACTGAAGACCGGGATGCCGCCCACGACGAGCGGCATTTGCCGGTCCTTCTTCTTGAACCGGAAGCGCACGGTGCGCTCGTCGACCACGTCGCACCCGGCGACGTCGGCCAGCAGCGTGGCATACGACGGGTGCGCGTACTGGGAGATCAGCGTCTCGAAGCTGTACTTCACGTCCGCGGCGCGGACTGTGTCGCCGTTATGGAACTTCGCCTCCGGGCGGATGCGAAACGTTGCCGACAGCAAGTCGGCCGGCACCTCCACGTCTTCCGCCAGCAGGCCGTAGGCCACGCCGATCTCGTCCATGGGGGACGTGAGCAGGCTCTCGAACAGCAGGTCGCCCACGAACGACGGCGCGTTCCCTTTGAGCGTATACGGGTTGTATTTGTCGAATGTGGAGATGCGGGAGCCGGCAATCATGCGCAGCTCACCCCCTTTGGGGGCATCCGGATTGACGTACTCGAAGTGCGTGAAACCGGGCGCGTACTTGAAAGTACCCCACACCGCATATCCCGGCGCAGCCCATCCGGGCCGCCCGAGAATGAGCAGCAAAAACAACAGCAAAGCTCGCATGCGACAATTCTGCACAGAATTTTTACGCAAAGAGACTATGGGTTTCCTCACTGGCAAAAAATTGTTGATCACCGGCGTCCTGTCCAACCGGTCGATCGCGTACGGCATCGCCAAGGCATGCCACGACCAGGGCGCCGAGCTGGCGTTCAGTTACGTGGGCGAGCGATTCAAGGAGCGCATTACTGAGTTCGCGGCCGATTTCGGCTCCACCCTCATCTTCGACTGCGACGTCGGCGACGACGCCCAGATCGAGAAACTCTTCGCCGACCTGTCGGCCACCTGGCCAAAATTCGACGGTTTCGTACACAGCATCGGTTTCGCCCCACGCGAAGCGATCGCCGGCAATTTTCTCGAGGGCCTCTCCCGGGAGAATTTCCGGATCGCGCACGACATCAGCGCATACAGCTTCCCGGCGATGGCCAAGGCGGCCCTGCCCTACCTCAATGACAAGTCGTCGCTTCTGACGATGACCTACCTGGGCGCGATGCGCGCCATCCCCAACTACAACACGATGGGCCTGGCCAAGGCCAGCCTCGAAGCGTCCGTGCGCTACCTCGCCGAGGCAGTGGGACGGCTGCCCGATGGCCGCAGCATGCGCGTGAACGGCATCAGCGCCGGGCCGATCAAAACGCTCGCGGCCAGTGGCATCAAGGATTTCAGCAAGCTTCTGGCCATCGTTGCCGCGGGGGCGCCCTTGCGCCGCAACGTAACGATCGACGATGTCGGCAACGTGGCGGCCTTCCTTTTAAGCGACCTCGCCGGCGGCGTCACCGCGGAGATCACTTACGTGGACGGCGGCTTCAGCCAGACGGCCGTTGCCGTCACCGAGCCGTCGGTCGGCTGAGCGCAAAAAAAAGCGCCACCTGTCCCGCGCCTAGCTGGCGCGGAACAGGTGGGCAAAGCTGCGGCTCACCTCGAGCACCTCAGGGTGCCCGCTGATGTGAACCCGCTGGCGACCGGTATCGTCGCGGGTTACTGCCGCAATAGCGCTGAGGTTGACGATCGTCCCGCGATGGATTTGCCAGAACTGCTGGCCGTCCAGCCGCGGTAACAATTCGCGGATCGGCGTCCGAATCAGGGCTTCCTGGTCCCGCGTCTGCACTCGCGTGTATTTCTCGTCCGATCGGAAGAAAAGGACGTCCTTGACGTCGATCAGCTTCGTGGTCGAACCCGCTGCGCACTGAATCCAGCGCATCGGCGGCTCGTGATGCGCGGCTCGCCCCATCGACTGCTGCGCGTGGAGCAGCTTCTCGAGCAGCGCGTCGAGGGCTGTTTCGTCCGCCCGGGATTCGCCTTGACCGGCTCGCGGCTGCCGCGCGTGAAGGCGCGCCTTCACGCGCTGCGCGGTTTGCACCAGGCGCTCGGGCTCGACGGGTTTGAGCAGGTAGTCCAGCGCCCCTTGCTCGAAAGCAGCGACGGCATATTCGTCGTAGGCCGTGACGAAGACGATCTCGCCCGACCACGACGGCAAGGTGACGATCTCCCTGGCGGCCTCGAGCCCGGTCAGGCCGGGCATGCGGATATCGAGGAACACGACGTCGGGCCGCAAGGCTTCCGCCATGTCAGCGGCCTCCTGGCCGTCGCGCGCCTCGCCGCAGATCTGCAGCTCGGGCCAGACTTCCGAGAGCCTGCTCTTGAGCTGCTCGCGCAGCAGGCGCTCATCGTCGGCCACCAGCGCCCGCAACACAACTGAAGAAACCGCGTTGTCCGTCATGCGGGCTTTCCCGCGGGTTCGCCGGCAGCGTCGGCCGCCACCACGTCGGGGCCGACCTGATAAGGCACGGAAATCCTTACCACCGTCCCCGTGGCCGGGTCGGACTTCAACATGATCCGGCTCTTGCCGGGGTAGAGCACGGCAAGCCTCTCCCGGATGTTATGCAGGCCGATGCCGGTGCCGGAGGTGGGCCCGTCCAGCAAGTCACCGTCGGGCACGCCGACGCCCGTGTCGCTGACCTCCACCCACAGCTGGGCGTTGTGGATGCCGGCGGAGACTCGCACTTTGCCACCCTCGGGCTTGGGCTCGATGCCGTGCTTGATGGCGTTCTCGACGAGCGACTGCAGCATCATCGGCGGGAACTCCGCAGACTCCAGCCCCTCGGGCACCGCGATCTCCACTTCCAGGCGATCCTCGATCCGCATTTTGATGAGTTCGAGGTAGGACTTGATCAGCCTGAGCTCGCGCCCGAGCGTCGATGACTCCTGGCGCATTTGCGGCAACGCGCCCCGCAGGTAGGTGATGAGCGCCTTCTGCATGCGGGAGGCGCGTGGCGGCTCCGTCTCGATCAGGTAGTCCACCGCGGACAGCGTGTTGAAGAGGAAGTGGGGCTCGACCTGCGCCTGCAGCACCTGCAGCCGGGCCTGGACCAGCTGCCGCTCCATCGCTTCCCGTTCCGCGGCGTCCACCGCGGACCTCACTTTGGCATCGGCTTGTGCCACCTTCTTCACGACAATCTTGGCGGCCGTGAGGTAGGCAAACAGGATGACGATGAGCACGCTGCCCAGGTCGCCCAGGATGCCCCGGAACGTGACGATCTGGCGGCCGACCAGGGTCACTTCCTCGTCCTCATCGTCATTTCCTGGAAGAGGGTTCGGGTTCGGGTCGGCGGGGTCGGCCGGGTCCTTCGAAGCCTTCGACTCGCCCGGCAGTGGCGGGATCGGCGGAATGGGCGGCACGACGATGCCGCCGTCCTTGCCCTGGATGATCTTGATACCGTCCTTGCCGCCGATGTTGACGACGATCTCCTTGCCTTTGCCGGGCACCCTCACCCGGTCATGCTCGAGGTTCAGCACGTTCCCGATGATGGCGGCTGCGATCAGGATCAGGATGAACAGCAGCATGAGGCGCCACCACGACATCGAGGACGCCCACTGGGAAACCTGCCTGTTCACGTCGGACAGCCATTCGATCAGGGAGCCGCGGTCGGTAGTCGGGGTGCTGCGCGGGGGCGTCATTAGCGGAGAGTAATCGGATTTGCGGCAGTATTTTGCGCCGTCGTCGTCACCGGCGTGCTGTCAGGCGAGTCGCGCCGGCCAACGATCAAGACCGTAGGCAGGGTAACGTGGCGGGCGCCGGCGGGGCTGGTGGCGACCTCGGCCGCAGCGGGCCCGCCCGGCACCAGCGCCCAGCTGCCGACGGCCAGCCAGATGGCGGCCGTGAAGGCTGCCGCGGCCACTGTCAGGCTCATCTCGGCAATGGCTTCGGAAAGCCGGGAACGCCCGAAATACGCGCCGCTTGCAGGGTTGAACTTGCTCATTGAACTCCTCCAGTGGGGCCACGAGCGGCCCGTTGGGGAGAACTGTAGGGACGCCGCCCGGGCATTGCACGGGGGATGCGACAGACTGCGCCATGGCGCGACAAACCGCAGGAAAACGGGGCCGGCGGGGATGCGCCCAGCTCTGTGCGCCCTTCAGGTCGCCTTCACGCAGTCGGCGTAATACCGCCGCTTGCCGTCCGGGCCCTCTTCCTCGACCAGGCCATGGATGTCGGTTTCGAAGCCGGGACACTGGGCGTTGAACTCGCGGGAGAACTTCAGGTAATCCACGATCTTCTTGTTGAACACTTCACCGGGGATCAGCAGCGGGATGCCCGGGGGATACGGCGTCACCAGGGACGTGGTGATCCGCCCTTCCAGCTCATCGATCTCCACTCGCTCCGTTTTACGGTGAGCGATGTAGGCGAAGGCGTCGCTCGGCTTCATGGCCGGGGTGAGATCGCTCAGGTACATATCGGTCGTCAGGCGCGCGATGTCGTACTTGGCGTACAGCTCGTGCACGTGCTGGCACAGGTCGGCCAGCCCCATGCGCTCGTAGCGTGGGTACTGCTGGCAGAACTCCGGCAGAATTTTCCACATCGGCTGGTTCTTGGCGTAGTCATCCTTGAACTGCTGCAGCGCGGTGAGCATGGTGTTCCAACGGCCTTTGGTGATGCCGATGGTGAACATGATGAAGAAGCTGTACAGGCCCGTTTTCTCCACGATGATGCCGTGCTCGGCCAGGAACTTCGTGACGATCGACGCGGGGATGCCCGTCTTGTCGAATTTGCCGTTCAGGTTCATGCCGGGCGTGACGATGGTGGACTTGATCGGGTCCAGCATGTTGAAGCCTTCGGCCAGGTTGCCGAACCCGTGCCACTTGGCCGTGCGCGCCTCGCCCTTGATGATCCAGTCGTCGGCGCGGCCGATGCCCTCGTCGACCAGCCTGTCCGGGCCCCACACCTTGAACCACCAGTCCTTGCCGTACTCCTCGTCCACCTTGCGCATGGCGCGGCG
>JAQZBU010000139.1 GCA_029237735.1 Ramlibacter sp. | reverse complement strand
GCATCCGCGGCTTATCGTCTGCGACATATCGGGTTATGGCGAGGACGGGCCCTATCGCGACAAGAAGGCCTACGACCTGCTGATCCAGAGCGAGGCGGGCTTTCTTTCAGTCACCGGCACGCCCGAGTCACCGAGCAAGGCCGGCAACTCGGTGGCCGACATCGCGGCCGGCATGTATGCGTACACCGGTATCCTGTCGGCGCTGCTGCAGCGCGGCAAAACGGGGCGAGGCAGCCATATCGATGTGTCGATGCTCGAATCCCTGGCCGAGTGGATGAGTTATCCGATGTATTACGCCTTCGACGGCGCGCCGCCGCCGCCGCGCACGGCGGCATCGCACGCCAGCATCTATCCCTATGGCCCGTTCGCGGCGGGCGACGGCGGAACGGTGATGCTCGGCCTGCAGAACGAGCGCGAGTGGAAGGTGTTCTGCGAAGTGGTGCTGAAGGACGGCAACGTCGCGACGGACGTGCGCTTCGACAGCAACGCCAGGCGCAATGAGCACCGAGACGCGCTCAAGGCCATCATCCTGGAGGTGTTCTCCATCGCCAATGCGCGGATGAACGACATGGCGGGCCTGTGGGCGCATCCGCAACTGGCGGCACGCAGCCGCTGGCGGCAGGTCGGCTCGCCCGTGGGCGACATTCCCGCGATGCTTCCGCCCGGGCGCATCGATAGTTTCGATTACCGCATGGATGCGATCCCCGCGGTCGGACAACATACCGAAGCCATCCTGCGCGAACTCGGGCGCAGCGATGCGCAGATCGCGGCGTTGAAAGAAAGCGGAGCCATCTGATGACCACGACACGAACAGCGAAACTCGCGGCATTCGCGGCCGGGCTTCGATACGAAGACGTTCCGCAGCCGGTGATCCGCAAGGCCGAAGACCTGCTGGTGGACTGGTTCGGCTCGGCCATCGCTGGCAAGGGCGCGCGCCCCGTCGAAACCATCGCGACGTTCGCCTGCTCGATGGGCCCCGTAATGCAGGCAGGCGAGGGAGCATCCGAACTGCTGGTGCGGCGCACCTTCACCAGCCCCTACTTCGCGGCGATGGCGAATGCGGCGGCGTCCCATGTGGCGGAGCAGGATGACGTGCACAACGGTTCGGTGTTCCACCCGGCCACGGTGGTGTTCCCCCCGGCGGTCGCCCTGGCGCAGGCGTGCGGCACGAACGGCCGGCAGATGCTGGCCGCCGCGGTGGCCGGATACGAGGTCGGTATCCGGGTTGGCGAATTCCTCGGCCGTTCGCATTACAAGGTGTTCCACACGACCGGCACCGCGGGCACACTCGCGGCCGCCGCCGCCGCCGGCAACCTGCTGGGCCTGGACGCCACGCAGATGTTGCATGCCTTCGGCTCGGCGGGCACGCAGTCCGCGGGCCTGTGGGAGTTCCTGCGCACCGGAGCCGACAGCAAGCAATTGCATACAGCGCACGCCGCCGCGGCGGGCATCATGGCCGCGTACCTGGCACGAGACGGCTTCACGGGGGCGTCGGACATCCTGGAGGGGCCGCAAGGCATGGCCGCAGGAATGTCGTCGGATGCCGATCCATCCCGCCTCGACGACCGGCTCGGGGCACGCTGGGCGACGGCTGAAACATCGTTCAAGTTCCACGCGAGTTGCCGCCACACGCATCCCGCCGCGGACGCGCTGCTGCAAGTGATCGAGACGCATCGACTGCGGCCCGGCGATATTGCCCGCGTCGTCACCCATGTGCACCAGGGCGCGATCGACGTTCTGGGACCCGTCACGGCGCCCGCTACGGTGCACCAGAGCAAGTTCTCGATGGGCACGGTGCTGGCGTTAGCTGCCCGCTTCGGGAGTGCAGGGCTTCAGGACTTCGCGGATCACTTTGATGACGAGCCGACCCGGTCGCTGCGCGAGCGGGTAACCATGGAACTCGACGCTGAAGTCGACGCAGCCTATCCGCAGCGCTGGATCGGCAAGGTCAGTGTCCACACGACCGACGGCCGCGTGCTGCAGGGACGCGTGGATGAGCCGAAGGGGGATCCGGGCAACACCCTCAGCCGCGACGAGATCACGGCCAAGGCACTGCGGCTCGCCGCGTTCAGCGGCGGCGCCTCGCCCGCCGAGATGATGGCCGCGGTCGACCGGCTCTGGCACATCGGCCAATCCGCCCGGGTGGGACCGCTGTTCGCCCCCGCCTGAATCGGGGTGGTGAATAGGGTTTGCACGGGATGCAAACCCGTGGCGTCTGCCGGACGATTCGACAGGCAGGTATTGACGAAGCTCAACGCATGGCCACGTAGACCGTACGCAGGTCCCCGCGTCCGCCTACAGTGTCCCGCTACGAGACAGTTCAACGATTCCAGACCCAAGGAGATATCAAGCATGACGATCCATCCCACACGACGCAGAGTACTGACCACAGGGGCGGCCGTTGCCGGCGCCGCGGCCTTGCCGTTCATGGCGCGGGCGCAGTCGCCCATCGTAGTGAAACTGAGCCATGTGGTGGCGGAGCAGACCCCCAAGGGGCAGGCCTCGATGAAGTTCAAGGAGCTGGCGGAGAAAAAGCTCCCTGGCAAGGTGAACGTGCAGGTTTTCCCCAGCTCGCAGCTGTTCGGCGACGCCAAGGAACTCGAAGCGCTCCTGCTCGGCGACGTGCAATTTATCGCGCCTTCGCTGTCGAAGTTCGACCGCTACACCAAGAAGATCCAGGTGTATGACCTGCCCTTCCTGTTCGACGACATCGATGCCGTCGACCGCTTCCAGGCGGGCCCGAAGGGGCAGGAACTGCTTAAGTCCATGGTTTCGCGCGGTCTGCTGGGCCTGGGCTATTGGCACAACGGCATGAAGCAACTTTCCACCAACAAGGACAAGCTGACGCGGCCGGAGGACGTCAAAGGCCTCAAGTTCCGCATCCAGGCGTCCGACGTGCTGGAGGCGCAGTTCCGCGCATTGGGCGCCAACCCGCAGAAGATGGCCTTCTCGGAGGTGTATCAGGCCTTGCAGACCGGCGTGGTCGATGGGCAGGAGAACACCTGGTCGAACATCTATTCACAGAAGTTCCATGAGGTGCAGAAGACGATCGCGGAAACCAACCACGGCGTTATCGATTACATGGTCGTGACCAACGCCAAGTGGTGGGACGGCCTCGCGCCTGACGTGCGCAAGGGCCTGTCCGAAGCCATGGCCGAGGCCACCACGTACGGCAACAAGATAGCGGACGATTTCAACGCGGCCGATCGCAAGAAGATCGCCGATGCCGGCAAGGCCAAGATCCAGAAGCTGTCCAAGGAGGACGTGGCGGCATGGCGCAAGTCCATGGAGCCGGTCTGGAAAAAGTTCGAGGGGGACATCGGGCGGGATCTGATCGACGCTGCATTGAAGTCCAATAAGTAAACCAACACAGGAAGGGCCCGCGCAACGGGCCCTTTTCAAATCATGCGCTGGCTTGAACATCTCGAAGAGGGCCTGGTCATCTTTCTCATGGCGGCCATGACCCTGGTCACCTTCATGCAGGTGGTCGCCCGCTATGTTTTCAACTACAGCTTCGTCTGGGCCCTGGAGTTGACCGGCGTGATGTTCGCCTGGCTGATCTTCATCGGAATGTCCTATGGCGTACGAGTCGGCGCCCATATCGGAGTGGATATCGTCGTCAAGTCGCTGGGTCCGCGCGCCGCGCGCATCGTGGGCTCGCTGGCCGCCGCGCTGTGCATCGTCTATGCCCTCATCGTCACCTGGGGCGGCTACCAGTACGTGAGCAAGATGCACGACGTGGGCATCCTGATGCAGGACATGCCCGTCCAGCAATGGATTCCGCGGCTCGTGATTCCCCTCGGCTTCGCATTGCTGGCATTCCGGTTCGCGCAAGTGCTGTGGCGGCTCGCCACCGGCCAGGAGGCTCACATGCTGGTGGATGAAGCAAAGGATGCACTCGCGATGCAGGACGAAGCGGCGGAGGTGCGGAAATGACCATCGCCATCCTATTCGTGATGCTGTTCGTCCTGATGGGCCTGGGCTTGCCGATCGCAGTCGCGCTCGGCCTGTCGTCGCTCGTCACGATCATGATGTTCGCGCAAGACTCACTAGCGTCTCTGTCGCTCAAGCTGTACGAAACTTCCGAGCACTACACGCTGCTGGCCATTCCCTTTTTTATCCTGGGCGGCTCATTCATGACGACCGGGGGCGTGGCTCGCCGGATGATCCGATTCGCCAACGCGTGCATCGGCCACATGCGCGGCGGGCTGGCGATGGCGTCCGTGATGGCTTGCATGCTGTTCGCGGCCGTGTCGGGCTCGTCGCCCGCGACGGTGGTGGCGGTGGGCTCCATCGTGATCGCCGGCATGGTCAAGGCCGGCTATCCGCAGAGTTTTGCCTCGGGCGTCATCTGCAACGCCGGCACGCTCGGCATCCTGATTCCGCCGTCCATCGTGATGGTGGTGTACGGCGCGGCGACTGAAACGTCCGTCGGCAAGCTCTTCATGGCGGGCATCCTGCCTGGCATCCTGCTGGGGCTGTGCCTGATGGTCGCTATCTATGTGCGGGCCCGCATGCTCGACCTGCCGCGGCAGCCCCGCGCTTCGCTACGCGACGTGCTGACTTCCGGACGCGATTCTCTGTGGGGCCTGCTGCTGATCGTCATCATCCTGGGCGGGATCTACGGCGGCATCTTCACGCCGACCGAGGCGGCCGCCGTCGCGGCCGTGTATGCGTTCCTCATCGCGGTGCTGGTATACCGGGACATCACCCTTTCCAAGGTACCGCACGTGTTGCTGGAATCGGGCAAGGTCACGATCATGCTCATGTTCATCGTGGCCAATGCGCTGCTGTTCGCGCATGTGCTGACGACCGAGCGCATTCCCCAGACCATCGCGGAAACCATCATCGGCTGGGGCATGCCGGCGTGGCAGTTCCTGGTGGTGGTGAACATCCTTCTTCTCATCGCGGGGATGTTCATGGAACCCACGGGAATCGTGCTGATTCTGGCACCGATCCTGTTTCCCATCGCCATGCGGCTGGGCATCGACCCCGTGCACCTGGGCATCATCATGGTGGTGAACCTGGAGATCGGCATGGTGACACCACCTGTAGGGCTGAACCTCTTCGTGACGGCGGGGATCACGAAGATGTCCATCATGCAGGTGGCCCGGGCCGCGCTGCCGTGGACGCTGGTTTTACTGGCCTTCCTCGTGCTCATCACCTACGTGCCGATCATCACGCTGGTGTTGCCGAACATGCTTTTCTGAGGTGGAGCGATGATTACGCAGGCCCCCACCCGCCTCGTCACCGACGAAGTCGATTTCTTCCACGAAGTCATCGCCCTACGAGCCGCAAGGGTGGTGGAACTCGGCTGCGGCAAAGCGGCGTTCGCGCGCTCGCTGCTGCAGCGGGGCATCGCCAATTCGGTGGACGCGTTCGAAGTGGACGCCGCGCAGCACGCCGCCAACCTGGCCGCGCCGCCGGTGGCCGGCCTGCGGTTCGGCATGGCGGGGGCCCAGGGTATACCGCTGCCTGATGATTCACGCGACGTCGCCGTCATGCTGAAGTCGCTGCACCATGTGCCGATGAACTTGCTTGACAGGGCATTGGCGGAGATCGCTCGGGTGCTCGTGCCCGGCGGTTGGCTCTACGTGTCCGAGCCGGTTTATGCGGGCGACTTCAACGACATCGTGAAGCTCTTCCACGACGAGGGTGAAGTTCGAGCCGCTGCCTACGCGGCGCTGCGGCGCGCAGCCGATACCGGCGTGCTGCGCTGGGAGAGTGAGCTGTTCTTCGACACGCCGCTGCACTTCCGTGATTTCGACGATTTCGTCGATCGCATCGTGCGGGTGACGCATTCGGACATCGAACTGCCTGCGGCTGTGGCGGCCGATGTGCGACGCCGCTTCGAGCATTTCCAGCGCCCCGACGGCGCGCATTTCGTGCGCCAGATGCGCGTCACCATCCTGAGGGCGTAGGCCCGCGCCAAACGCCGGCTATTGCGCCGTCCAGCCCCCGTCCACCGGGATGGCGGTGCCGGTCAGGTTGTGCGCCGCGGGTTCGCACAGCCAGGTAACCAACCGCGCGATTTCACTCGGCAACGAGGTGCGCAGGCTGGGCTGCTTTTCCTTGAGCAGGTCGCGGATGGCTTCTTCCCGGCCGGTGCCCAGCTGCTGTGCCCGCGCGTCGATCTGCGGCTGGATGATGGCTGTCTCGGTCCAGCCCGGGCAGATGCAGTTGACGGTGACGCCCCCGCTCTCGCGGCTGCCAGCGCTGGCGTATTCGAGTGCGGCCACGCGGCTCATGCCCACCAGCGCGAACTTGGCAGCTACATAGGGCGCCTTGTTGATCGAGGCCACGAGCCCGTGCACCGACGCGATGTTGACCACGCGGCCGTACCCGCGCTGCGCCATGTGGGGCAGCGCCAGCCGCATGGTGTCGAAGCAGGCGGACAGGTTGATGGCGATGATGTCGTCCCACTTCGCGCGTGGCATCTCGGCCATCGGCGCAGTGTGCTGGATGCCGGCGTTGTTGACCAGGATGTCCAGGGGTGAGGACAGGACCTCGTCCATCAAAGCCTGCACTTGTGCCGCCTCGCGCAGGTTGTGCGTGTGCACCTCCACGGCGGGTGCGCCCGCCGCCAGCATGGCGGCCCGGGCTTCCTGCGCCTGGACCGGAGTGGCCAGCCCATGCAGCACGATGGCGCAACCTTGCCGCGCCAGCCCCTGCGCAATGGCCAGGCCAATCCCCTGCACCGATCCGGTCACCAGGGCGCGGCGGCCCTTCAACGGCGTGTCGTTCATGATTTGTCTTCCTTCAGTTGGTCGCGCAAGGTGGTCTTGAGCACCTTGCCGTAGTTGTTCTTGGGGAGGGAATCGACGATTCGGTACTGCTTGGGCCGCTTGAAGCGCGCGATGTGCTGCAGGCACACGTCATCCAGTTGCGCCGCGTCCAGCTCGAACCCCGGGCGCGGCACGACGAACGCCACCACCACTTCGCCCCATTCCGGATCGGGCGCGCCCACCACCGACACCTCGGCGACGCCCGGCGCGAGCAGCAGCACTTCCTCCACCTCGCGCGGGTAGATGTTGGAGCCGCCGCTGATGATCATGTCCTTGCTGCGGTCCTTCAGGGTGAGGAAGCCGTCCGCGTCCAGCTCGCCCATGTCGCCGGTGAAGAGCCAGCCGCCCCGAAGGGCCGCCGCGGTGGCATCCGCATCGCGCCAGTAGCCGGCCATCACCGTGTCGCCCCGCACCAGCACCTCGCCAACTTCGCCGATCGGCAGAGGGTAGCCCTTCGGGTCCGCGACCCGTACTTCCACTGGCGTCTGGGCGATGCCAACCGACGCGAGGCGCTGCGCATGGCGAGGGTGCGCGGTGTCGGCCAGCTGCGAGCGCGATAGCGCCGTGATGACCATCGGGCTCTCGCCCTGGCCGTAGATCTGGACGAACCGCTGCCCCATGACGCGGATGGCCCGCTGGATATCGGCGGCATACATGGGCGCGCCGCCATACACGATGGTCTTGATCCCGGCGCAATCGGCGCCCGTCGCCTCTGCGTGGTCTACCAGCCGCTTGACGATGGTCGGCGCGGCGAACATCGACAGACGGCCGATCGCGCCCGCCACCTCGAAAACCTCCGCCGCGTCGAAGCCGCCGGAGGCCGGCACGACGTGGCGCGCCCCCGCCATCACATGCGGGATGGCGTAGATGCCGCCGCCATGCGACATGGGCGCCGCGTAGAAGATGGCGTCGCGCGGATCGATGTGGTCCACGTCGACGAAGTAGGTGAGGCCCATGGTCATCAGGTTGCGATGGGTCAGCATCACGCCCTTGGGCTTGCCGGTCGTGCCGCTGGTATAGAACAGCCAGGCCAGGTCTTCCGGCGCCCGTTCGACCATCGGCGCGGGCGGCTGCGCGAGCATCGCCTCGTACTCGCTGCCGGTCACGTCGATCGTGCGGCCCGGCGTCGGCAGCCCCTGGCCCACATCCGGGGTGATGAACGCCCACACGGCCTGCGAGTGGTCCACGATCCACTGCGCTTCGCGCAGGTGCAGTTTGGCGTTCATGGGCACGACCACCAAGCCTGCCCACCAGGCGCCGTACATCACCTCGAGGTACGCGGGATGGTTATGCATGAACAGAGCCACCCGGTCGCCGGGCTTCAAGCCCGCCGCGTGGAAAGCTGAAGCCAGGCGCGCCACGCGGTCGGCGAGGGCGCCGTAATCGCGCAGCAGGCGTCTGCCTTCGAAAAGTGCGGGGCGGCGCGGGTCGGCCCGCGCCACCCGCAGGAGCGATTGCGCCAGGTTCATCGGGCAGCCTCCAGAACGGAAAACCCTGACATTAGCCCGGCACGGCGCCCGCAGCTAGAGCGTAGAAATACGTTGGGGCCGTCCCTGCGAAAGGTCAGGCGCCGCCCACCAGCCGGGCCACGAGCTCGCCGTTGGTGGTGGCCTCGAACTTCTTCATGAGCCGTGCGCGGTGGGCTTCCACAGTGCGCGGACTGATGCCCAGCTTGCGGGCGATCTGCTTGCTGGTGGCACCGGTAGCCAGCTGCTGGGCGACCTCCCGTTCGCGCAGGGTGAGCGTCGTTGTCACCGGGCGGCGCCGGGAGATGTCCTCGAACATCCACACCGCGCAGGCGAAGGGGTTGGATCGGTCCAGGGCGCGGCCCGCCACATGGCACCAGAACAGCTCGCCGTTCTTGCGCCTCATGATGCGCTCGTCGCTGTACACACCGGTATCGCGCATGACCGGCAGGCCGAGGTTGCCGACGTGCGCGAACTCGTCCAGCGAGGGGTAGAGCGGGGCGAGCGGCTTGCCGACCAGCTCGTCCACGTCGTAGCCGAACATGCGGGCGAACGCCTCGTTGCAGATCTCGACGATGCGGTCGCGCGATACGCACATACCCACCGGCGCCAGGTTGAAGGCGAGCTGGAGGGTCTGCTGAGTGTCGGCGGGCGTCATAGGCGGCGATTCTCGCCGCTCATCCGTTGGACTCCTACTAGCGGATACCTGTAGGGAATCGGATCATGCGGCAGCTTCCATGGACCGCGAATACTTTCCGTCACGAGCCAGGCCGTTGAGGTTGCAACGCTTGAGCAGCGCCTGCTGCGCCGCGGCGACGTTGCCTTCCTGCCCCTGCCACGCGGCCAGCACCGGCGCCTGCAGCGCCCGCCCATATGAAAAACTGACCTGCCACGGCTGCGCGCCCATCGCGTTCATCGCATTCAGGTGGTCGGTGGCGTCCTCCGCGCTCTGTCCGCCGGACAGGAACACGATCCCCGGGACCGCCGCCGGCACATAGCGCCTGAGGCAGCGCAGCGTGGCCTCGGCCACCTCCTGCACGCCGGCCTGGCGCGCGCACTTCTTGCCGGGGATCACCATGTTCGGCTTCAGCAGCATGCCCTCGAAGAGCACGTGATGGGCGTCCAGTTCGGCGAATACCTCCTGCAGCACCTGCGCCGTTACCGCCTCGCAGCGCTCGATGCCGTGGGCACCATCCATCAGCACTTCTGGTTCCACGATCGGAACCAGCCCGGCCTCCTGGCACAGGGCGGCGTAACGAGCCAGTGCGTGGGCATTGGCGCGGATGCCGAACGGCGACGGAATATCGCGCTCGTCGATCTCGATCACCGCCCGCCACTTGGCGAACTGCGCGCCCAGTTGCCGGTATTGCGCGAGCCGTTCGCGCAAGCCGTCCAGCCCCTCCGTCACCTTATTGCCCGGATGCAGCGCCAGCGCCTTGGCGCCTTGGTCGACCTTGATGCCGGGGATGATTCCCCGGCCCGCCAGCAGCGCGGGGAATGGGACGCCATCGCGCGTGCTCTGGCGCAAGGTTTCGTCGAACAGGATGACGCCGCCGAGAGTGCGTTCGATGCCGCCGGCGGTAAACAGGATCTCGCGGTAGCGCCGGCGGTTCTCTTCGGTGGCCTCGAGCTGGATCGAATCGAAGCGTTTCTTGATAGTGGGGCTGCTTTCGTCCGCTGCCAGCACGCCTTTCTGTTTTGCGACGATGGCATTGGCCACGGACTTGAGGTCGTCGATGTTCATGGGCTAGGGTCCTTCGCTAGAAATGAAAAAACTACCAGATCCTTATCCATACATTGTGGACGCTGAGTCTTGGAAGCTAATGTGCAACCATCGGTACTGATGGGCACGAGCGCCGATCGCACAGCCTGCTGACTGGCAGGTGGCCCCGTCCGCAGTGGTGGCGAAGTTGCGGGCGATTGACACTCACCCGCGCCGTGCGAAGATGACCGCGCCGGGAGAAAACCGGCCACACCAAGGAGAGCCACCATGTCACTGCGCATCAACGACACCGCGCCCAACTTCAAGGCGCAGACCACGCAAGGCGCCATCGACTTCCACCAATGGATTGGCGACAGCTGGGCCATCCTGTTCTCGCACCCGAAGGACTTCACGCCCGTGTGCACGACCGA
>JAQZBU010000017.1 GCA_029237735.1 Ramlibacter sp. | reverse complement strand
ACCTGCTGATCGACTTCAAGGGCAGCGTGGTCACGATCACGCACGACCGGACTTTCCTCGACCGGGTGGCGACGCGCATCGTCGAACTCGACCGCGGCCAACTGCGCTCCTACCCGGGCAACTTCACTCAATACCAGATTCAGAAAGAAGAGCAGCTGGCTCAGGAGGCGGTCATCAGCGCCAAAGCAGACAAGCTCCTGGCCCAGGAGGAAGTGTGGATCCGCAGGGGCGTCGAAGCCCGGCGCACCCGCGCGCAGGGCCGCATCACGCGTCTCGAGAAACTCAGGCAACGTCGGGCGGCGCGGCGCGAGGCGCTGGGCAGCGTGAGGCTGGATGTCGCCTCCGGCCTGCCGAGCGGAAAAATCGTCGCGGAGCTCACCAAGGTCAGCAAGTCGTTCGGCGAGAAGAACATCGTGCGGGATTTCACTGCGACTATCCTGCGTGGCGACAAGGTCGGCCTGATCGGCCCGAATGGCGCGGGCAAGACAACGCTGCTCAAGCTGATCCTTGGTGAACTGACGCCCGACAGTGGCACGGTGCGGCAAGGCGCGAACTTGCAAGTGGCCTACTTCGATCAGATGCGCGATGCGCTGGACCTGGACGCGACCCTGGAGGATTTCATCAGCCCCGGCAGTGAATGGATCGAGATCGGCAGCCAGCGCAAGCATGTCAAGAGCTATCTCGGCGACTTTCTGTTCTCACCCGCACGGTCAGGCTCGCCGGTGCGATCACTGTCCGGCGGGGAACGCAACCGGCTCCTGCTGGCGCGGCTGTTCGCGCGCCCTGCCAACGTGCTGGTGCTCGACGAGCCGACGAACGACCTGGACATCGACACGCTGGAACTGCTGGAAGATCTGCTGCAAAACTACGACGGCACCGTTTTCCTGGTCAGTCACGACAGGGCGTTTCTGGACAACGTCGTGACCAGCACGATCGTGTTCGAAGGCGAAGGCCTCTGGCGTGAATACGAGGGCGGCGTGCAGGATTGGCTCACGCAATCCCGGCGCGCACAGGCGCTTGCCTCGAAAAAGCTGAGCTACAAGGAACAGCGCGAGCTCGAGGGATTGCCCGCGCTGATCGAGTCGCTGGAACAGGAGCAGAAGGCCATCCACGACGAGCTCGCGGACGGCAGCCTCTATGTGAACGACGTGGCACGGGCCTCCAGCCTGTCCGAGCGCAGCGCCCAAATCGACAACGAGCTGACGGCGGCACTGGAGCGTTGGGAAACCCTCGGCGGCCTGTAAGCCTTTGTCCGTCACCCACTGGCGACGGCAACTGACTCAACAGGGCAACCGTAACAACCTTCCCCAAGGTAGAGTGGATGCACCATCATGCAGCACAGTATCCGCCTCAAACCAACGCAGCACCACGCCGGCGCGATCTGGGGCCTCATGCTGCGCTGGCTCGTTGCATTTGCCCTTTCTACCGCCGCCGCTGGCTGCGCGAGCCTGCCAGCCAACGCCACCGACAGGCCCGTTTCCAAGGCCTTCATGGCACCGGACCAAACTGCCCTTGGCCGTTTGGTGCTGGAGCGCAAGGCGCAGCAACGCTCCCAAGCGGATTCCGGATTCAACCTGCTGGACAGCGTCGATGCCGCATTTGGCAGCCGGCTGGCCATGATCGACGGCGCCCAGCGCACGCTCGACCTGCAGTACTACGCGATTCACGCCGACAGCAGCACCGAGATTTTGCTGCAGCGCCTGCGCGACGCGGCCCGTCGCGGCGTGCGCGTGCGCGTCCTGCTGGACGACTTCAATACCGTGGGCGACGACGCTCAGGTGCTGCGGCTGGCCTTCGAGCCCAACGTGGAAATCCGCCTCTTCAATCCGCTGCCCGGTTCGCGCAGTTCCCTGATCGGCCGTGTGGTGACGTCGCTCAAAGACCTACCTCGCATGCAAAAGCGTATGCACAACAAGCTGTTCATTGCGGACAACGCGATCGGGATCACTGGAGGACGCAACCTGGGTGACGCCTATTTCGGCGGTGACGGAAAGAGCGCTTTCATCGATCTCGAAGTTTTGGCCATGGGCCGCGTCGTCCGGGACATGTCCGCCAGCTTCGACCGTTTCTGGAACGACGAGCTTGCCTACCCGGTGCAAACGCTGATTTCGAAGAAGGAGCTGGAAGAACTGCGCAAGCCGCCCACCGAGAAGGCGTCGGATCCGTCCAAAGCCACGCCCAGCCCGGCCCCCGCAGCATCGATGCCGGCGCCGACACTCACTTCGGCGATCCTGCCGCCGGAATCGACCCCGCCCCCGACCGGTGCCACGCAGGCGCCGATGGACTTGCGTACCGTGCCCCTCACCTGGGCGCCGTCGCTGGTGATGGTCGACGAACCCGGCAAGATCGGACCGGGAGACGACGAGGCCGACGCCGGTGAAACCGTGGTGGACGGCCTGCTGAACCTGATGCTCCAGGCCAAACAGGACGTGCTGATCATCTCGCCGTACTTCGTGCCCGGGCAGGCGACGATGGAGCAGTTCAGGCAGCTGCGCGCCAAAGGCATCCGGGTGCGCGTGCTGACCAATTCGCTGGCCTCGAACGACGCCCCCGCCGCCCACGCAGGCTACGCGCGCTACCGCAAAGACCTGGTGGCGCTCGGCATTGAGGTTTACGAGATGCGCGCAGCGCAGGAAGGCACGATGGCGGGGATGGGTTCCACGCGCGGCTTCGGCTCGAGCGCCGGTGGCGGCTCCAAGAGTGGTAGCTCGCGCGCCAGCCTGCACTCCAAGGCTGTGGTCATCGACAACCGGCTCCTGGTGGTGGGATCCATGAACCTCGACCTGCGGTCCCAGCGCAAGAACAGCGAGGTCGCCCTGGTGATCCGCAGCGCGGCGATGTCCCGGCTCGCGACACGCCAGGTTGAAGCCACCTTTGCGCAAGGCGCGTACAAGCTCGAGATGGACAAGGGCGATCTGGTCTGGCGGGCCCCGCCCGGCGCAAGTTTCAAGGATGCGCACAGCGAGCCCGACGCAAGCACCAAGCTCCGGCTATTGGTCAGGGTGATCGCGCCCTTTGCGCCGGACGAGATGCTGTAGTCGTTACACCCGTCGCACGATATCCGAATATGTTTTCCAGAACGCGGCGTCTTGCGTCGTAGCGAAATTGATGCGCATCAGCGTGCTGGGCTTTCGCTCGGCATGGAACAAGCCCCCCGGCGCCAGCAAATAGCCCTTGTCCAGCATGCGCTGGGCCAGCGCATCCGTGTCCACGCCGGTGTCCACCCAGCCGAACAGCCCCGCCGGTTCCGCCGCAAAAGTGCAGCCCGCATTCAGCGCGAGCTTCACGCTGCGGCTGCGCGCCGCCCCCAGCCGCGTACGAATGCGCTCGGCGTGGCGGCGCAACTGGCCCTGCTCCATGCACAGGGCCAGTGCTTTTTCCAGCAACGCAGGGGTTGTCAGCGTGGCCAGCAGCTTGGTGTCCAGCAGGCACTCGATGAGAGACGGGTGCGCAGCCAGAAAACCCACACGCCAATTCGGCGCGAGGATCTTGGCGAAGCCGCTCACGTAGATCGTGCGCTGCAGGCCATCGAGCGCGCACAAGCGTGTCGCGTGTTCGGGGGCGATGTGACTGTACGTGTCGTCCTCGACGATGTGGAAGTTGTGCTGGTTGGCCAGTTGCAGCACGCGGTGAGCGCTGCCTGGTGAAAGGCAATATCCCGTTGGATTGTGGAAAACGCTCACACTCACGTAGAGCTTGGGCTGGTGCGCTTCGCAGTAACGCGCCATGACCTCGAGGTCCGGACCTTCCGGCCCGCGCGGCACGGGCAACAGACGCATACCCAGCGCGGTAAGGCGCGCGAATTCCACTGCCCAGCCGGGCTCTTCGACCATCACGTGATCGCCGGGGCGCAGCAAGGTCCGGCTCACGATGTCCAGCGCATGGGTCGCGCCCACCGTCGTGATGATGTTTTCGGGCGTCGTATGCACGGAGAGAGTCGCCAGCTTCTTGGCCAGCACCCTACGCAGTCCGCTGTCGCCCATCGGCTCGCCGTACTGCAGCGAGAACGCCTGCAACGCCTTGGTGCTGGTCACCTTCCGCACAGCCGCCGGCATGAACGTGGATTCCAGCCACTCGGGCGGGAACACACCCATCCCCGGTTGCGGCTTGTTGCTGACCTTGTGGAACATGCCGCGGATCAGTGCCGTAGCGTCGATAGGCACGTAGCTGCGAGCCGACACCACCTCCGCGCGCGCGGCCGCGCCGGAGCTCGGCGGCGGTGGCGGCTCGGCCCGGCTTTCGCGCACGAAGAAGCCTCGGTTCTTGCGCGCCTCAACCAAACCCTGCGCGAGCAGCTGGTCGTACGCGGCCACCACCGTGGACGGGCTCACCTCGTGTTGATGCGCGCACTGGCGCACCGACGGCAGGCGCGCGCCCGGCGCGAGCAAACGGTCGCGGATGCGCTGTGAGAAGCGGGCCGACAGCTGGTCGGTCAGCGACTGGGAGGAGGTTTTCATCAACATCGGGAGCGCCTTCGTGTACTGGCAATTCGGGCAATACAGATGTCCAACTGAACTGGCCAACTGTACTGCTCGTGTATTGATGTTAAAGACTACATTGATCGACATGAACAGGCAAGCCCCAGTATGACGACAGCCGAATTCCACGTTGGCGCGGTCGTGGCGACAGTGCTCACCGTATGAAAGCGCAGGAAACCAAGGGCTTCTGGCTCGGGGCGCTGGGCGTCACCATCTTCGCGCTGACGCTGCCGATGACGCGTCTGGCCGTCGGAACGCCTGAAGCGCCGCAGATGTCCGGCGTATTCATCGCGCTCGGCCGCGCCGCAGTGGCGGCTTTGCTGTCCGCGGTGTTTCTCGCCGCCACCCGCGCGCCCCTGCCGAGGCGAGAAGACTGGTGGCCCCTGGCGATCACGTCGGGCGGCGTCGTTTTCGGCTTCCCGCTGCTCACCTCCGTTGCGATGCGCCATGTCGAGGCCGTGCATGCCAGCGTGATCGTTGGCGTGCTGCCGCTGGCGACCGCGGCTGTCGGCGCGTGGCTGCATCGCCAGCGGCCCTCGGCGGGCTTCTGGATTTGCGCCGCGATCGGCAGCGCCCTGGTGGTCGCGTTCGCTGTGATCCGCTCGGGTGAGTCTGGTTTGTCCATCAAGGCCCCCGACGCATTACTGCTGGGCGCGATGGCCTGCGCCGCCGTCGGTTACGGCTGGGGCGCGCGCCTCTCGCACCGCATGCGCGCCGAGCATGTCATCTGCTGGGCGCTCGTGATCGCCTTGCCACTCACGGCGCCGGCGGCCATCCTCACCCGCCCGCAGGAATCGTTGCAGGCCGCGGCCTGGTGGGGCTTTGCGTACGTGGCAGTGTTTTCGATGTGGCTGGGTTTCTTCGCCTGGTACCGCGGCCTGGCGCTGGGCGGCACCGTCCGCGTGAGCCAGGTGCAACTGGTCCAGCCGTTCCTGGGGATGCTGTTTGCGGTACCGCTACTCGGCGAGTCGCTCGACGCGCTGACCCTGGGCTTCGCCTTCGCGGTGATCGCCGTCGTCTTCGTCGGCAAGAAAATGCCCGTGCGCGCCGTCGCCTGAAGCACCACCATCCACCCCTTTCCGGAGTAACCCATGAAACTGAACGACCTGCAACACACGCATTGGGTGCTGGCTCGCCGCGCCGAGAAGATGAACCCCTCGGTCATCCGCGAGATCCTCAAGGTGACGGAGCGCCCCGGCATCATCAGCTTTGCCGGAGGGCTCCCCTCGCCCAGGACATTCCCGGTGGCCGAGTTCGCCGCCGCCTGCGAGAAGGTGCTGCGCGACGACGGCCCCGGCGCGCTGCAATACGCGGCCAGCGAAGGCTACGGCCCGCTGCGCGAGCAGGTCGCGGCCATGCTGCCGTGGACCGTTGACCCCGGCCAGATCCTGATCACCACGGGTTCGCAGCAGGGCCTGGACCTGGTCGGCAAGGTGCTGATCGACACCAGCTCGCGCGTCCTCGTCGAGACACCGACCTACCTCGGCGCGTTGCAGGCCTTCGCGCCGATGGAGCCGGAGGTGGTGGGCGTCGCTAGCGATGGCGAAGGGGTGGACGTGGACGACCTGGCCGATCAGGCAGCCGACGCCCGTTTCCTGTACGTGCTGCCCAACTTCCAGAACCCCACCGGCCGCACGATGACCGAGAGCCGGCGTGCCGCCCTGTCGCGCCGGGCCGCGGAGCTAGGCCTGCCGATGGTCGAGGACAACCCCTATGGCGACCTGTGGTTCGACGCGCCGCCGCCGCTGCCCCTCACCGCCCGCAACCCCGAAGGCTGTGTGTACCTCGGCTCGTTCTCCAAGGTGCTTGCGCCGGGCCTGCGCCTCGGATTCCTCGTCGCGCCGCGGGCTCTGCACCCGAAGCTGCTGCAGGCCAAGCAGGCGGCCGACCTGCACAGCCCCAGCTTCAACCAGCGCATGGTCTCGGAAGTCATGAAGGACGGTTTCCTCGCCCGACATGTGCCGACCATCCGCGCACTTTACAAGTCGCAACGCGATGCCATGCTCGCCGCGCTACAACGCGAGATGCAGGGGCTGGGCGTCGAATGGAACACGCCCGATGGCGGCATGTTCCTGTGGGTGCGGTTGCCGCACGGGGCGAGCGCGATCGACCTGCTGCCCAAGGCGGTGGACAAGGGCGTGGCGTTCGTGCCGGGCGCGCCGTTCTATGCCGCGCACCCCGATCCGCGCACCCTGCGCCTGTCGTTCGTCACGGCCAGCGTGGAGCAGATCGATACCGGCATCGCGGCGCTGGCCGCCGCCGTCCGCGAGCAACTTGGGAGAGGCTGAGCCATGCTGAAGATCTGGGGAAGGCTGTCGTCGATCAACGTGCGCAAGGTCGTGGTGGCCGCGCAGTGGCTGGGCATCGCCTTCGAGCGCAACGACGCCGGCCATGAGTTCGGCATCGTCAAGACGCCGGAGTACCTCGCGAAGAACCCGAACGGCCTCGTGCCGCTGGTCGAGGACGACGGCTTCGTTCTCTGGGAATCGAACGTGATCGTTCGCTACCTGTGCGCGAAGCATTCGGCGGGCACGTTGTACCCGCAGGAGCTGGCCGCCCGCTTCGACGCCGAGCGCTGGATGGACTGGCAGCAAACCACGCTCAACCCGGCCGGCCGCGCCGCCTTCATCCAGCTCATGCGGACGCCGGCGGAAAAGCGCAACAAGGAGATCGTCGCGCAATCGATCGCCGCCACCGGGCCCCTGCTGGCCTTGCTCGATGCGCATCTCGCGCGCCGGGCCTTCATGGCCGGCAACGCCTTCACGATGGCGGACATCCCCATCGCCTGCGAAATCCACCGCTGGCATGGGCTGCCGCTGAAGCGCCCCGAGCGGCCGAACCTGGACCGCTGGTACCAGGGCATCCTGTCGCACACGGCTGCGCGCGGCGTGCTCGACCTATCTCTTTCCTGAAGGACCCTCATGGCACAACGCCCATTCAAGCAAATCGACGTCTTCACCGCCACGCCCTACCGAGGCAATCCCCTGGCCGTCGTGCTGGATGGCGCGGGCCTGTCCGATGAAGAGATGCAGCACTTCGCGGCGTGGACCAACCTGTCCGAGACCACCTTTCTGTTGCCGCCCGAGGACGACGCTGCCGACTACCGCGTACGCATCTTCACGCCCGGCGGCGAGCTGCCCTTCGCCGGCCACCCGACGCTGGGCAGCTGCCACGCATGGCTCGAAGCCGGCGGCAAGCCGCGCGGGCGCGAGTTCATCGTGCAGGAGTGCAAGGTCGGCCTGGTCCGGCTGCGGCGCGAGGGCGCCCGGCTCGCTTTCGCCGCGCCGCCACTCAAGCGCAGCGCGCCGAGCCCCGCCGTGCTGGCCGAGGTCGCCGCGGCCCTCGGCCTCAAGGCCAGTCAGGTGATCGCGGCCCAGACGCTGGACAACGGTCCGGTGTGGCTCTCGCTGCTGCTGGACAACCCGCAGACGGTGCTGCGCCTCGCGCCGGACCACATGCAACTCAAGCGCCTCGGCCACAAGGTCGGCGTCGCTGCCGCCTACCGCGAACCGGCGACCGGCGAGCCGCAGCTCGAAGTGCGCGGCTTCGCCGCGCCCCTCGGCATCCCCGAGGACCCGGTCACCGGCAGCCTCAACGCCAGCCTGGCGCAATGGCTGATCGAGGAAAGGCACATGCCCGAGCGTTACGTTGCCGCCCAGGGCGCCTGCTTGTCGCGTGCCGGGCGCGTGCACATCGAGCGCGATGGCGCGGGCCAGGTGTGGGTCGGCGGGCAATCGGTGACCTGCATCGCCGGAAGCGTGACGCTATGAAACAATCGGCCGCGCAAGTCGACCACCTGGTGGTGGCGGCGCAATCGCTGGACCAGGGCGTGCAGTGGTGCGAGGCCACGCTGGGCGTGACGCCGCGCCCCGGTGGCGAGCATCCGCTGATGGGCACGCACAACCGGCTACTGCGGCTTTCCACGGCGGGCTACCCGCGCGCTTACCTCGAGATCATCGCCATCAACCCGCAGGCGCCGCCGCCGGGCCGCAGTCGCTGGTTCGACCTCGACAACCCCGAGCTCCAGCAGGCCGTGCAGGGGCAGCCCCGGCTGGTGCATTTCGTGGCCCGCACCGGCGATGCCGCCTCCGCGCTCAAGGCGCTGCATCTCCTGGGCATCGAGCGCGGGCCGTTGGTTCATGCCGAACGCCAGACGGCCGAGGGCTTGCTGCGCTGGCAGATCAGCGTGCGCGCCGACGGCCAGCGGCTGTTCTACGGCGCCCTCCCCACACTGATCCAGTGGGAAGACATCCATCCGGCAGACACCATGCCCGATTCGGGGCTGGCGCTGCAATCCCTGCACGCCTGCCACCCGCGCCTGGAGGACCTGCAAGCGGCCCACCGGGCTATCGGCATGACTGGCGTCACCGTGGAGCAAGGTGCACCAAACCTCGTCGCCACTCTGGCCACGCCGAAAGGCATCGTCACGCTCGAATCGGCGGGCGCCTGATGCTCACCGCGCAAGAACTCGGCTGGAGATAACGAAAGCCCCCATGCACTTTTCCCGCGAGGAGATCGACGCGGCGCGTCGCACTGTTTATGCCGTCATGCCGCCCACGCCGCAATACGCGTGGCCCCTGCTGCGCGAGCGGCTCGGCATGACCGTCTGGGTCAAGCACGAGAACCACACGCCGGCCGGCGCCTTCAAGGTGCGCGGCGGCCTGACCTACTTCGCCGCGCTGGCGGCGAGCGGCGGCGCCCAGGGCGTGATCACGGCGACGCGGGGCAACCATGGCCAGTCGGTGGGCTTCGCCGCGCGCAAGTACGGCATGCCTGCCACCATCGTCGTGCCCAAGGGCAACTCGCAAGAGAAGAACGCGGCGATGCGGGCACTGGGCGTGGAACTCATCGAGCATGGCGAGGATTTCCAGGCAGCCCGCGAGTACGCAGCCTGCCTCGCGTCGCAGCAGAGCCTGCACATGGTGCCCTCCTTCGATCACGGCCTCATCAAGGGCGTGATGACCTACTGGCTCGAGTTCTTCGAAAGCTTCGAGCGCGGCCAGGAGCCCAACGTTGTGTTCGTTCCGATCGGCCAGGGTTCGGGTTTCTGCGCCGCCGCGGCGGCACGCGCCCACACCGGCGCGCGCTCGGCCCTCATCGGCGTGGTGTCGGCGCATGCCACCACCTATCTCGACTCCTGGCGCGCCCGCACAGTGGTTGAAGCCCCTGTCACCACGGTCCTCGCCGATGGCATGGCCTGCCGCATCGCCGACGAGGAAGCGCTGGAGGTGTTGTTGCGCGAAGCCGAAGACATTCTGACGGTGACCGACGACGAGGTGGCCCAGGCGATGCGCGTGCTGTTCGCGGACACGCACAACGTGGCTGAGGGCGCCGGCGCTGCCGGCCTGGCTGCTGCGATACAGCAGCGCGGACGCTGGCAAGGCCGCAGCGTCGGCGTGGCGCTCACAGGAGGCAACGTCGACAGCGCCGTGTTCGCGCGCGTGCTGTCGCCTTCGTAGCTTTCCGTCACCGGGGAGACTGGGCGGCGCAACCCGCGCGTACAGAATCACGCGATGGGAACTCTCTACCTCGTTCGGCATGGCCAGGCATCCTTTGGCGCCGAAGACTATGACCAGCTCAGCGACCTCGGCCAAAAGCAGAGCGTCCGACTGGGTGAATACTTCGCCCACAAGGGGATCCACTTCGACGGTCTCATCGCGGGCACGCTTCGACGACACAAGCAAACACTGGAGGGCATCCTGCAAGGGATGAACCACAAGGGCGAACACCTTTCGTGGGAGGGCCTCAATGAGTATGACAGCGAGGCGGTGATCGCCACCATCCACCCGCACAAGCTGCTGAAGCCGACATCACCCGAGATGTACCGGCATCACTTCCGCCTGCTGCGCGACGGCCTGGCGCAATGGATGGCCGGCGTCGTCAGCCCCAAGGGGATGCCCTCGTACAACGATTTCGTCGCGGGGGTGGCGGGCGCGCTGGACCACGTGCGCGCCAACCACTACGGCAAGAACGTCCTCGTCGTCACCAGTGGCGGCCCGATCGCCACTGCCGTAGGCTACGTACTGGGCGCAAGCGCCGATGCGACGATCGATCTGAACATGCGCATCCGCAATAGCTCGATCACCGAGTTCGCGTTCACGCCCAAGCGGCACATGCTGGTCTGCTACAACGCCATCCCGCACCTGGACGACCCGGCCTACGCCGATTGGATCACCTACGCCTGAGGTAAATCGAGCCCCGGCTAAACTGGCCGGATGAATCCGCTTGACGACGCCGCGTCCCACGAATGGTGGGTGATCTGTCTGTGTGCCGAGTGGTGCGGCGTGTGCCGCGAGTGGCGCGGCATTTTCAGCCAGGCGGCCGCTACGCACCCTGGCCTGCATTTCGCGTGGATCGACATCGAAGACGAAGCCCAAGCCATGGGGGACGTGGACGTCGAAACGTTTCCCACGCTGCTGGTGGCCCGGGGAGCGAGCCCGCGCTTCTTCGGACCAGTGCAACCTTCGCTCGCCCAGCTTTCGCGGCTGCTCGGCAGTCTTGCCGAGGCTCCCGCGCCCCAGCTCGAGAACAGCGAAGCGGCCGCGCTTCTGTCCCGCATAGCCCCACGCGCGCTATTAATTCGATAGCAACGAATCGTAACTGCGCAAGGTTTCGTCCTACATTGCTCTGCTTGTCTTCCTGACGAGCGTCCAATCGCGATGAACGCTCAATGATGGCGTGGCCGGCGCAATTGCCCGCCATGATTCACCCACCGCGTTTTTCAGGAGATTCCAATGGCATCGAACAATCAAGGCAACCAGGACAGCAGCCCCCGAAAGTCCAACCGCGGCTTCGCGTCGATGGACCCGCAGCGTCAGCGCGAAATCGCCAGCGAAGGGGGCCGGGCGGCTCACGAGAAGGGCACAGCCCATGAGTTCACGTCCGAGGAAGCCCGCGAAGCCGGCCGCAAAGGTGGCCAGGCCCGCAGTGAGAGCAACCGTTCGCGCAACGCGGGTGGGGCCACAAGCGGCAACATGAGCACCAGCGACAACGGCAATCGTTGAGGCTGGCATCGCCCAATAAGAAAAGGGCGCCAAGCGCCCTTTTTTTCTACCATTCGCCGATGAGGCGGACACGCTGGTCGAGATCGACCGGTAAGTCCTCAGAGCGACGCGGAGGCGGCTCGCTACGCGCGGACGGCTCGCTCGAAATGAGCCGGCGAATGACGTCGGCAACCGCAGGCGTACGCAGCGGCTGCTTGGGTTTGATCGCGGCTGAAAATCGCATGGCGGCTCCTTTCCTGCCTCCAGTGTAGGAACCGATGCGTCACAGTGTTGTGACGTTGCGCACAACACTCTACTGAATTTACAGGCCAGTTGGCCCTGCGCAACACTTCAGCTCGGCTGTCTACGAGGCTTGCCGTCAGCAGAGCCGCCGCCGGCCGGACCGCTGGCTTGCGACTGGCTCGCTCGGTCGGGCTTGGCCGGCGAAGAAATCTCGGCCAGTGAGTTCGCCACGTCCATCTCGTCGCCCGGGTTCTTGTCGGCGATGTCGCCCAGCGAGACGATGCCCACCAAGCGCTTGTTGGCGTCGACCACTGGCATGCGGCGGATCTGGCTGTCGCCCATCTGCCCCAGGATCTCGTCGATGTCCTGCTCTTCGGTGGCGCAACGCACGTTGGTGCTCATCACGTCCGCCAGTTTGGTGGCCTTCAGGTCGCATTCCTGCGCTACGCCACGCACGACGATATCGCGGTCGGTCACCATGCCCACCAACTTTTCGCCGTCGCACACAGGAATCACGCCGACATTGAGTTCGTCCATTGCCTGGGCGGCCTGGGAGACGGAATCCGTCTGGGCCAGGGTCCTCACGCCCCGGGTCATCACGTCAGCAACTGTTGTCATCTCGCGCTCCTTTGAAGAAATCCGGCAATGCGCCGGTGATTCCCCAGCCTAGCGGCCGAGCGCTGTAGCGTTGTCGGCCCCCTCGCAAGCTGGCGTAGGACGCAGTCGATGAAGCGCCAGACCCTCAAAGAATCATCTGCGTGCAGCGGAAAAGCGCGATGGTTTTGCCCGTGCCCTGGTGGCGTACTTCCGCGTCCCACACATGCGTCGTGCGCCCCAGGTGGGCCGCGCGCGCTTCCACTTCGATCACCCCGTCCAGGGCAGTGCCCAGGTGGTTGCTCTTGAGTTCGATGGTGGTGAAGCCTTTTGCCGGCGGCGCCAGGTGCGCCGAGCAGCCGTAGCCGCAGGCAGTGTCCGCCAGAGTCACGACGGTTCCGGCGTGCAGGAAGCCGTTCGGGGCATGAAGGTCCTTGCGTACTTCGAGTTGAGCCTTGATCCGCCCTTGCCCGATTTCGAGGACCTGGATGCCCATCAGCCCCGGCAGAGTGTCGGCCCCGAGACGGTTGTAGAAAGCGACGTCGCGCTCGTGGTTGTACTGGGACATGGTTGCCGGCTTCCTGTTCAGGTTGTAGAGAGTTCACCCCGCACCAGCGACGCCGCGAGCTCGCCGGCCTCCAGCACGGATTGGGTGCTGCGCGCGGCGCGGGCCTGCACCAGCGCGCCTTCGAAGGTGGCGATCACGAACCGGGCGAGCGCGCGGCGCCGCGCGGCCGGCAGCGGCGCGAACACCTCTGCGACCGTTTGCGCCCAGGCGTCGAGCAACCCGCTGCAGACCGGGGCCAGCGCCGCTGAATCCTCGTCGAGGTCCAGCGTCACGCCGGCCACAGCGCAGCCGTACCGGAAATCCTCCATCGCCAGCCCCTTGGCCATACGGGAGAACAGCCGCTTGATCTTCTGGTCGGGCGCGGCGTCACCCGAGAGCGCAGTGCGCAGTTCCTGCTGGCGCTGCTCGCCAAAGCGCTCGAGCGCCTCACGCGCCAGCTCCAGCTTGCCGCCAGGAAAGTAGTGGTAGAGCGAACCCTTGGGCGCGCCGCTGGCGGTAACTACGTGGTTGATGCCGGCACCGGCCAGCCCGCAGAGGCGCATGCCCGCAATGGCGGCATCGATCATCCGATCGCGCGGGTGGTCGAGGACGCGGGCATTCATCGCCCGCATTATATAGACTGGTCTATATATCCACGCTCAGGTCGCGGGTAAGTCCACGAGCGTCGAGAGCGGCAGCGCGGACAGCTCCTGCAGCAGCAGCGCCAGCTGCGCGCCCGCAGCTTCGAGCACCACGCGGCCCTTGTCCGCCGTGGCGGCGGCGGCGTTGCCCGCCGCGCCCTGCTCGTTGTAATCCTGCATAGCCCAGCCCAGCTTGGCGCTTTGGCCGTTGCCGAGGATGGGGTATGTCCCCGCGCGCTCCTGCGAGGTGGACTTGAAGTTCTTCGCCTGAGTCATGTCCACGTGCTGCGCCCGCAGCGCAAGCATCATGGACGTTTCGATCTCGCCGGCGTGAACGCCGAACCGATGTTCTTCCGCACTGAACAGCCCTGTCACGGCGTCCCCAAGCGGCAGGTTCCACCAGCTGCAGCTGTAGACAATCAGGTCGTAGTGTGTGCGCAGCTCGCGAGCCACGATGTCCATCAGGCTGACCTGCCCGCCGTGCGAGTTGAGCAGCAGCAGCTTCTTGAGGCCGGTCAGCGCCACGCACTCCCCGATCTCGATCCAGTTGTTCATCACCGTCGCCGACGACAGCGTCAGCGTGCCGGGAAAGCGCGAGTGCTCGGGGCTGTAGCCCACTTGCTGTGTCGGCAGGAAGAGCACCGGCAGGTCCGCCGGCAGCTGCGGCAAGCAAGCGCCGACGACGCCGTCCACCAGCGTGTAGTCCACGGACAGCGGCAGGTGCGGCCCGTGCTGCTCGGTGGCGCCCAGCGGCAGCACGGCCACCGTCTTGGCGGCGTCGAGCTGTGCGAACTCGCGAGTCGTCAGGTCGGCCCAGAAGCGGGATTTGGATGCCATTACCGCATGTTAACGGCGCGGCTCAGGGCGTGGTGCGTGGCCTTGACGATGTGGGCTACATCCACACCAAAAAATTCGCGCAATGCGGCACGCGTGTCGCTGCGGCCGAACCCGTCGGTGCCCAGTGTGAGGTAGGCCCGGCCCTCGGGCAGGAAGGCTCGGACTGACTCTGGCACCGCGCGGACATAGTCGGTGGCGGCGATGACCGGGCCGGCGACCCGGCCGAGCAGGCCGCACAGGTAGGGAATGATGTGCTCCTCCCCGCGCATGGCGCGCTGCTGGCAGCCAACTCCATCGCGTGCAAGCTCGCTCCAGCTCGTGACACTGATCACCTCGCTCGCCACGCCTTCCAGCGCCAACTGCTGAGCCGCCTGAATAACTTCAGTGAGGATCGCGCCCGACCCCATCAGCGTGACCTTGGCGGGGCCTTCGCCGTAGCTGCCGAAGCGGTACGCCCCGCGTATCACGCCTTCCTGCGCGCCCTCGGGCAGGTCCGGCTGGGCGTAGTTCTCGTTCATCAGCGTCACGTAATAGAAGACGTCCTGCTGCGAAACGAGCATCTCGCGCATGCCGTGGTCGATGATCGCGGCCATCTCGCCGGCGAAGGCCGGGTCATACGCCTTGCAGTTGGGAATCGTCGCCGCGACCAGGTGGCTGGTGCCGTCCTGGTGCTGCAGGCCCTCCCCGCCCAGCGTGGTGCGGCCGGATGTCGCGCCCAGCAGGAAGCCGCGCGAGCGCTGGTCCGCCGCCGCCCAGATCGCGTCGCCGACACGCTGGAAGCCGAACATGGAGTAATAGATATAGAACGGCAGCATGGGAACGCCGTGCACGCTGTAGCTGGTGGCCGCGGCCGTCCAGCTGGCGATGGCGCCTGCCTCGCTGATGCCCTCCTCCAGGATCTGCCCGTCCAGCGCCTCGCGGTACGACAGCACCGAGCCGATGTCTTCCGGCTCGTAGCGCTGGCCCACACTTGAATAAATCCCCACCTGCTTGAACAGGTTGGCCATGCCGAAGGTTCGCGCCTCGTCGGCGACGATGGGCACGATTCTTGGGCCCAATTCCTTGTCCTTCAGCAGGTTGCCCAGCAAGCGCACGAAGGCCATCGTCGTGGACATCTCCTTGCCGGCCGCCTGGGTGGCGAAGGACGCGTACGAAGCGAGAGCAGGCACGGGTACTGCCTGCGAAGTGTCCTGCCTTTTGGGCAGGTAGCCTCCGAGCTTCGCGCGCTGGGCGTGCATGTATCGCATCTCCGCGCTGTCTTCCGCCGGTTTGAAGAATTCGAGGTTGGTGGCCTGCGCATCCGAGAGCGGCAGGTTGAAGCGATTGCGGAACTCCAGCAGCGCTGCGTCGTCCAGTTTCTTCTGGCTGTGCGTCGTCATCTTGCCCTGCCCGGCCGCGCCCATGCCATAGCCCTTCTTGGTGTGCGCGAGGATCACGGTGGGCTGTCCGCGATGCGCGGCGGCCGCGGCGTAGGCAGCGTGGATCTTCACCAGGTCGTGCCCGCCGCGTTTCAGGCGGTCGATCTGTTCGTCGGTCATGCCTTGCGCGAGCCGCTTCAACTCCTCGTTCTGGCCGAAGAAGTTGTCGCGGTTGAAGCGGCCGTCCTTGGCCGCGAAGGTTTGCATCTGGCCGTCGACGGTGTTTGCGAAAGCGCGGGCCAGCGCGCCCGTAGTGTCACGGGCAAAAAGGCCATCCCAGTCGCTGCCCCACACCAGCTTGATCACGTTCCACCCTGCCCCGCGGAACAGCTTTTCCAGCTCGTCGATGATTCGGCCGTTGCCGCGCACCGGGCCGTCCAGGCGCTGCAGGTTGCAGTTGACCACCCACACCAGGTTGTCCAGCTTCTCGCGCGAGGCAAGCGTGAGCGCGCTCATGCTCTCCGGCTCGTCCATCTCGCCATCGCCGAACACGCCCCACACCTTGCGGCCATCGCAATTGAGCAGGTTGCGGTGCGTGAGATAGCGCATGAAGCGCGCGTGATAGATCGAGCTGATCGGGCCGATGCCCATCGAGCCGGTGGGAAACTGCCAGAAGTCCGGCATGAGCCACGGATGCGGATAACTGGAGAGGCCGCGCGCGCCGTCGCGTGGTGCCGTGATCTCTTGCCGGTAATGCGCCAGGTCGGCCTCGGTCAATCGCCCTTCCAGATAAGCACGCGCGTAAACGCCCGGCGCGCTGTGCGGCTGGAAGAACACAAGGTCACCGCCTTGCTTGTCGTTTCGCGCCCGGAAGAAATGGTTGAAGCCCACTTCGAACAAGTCGGCCGCGCTGGCGTAGCTGGCAATGTGGCCGCCCAGCTCTCCGTAAGCGGCGTTGGCGCGTGCCACCATGGCCAGCGCGTTCCAGCGCATGAGGGAACCCAGTCGCTCCTCGATGGCGAGGTCGCCGGGGAAGGCCGGCTGCTGGTCCACCGCGATGGAGTTGACGTAGGGCGTCACCAACTCGGGTGACCACGCGACACGCGGACTGCGCGCCAGCGCCGCGATCTCGTCAAGGATGAAGCGCGCGCGCGCCGGGCCGTGCGTGGCCACCAGCGACAACAGCGCCTCACGCCATTCGGCGGTTTCCACCGGATCGATGTCGCTCTTGTCGTCGGCGAGAAAGCGGGTAAGGCTGAGGTCGGTCATGTCGGAGGCTCCAATGCCTTCCACTGTAGGCAAAAAGCCGCGAAACAGGGTTTCGTAAAATAGCCGAGAAGCCGAACTCATCGGCACAAAATGCCGCGAACAGCTATACGCTTAGCATTTCATGCAACTGGACGCCCGTCGATCCGCTAACGACGCGCCCCACAACTACTCATCATCAGAGCATTTCATGCAACTGGACGGCGTCGATCCTACTCATCATCAGAGCATTTCATGCAACTGGACGGCGTCGATCTGAGAATCCTGGCTGAGCTGCAGCAAGACAGCTCGCTAACCAACGTGGAGCTGGCCAGGCGCGTTCACCTGTCGCCTTCGCCATGCCTGACGCGCGTGAAAGCGCTGGAGGCGAACGGCGTGATCGACCGCTATGTGGCGCTGGCCAACCCGAAGGCGCTGGGCCTGGGGCTGAACGTGTTCATCAACATCAGCTTGAAAGAACAGGCCAAGGAGCGCCTGGCCGAATTCGAGCGCCGCATCGCCGAACACGACGAGGTCATGGAGTGCTACCTGATGACTGGGGACAGCGACTATTTGATCAGAGTGGCCGTGGCGGACATCGGGGCGCTGGAGAAATTCATCCTGAACCAGCTGACGCCGATTCCGGGGATCGAGAAGATCAGGTCGAGCTTTGCGTTGAAGCAGGTGAGGTATAAGACGGCGTTGCCTTTGCCAGGTTAGTCATCTAACCTCACGTCGAGCTCACGACCGTGGGGCACCATCCTCGAAAGTGAATGCCTCGCAGAACGCGAGGTCCAGTTATTGCAATTCAGGAACCACGCTGGTCTTCCTCGGACTTGCGCAACTCCCATGTGACGCCGTAGAGCGCCAGCATCCCCAGCACATGCCCGATCGCAACGCCCGGCTCGCCCGACTCGATTCGTGCGATCGTCTGCACGTGCACGCCCAGGCGGTGGGCCGCAACAGCTTGTCCTTCGCCGGCGCTCGTGCGCGCGAGCCTGGCCGCGGCGCCCATGTCCTTGATGGCCTGCAGGGCGCGGCCATCGATTTCCGCCGAAATGCGCTTGCCTTGGGCCATCGGCTAGGGGACGTCCGTCCAAACGGCCGGACAATCGTCCCGTGGCTGCCTCACGCTTCCTGGATCGCGTCGGCGACCTCGGCACGCCGGGTCTGAATCCGTCCGCCGAGCGTGGCCAGCTCCATGCCAGAAGCCTTCGCCTTGGCGAACATGCCCCGGCGCTCTTCCTCGACGTGGTGAAGTACGTGCTGTTTGATCGCTTCGATCGCGCCATCCAGGTTTTCGGCAGTGGGGACACGGGCGATCAGGTCCTTCACTTCCTGGTGCTCCTTGAGCGCGTGTTCGAGCATCTGCTCATCGCCCGTCGCTCGTGCGAACTCGGGGTAGAAGATTTCTTCCTCCACCATGCTGTGCAAGGTGATCTCCATGCAGATGATCTGTGCGAGGTGCAGTTTCGCCTGCTGGTCCCCGGCTGACTTGTATTCGCGAAAAAGCTCTTCCACCCGGTGATGGTCTGCTTCAAGCAAGGCGATCGCGTCTTGGGCCATGGTGTCTCTCCTGTCTGTTGAGTAAGGCGCGCATGCGCCTGGCTCCCCCAACTTAGCGCGACGGAAGACGCACGCTTGTAGGCCAATGCTGCCCAACACCGTGAGTACAGGGCTGTAGACGCCTAGCCCAGCCGCGCCGCCGCCCTGGCCAACTCGATCCGCCGGGCGCGATCAATCGAGTTGCACGTTGGCTTCCCGCACAACCGCGCCCCAGCGCTGGACTTCGGCACGCATGAATGATCGGAACTCGTCACGGGAGGAAGGCTTCAGGTCGACAGCCAGCGCATTCAGGCGCTCGCGGACGGCGGCGTGCGCCATCGCCGCCGCCGCTTCCTGGCGCAGCTTCTCGAGGATCGGGATCGGTGTCGTGGCCGGAGCGACCAGGCCCCACCACTGGTCGACCTGGATGCCTTCGATGCCCGCTTCGCGCGCTGTCGGCACGCCAGGCAGCGCGGCGATCCGGGAGTCGCCGGCGACCATGAGCGCCGAGACCTTGCCGGCCGACAACAGCGGGCTCCCGCTCGCCAACGTCGAGAAATGCCCCTCGACAGTGCCTGCGGCGACGTCGATGAGTGCGGGGGCTGAGCCCTTGTAGGGAATCGTGAGCACCTTCATGCGATTCTTCGAGCCCAGCAGTTCCGCCGTGAGGTGGCTGACCGACCCGGCGCCGCTGTGGGCCAGCGAGACCGGGCCGTCCTTGGCGCGGGTGTTCTTCAGGAACTCCTTGATCTCACCGTTCTTGTAGTTGGTGCTTGCGACAAACAGCACCAGCGGCGAAGTTCCGACCATGGTGATGGGCGCAAAGTCGCGCAAGAGGTCGTACGGCAGCTTGTGGAACAGCGCCGGCGCGATGGCATGCGGCAGCTCGACGATGGCGATGGTGTAGCCGTCCGGCGCCGACTTGGCCGCGGCATCGGTGCCGATCTGGCCGGAGGCGCCCGCCCTGTTGTCCACGATGACCGACTGGCCCATCGTTTCGCTCATGCGCTGCGCCACCGCCCGCGCTATCGCATCGGAGCTGCCGCCAGCCGCCCACGGCACGATCAGCCGGATGGGCTTGTCTGGGTAAGCGGCGTGCGCCACCGGGCCGAATGCTAGGGCCAGGCCCACTGCGGCCAGTTTGAGAAATTGCTTCATGTCGACTCCTTGAATGATGGAGGGAAAGTGAGGTTTGGGGAAGTTCAGGCGGGGTCCCGGTCGCCCCGTGCGGTAAAGAGCAGCATCACGTGGGCGCTCGGAGCGATGCACCCCTGCTGCATCAATTGCTCCACCGCCGCAACGGTGGCGCCCGTGCACAGCTCGCCCCAGAGGCCCTCGCGGGCCAACGCGGCGACGCCTTTGCGCGCCTGCATGTCGCGCACGACGACCGCACCGCCGCCGCTGTCGCGCACCGCCTTGAGCTGTTGAAATGTCACGGTGCTGCCGGCGATCGAGAACTGCTCGGTGGACCCGGCGAACTCGCCTTGGAGCGATTCCCCCGCAAGCACACGGGACAGACGCGCAAACGGCTCAACGGCCCACAGCTGCGGCTCGCGATCGATCAGGCCGGACTGGCGCAACTGCGCAAATCCCTCGTGCAGGCCCCACAGCAGGTCGCCACGCGCGGTGGGCACGATGATGTGATCGGCCACCGACCCTTGTGCGGCGCATTCGATGGCAATGGCCTTGTAGCCCTCGACACCGAAGACGGGGCTGCCGACCGCGGGGAGGCTGAAGTTGGTCAACGCGAAAGCACCGTCCAGCTCAACGCGCTGTCGTACGTGGCGCCACCGGTCATGGGCCCGCGCGAAGGCGACGCGCCTTGCGCCCAACAGCCCCAGAGCGCGCACGAACGGCACGGGCACGTCTCCGTAGGTCGCCACCTCGCAAGCCAGGCCTGCGGCGGCGCAGTACGCGGCGGCGGATACGGCGGCATTGCCGCTGGAAGCCAGGACCACACTGTCCGCCCCCACGTCGAGCGCCCGCGACACGGCCTGCGCCGACATACGGTCCTTGTGCGAACCGGTGGGGTTCATGCCTTCGTTCTTGGCCGTCAGGCGCTGCACCCCGAGCTCGGCGCCAAGTTTCGGCAGTTCGACCAGGGGAGTGTTCCCCTCGCCGAGGCTCAGACTCTGGCGATACGGCAACCAGTCGCCCCAAGGCTGAGCGGCGCTCGAGGCGATGAGGCCGGACGGCAGGCTGGAGTACGTGGCTGCCAGGCTCGAAGGCGCGCCCGCGGCTTCGCATTCGGGGCAGCCGCCCGGCAGATCCAGCAAGGGATAGAGGTTCTCGCAGCGGATGCAGCGTAAGCCGGACAAGGCCGGGTTTCTTTCGATGCGTGGCACCGATTGGTTCGTGTTGGGCATGCTGCATCGTAGGCACGCTACGGCGGCCTTTACTTCATTCTTCTTTCAAATAGAATAAGTTCACCTTATGGCAACCAGGAAGACTGCAAAACCCAAGACCCGACCTGCAGCGGCGGCGCCCGATCCCACCGCGGCCGGGCCGAGCGCCCGCCAGATCGAGGTCTTCCGCATGGTGATGCGCGTCGGCACCACGGGCGGCGCCGCTGCGGCGCTCCATGTCAGCCAGCCCGCCATCACCCAGCTGGTCCATCAGCTGGAAGCCCGGGCCGGCTTGCGCCTTTTCGATCGGCAGAAGGGGCGGCTGGCGCCCACGCCGGAAGCGCTCGCGTTGATGGAAGAGGTGGAGCGCGTCTACGACGGCCTCGAAGCCGTGCAGCGCAAGATCGCGGCGCTGCGCTCCCACGAAGACGCAGTGCTGCGGGTTGGCTCGTTGCACGCGATGGCCGCCAGCGTCATGCCGTGGGCCGTCGCCCAGTTCCAGCGCAGCTATCCGCGCACACGCTGCATCCTCACGGTGGACAGTTCCGCCGCCCTTCGCCAGGCGCTGTTCCGGGGCACGGTCGACTTCGCCTTTCTGGGTGACGAAGCCGACGTCAGCGGTCTTACCTCGTCGATGTTCTACGAGGTTCAAGCGGCCTGCGTGATGCAGGCCACCCACCCACTGGCCCGGCGCGCAATTGTTTCGCCGCGCGACTTGCGCGACGTGCCCTTGGTGGCCTTGTCGGCAACCGACCCGGCGCAGTTGCGCGTGGTTGTGGCCCTGCAGGCAGTGGGCATCACGCCGTACACAATCATCGAGACCCCGTACAGCACCACCCAGTGTGCGCTGGTGCTGGCGGGAACCGGGCTGGCCATCACCAACCCGCTGGTGGCGCGCGAGTATGTGCCGCTCGGCTTGCGTTGCGTGCCTTTCGACGCACCGGTCGTGTTCCGCGCACTGTTGGCATTCAAGCCGCAGCGCGCGCAGTCGCGCGCCGCCCAGGAATTCATCGCCATGTGCCGTGCGGTGCTGGTTCGGCACGCGCCCACCTAGCGGCTCCCGGGCGCCCCGGCGCCCGTCCCAAGTCCCTGTTGGTTCGCACGCCCCTGCGCGAGGAGGCGGCGCAGCTGTGTGCCCCTTTTGAATAAGTTTTCGTTATGCGGCAAATAACAAAGCTGTCGTTCAACTGCAGGTGCAGAACCTAGACTTAACAAGCCGAAAGCTGAGCACGTGAATTCTCAACCGGCTTGAACAAAAGGGCTGCCAAAACAGCCTCTGCGTTCAATCCCGATCGGCTGCCGCCCGGAACAATTGACTGCTCTAACCACCCCGGAGCACCCCATGTCAACTTTCGCGATCCGCATCAAGCCGAGCGTCGAGGCAGAACTGGCCGCCGCCAGTTTGCAGGAAGCCCGCGGCAACTTCTACACGGCCTTTCTGCACCTCGAGCGCGCGCACGTCCTCGGGCAAGCCACAACCAGCGAGCATGTGCGCGTGCACTGGCGCATGTTCCGGTTCGCGATGCGTAACCAGCTTTACGGCGAAGCCGCCGGCCAACTCTGGCGATGGGTTGCCGCAGCGATCTTCACAGCCGCCGGCATCGTGCCGGAAGGCAATACCGGCGGCGCCGACGTCAACGGGTTCCGGCGCATGCCCGTGCCCAAGGACCTGAGGCAGGTGCTCGAAGCCGCCCGCGCCTGACTCCCTCACCCTTCACTGGAGAAATTTCATGATTCGCAAACTCTCTGCTTTTGCAGCCGTCACAGCCATTGCGGCGCTCGTCGCCGGCTGCGGCTCGCCGCCCAAGGACCTCGACCTGTCGCTCCAGAAGAACTCGGCCGCCGGCACATACCGGGTTGCCCTGGTTGCACCCACGCCGGCGCCGGCCATCAACCAGATGCACAGCTGGAAGGTGAAGCTGGCCACTGCCGAAGGAGCGCCGGTGCAGGGCGCCAGGTTTGTGGTCGACGGCGGCATGCCCCAGCACGGGCACGGCCTTCCCACCCAGCCTCGCGTCACGCGTGAGATCGAAAACGGCACCTATGTGCTGGACGGGATGAAGTTCAGCATGACCGGTTGGTGGGAGGTGAAGCTGGCCATCGAAGGCCCCCAAGGCGCCGACAAGGTCACTTTCAATACCGTCGTCGCCAACCCCGCGCCCCGGCAGTGAGCCTGCCATGAACAAATACGTCATTGGCATTGCGGCGCTGGCCGCTCTCGCGGCCTCGGTGTTGGGAGCCCAGGATTTGAAGCCCACGCCGCCGCGCGACAAATGGTCCGCGCAAGAGGTCGCCACCATCGCCTCGATGCGGCTGAGCCAGGCCGGCGAGCGGCCGGTGGATCCTTCCAACACCTACGAGCAGCGAGCGGACGCAGCGCAATTCGGCCGCGCCCTCTTCAATGACAAGCGGCTGAGCAAGAACGGCGAGGTCGCCTGCGTCAGCTGCCACTCGGCCACCGATCAATTCGAAGATGGACGGCAGTTCGGCAAGGGCGTCGGCATCGGCAAACGCAGGACGATGCCCGTGATGGGCGCGGCGCACTCGCCCTTCCTGTTCTGGGACGGCCGGAAGGACAGCGCCTGGTCGCAGGCGCTCGGCCCGATGGAGGACGGCGCCGAGCACGGCGGCAACCGCGTTCGCTTCGTCAGGCTGGTGCTCGCCCAGTACAAGGCGCAGTACCAGGCCGTGTTCGGCCCCGCTCCCGATATGGGCAAGCTGCCAGAAGATGCGTCGCCCAACGGCACGCAGGCCGAGCAGGCCGCGTGGGCCGCCCTTGCGCCGTCTTCTCGCGAAGCGGTCAACCGCGTGTTCGCGAACATGGGCAAGGCCATCGCTGCCTACGAGCGCCACGTCTCCTATGGCGAGTCGCGCTTCGACCGCTACGCAGAAGCCAGTGTGCGAGGCGACGGCCGCGGGCAGGAGGCCCTGACCGCCCAGGAAGTCCGGGGGCTGCGCACCTTCATGACCAAGGGCCAATGCGTCACTTGCCACAACGGGCCGATGCTGACCGATCATGCGTTCCACAACACCGGCGTGCCGCCCGTGGACCCGGCCAACCCTGACCGGGGCCGAGCCGAAGGGGTGAAGAAGCTGTTGAAGGACGAATTCAACTGCCTCGGCCGGTACAGCGATGCGAAGCCGGAACAGTGCGGCGAATTGCAGTTCCTCCAGGCGAACGATCCCGGCCAGCTGGGCGCCTTCCGCACGCCGAGCCTGCGCAACGTCGCCGCGAGGCCGCCGTACATGCATGCCGGCCACTTCGCGAACCTGGACCAGGTGGTCCGGCACTACGCGGCATCGCCGAAAGCGGCCATTGGCCACAGCGAGTTGGCGCGCCCCGGTGAAAAGCACGCCGAGCGCCAGGCCATCCGGATCTCGGAAGAGGACATCGCGGACCTTGCAGCGTTCCTTCGCGCGCTGACGGGGCCGGTGAATCAGCCGAAGTGACGCTGACGCACCTTCGCGTGAGTGCTCAAGGGGCCGGTCATCTGCAAAGCCGACGGCGCGAGCCCGAACATCGAGCGCGATGTGCGTGAGAGGTGCGCCGCGTCCGCAAACCCGGCTGCGTAGGCAGCGCTTGAAAGCGACTGGCCTTGAGTGACGAGTGTCCAGACGTCTGGTCCACCTTCCGGCGGATGTAATCGATCGTGGCCAGCACGCGCGGGTCCGAGGGCTCGCGCCAGGAGGTTCCCGAAATCTTCTGCACGAGCTCGAGGCAGACGCTCTTGACCGCGTCGTAGTCTTCCTCGACGCGCCAGGCTTGATTCAGGCGCTGGGTGCCCTCGGCGACCACGTCGGCTCCAAGCTGAGGTGCTCCTGCGGGCAGTCTACTGGTCATTGACCCGACCGCCTAAGGCACTCGAACTTCCTACCCTTCGAGGGAGTCAGACATTCCTTCATCACGACAGGCTTGCAATGGGCTTCACCCGAGGCCGAGCCAACACGTACAGCAGACCCAGCACCAGCAGGTTGGCCACACCGCTGAAGCCGCCATTGGAGAACGAGGTGTCGTAGTCGCCGCACAGGTCGTAGAACACGCCACCCTGCCAGCCGCCCAGCGCCATGCCCAGCCAGCCGAAGAACATCGCAATGCCGATGTAGAGGCCGGTGCGGCCCACGGGTGCAAATTCACGCGCGCACAGGATCAGCGACGTCATCGAGCCGCTGAACATCAGGCCGAACGCGGCAGACAGCACGTACAGCTGGGCGCTCGTCTGCGCCAGAGGAAACAGCGCCGTGAAGATCGTCTGCCCGGCCGACGCCACCATGTAAGCCTGGATGTTGCCGAACCGATCGGCCAGCTTGCCGAACCCGATGCGGCCGATCATGCCGCACACCATCATCACCGCCAGCAGCCCAGCGGATTCGCGCGGACCCAGGCCGCGGTCGGCCCCATAGGTGACGACGTGCATGATCGGCGTGGACATGCACACGCAGCAGAACACCACGCCCACGCACAGCCAGGCCAGCATCACCGGCCGCGGCACGCGGTAGGGGCTGGGCGCGACCGCGGCGGCGGCCATCTCGGCGGCGGCCGCGCGCGGCGGGTCGCGCAGGAAGAACGCCAACGGCACCATCAAGGCAAGGTAGATCACGCCCAGCGTGACATAGGCCGCCCGCCAGCCTTCCATCAGCACCAGGTTGCGCGCAAGGTAGGGCAGCACGCCCTGGCCCAGCGCGCCGCCCGCATTGACGATCCCGATCGCCAGGCCCGGCCGCCTGGCCATCCAGAGCGCGGCGGCGCTGTTGAGCGGCGCCATCAGCGCGCCGATGCCGAACAGCCCCATGGCCGCGTGCAGCAAGTACAGCTCCACGGTCGAATTCATGCGCGCCAGCAGCAGCAGCGCGACGCCGGGCACGATGGCGCCGCACAGCGCCAGCCGGCGTGCCGGCATGCGGTCCGCAAAGTGCCCCATGACGATGCCGCCAATCCCGGTGCCGATGGTGGCGACGCCATAGGCCAGCGAGAGCTCACCGCGCGACCAGCCGAACTCGACCGCGAGCGGCGCGAGGAACACCGTCATGTTGACGATGGCGCCGAAGCCGAGCATGACCATGACGGTGCAAGTGGCCACCATCCACCACGCCAGGCGGTCCTGAGCGGCGCTGGCGGGGATGGCCAAGGTCGACATGGCCGCAAGCTTAATGCCGGATGGCGTTTTCTCGCTTGGCCGGGCCTCCGCGACTCTTGCCCAGGGCTCCTGTCAAGACACTGCTCTCACCAGCCCACCCCGAACCGCAGCGCCAGCATCACGCCGGTGCCGCACACGATCGTGCCGAACAGGCTGGGTTTCCAGGCATAGAACGCCAGGCCGGCCAGCGCGCCGAAGATGCGCGCGTCGCGCCAGGTCTCGATCAAGTGGCCCTGCGTCATGACGAGCTCCGGGGCCACGACCGCGGCCAAGGCGGCGATGGGCGAATAGCGCAGCCCCTCGCGCAGCCACTTCGGCATTGGCAGGTCCTGTTCGGGCAGCATGAAGAATGCGCGGCAAAGCAGAGTGATCAAAATCATGCCGAGCGACGTAAGGAAGATCTCCAGCCCATTCATGGCTTTGCCTTTGCATGATCGAGGCGCGCATGGTCGGCCAGCACGCCGAAAGCAACGGCCGCCGCGATCGCGACCACGATGTTCAGCTTCATGGGAAGGGTGTAGGCCGCAACCGCGGCGCACGCGGCCACCGCGGCTGCCACCCAGGTGGACGGGCTGCGCAGCTGCGTGCAGGTCAGCGCAAGGAGCGCCATCGTGCCCGCAAAACCGAGACCCCAGGACGCGGGGATTCCGTTCCCCGCGACGATGCCCGTGATGATGGCAAGCTGCCAGACTCCGTATGTCACGACGGCGCATCCCAGGAAGTAGTCCTCGTGCCTGTACCCCGGCACAGGCTGGGGAAACCGGCGGATGAACAGTACAAAGTTCGTGTCGCCCATCAGGAAGCTGAGCGCGATGCGCTGCCTTCTCGGCAGGTGCGCGAAGTAAGGGCGATAGTGAAAGCTGAACGCCATGAAGCGCAGGCTGACGCAAAGCGTGGTGGCCCAGACCACCCATATCGGCGCGCCTGCGGCAATGAGCGGCAAGGCCGCGATCTGCGCGGAGCCGGCGTACACGAGAACGGACATGAAGATGGCCAGCGCGACACCCATCCCGCTTTTTGCCATCGCAACGCCGGCAACAAGTCCCCAGGCGGCGATGCCGATTGCCATCGGCACGCCGTCGCGCGCTCCTTCGCGGAAACCAGGTCGACGGGAAATCGCCAGCGCCTCGGCGCGCAGACATGCCAAACTGGATCTCAAAGACACACATGCTCCTGAAAGGAGCGATTCTCCTCCGTGCCGATCAATCGGGATCCGATTACAGTCGTGGCTCCGCCCCGAACCATGACGTCTCTCGCCGATCTGCTCCCCCTTCCACCAGGCCTCGTCGCCGTAACAGGCGACGAAGGTGTGGGTAAGACCACCTTGTTGCGCCGCCTCGGCGAAAATTCCTTTGCCCTGTGGCTTGATCTGTCCCTGCCCGGCCATGATGACCAGACCCCCGAGCAGGTGTGGGATTCATTGAAGTTGCGATGCCCGCACTGGAACACGCAGTTGCAGCAGGACCTCATCGAGGCGCTGCATCTTCATCCCCATCTTGGCAAGAAGCTGTTCATGCTCTCCACCGGCAGCCGACGCAAGATTGCCCTGGTGGGCTTGCTCGCAAGCGGTGCCACCGCAACCTGCCTCGACCAGCCGTTCGCCGCGCTCGACGCCGCGTCCGCCCGCGTCATCCGCGAGTTTCTCTACGACATGGCAGACCACCCGACGCGAACCTGGGTGGTCGCGGACTACGAAGCGGATGCGCGCCTGCCCTGGCGGCGCCATGTGGCGTTGAGGCCGCCAGGCGACTGAGGCGCGGCTACTGGTCGGTAAGGACCTGCTTGGCCACGTTGTCGACCGTCACGGGGCTTTCGAAGTACGTGACGATGGGCTCCGTGCCGTACTTGCCGCGGACGAATTCGCGCCAGGCTTCCGTGTATTTGGCTTCTGCCTCAGCCTTCGAGTTCCAGAGGTAGACGCCACCCGCCGTTGCGCCGTCTTCGGAAAGCACGTAGTGCTTCTTCAACAGGCCCGGCACGCCCTGGTACTTCGGTGCGGTGCTCAGAAAGATGTTGCGCGCTTCCTCGAGAGTGATGGGCTTGGGCAACTTGAACGTGGTCAAAGCGATGATCATCCGGACCTCCTGTTGTGGGCGAAGGGCATCGTACTGTGGCTGCCACGCATTTGCATCGCATAGGCACTTCTACCTGTTGGCGTCAGTGGCTTGTGAATTGCCTCGACCAGCCGTACCGGCTGAGCAACCGGGGCCCTTGAACTCAAGAGCCGTTGCAGCTTTCCTGTTTCAACTGTACATTCCCCTCGACCCCCTACACAGTTCCCACCGTGCCCACCATTCTGATCGTCGAAGACAACGAGATGAATCGCGACATGCTGTCGCGGCGCCTGCAGCGGCGTGGCTATGACATCCTGATCGCTACGGACGGAGCCGAGGGCCTGGCCGCAGCGCGTGAGCGCAGCCCCGACCTGGTTCTCATGGACATGAGCCTGCCAGTCATCGACGGCTGGGAAGCCACACGCCAGCTCAAGTTCGACGAAGCCACACGAAAGATCCCGATCATCGCGCTGACGGCGCACGCCATGTCGGGCGACAGGCAGCGCGCGGTGGATGCGGGCTGCGACGATTTCGACACCAAACCCATCGAGCTCGACCGACTGCTCGGAAAAATCGAGCAGTGTCTCGGGCGGGCGGACAAGCGTTGAAGCTTTCCAGGCAAATGAGCTGCCTGGCGATACCCTCCAGCCTCGGGACGTTGCTGGCCTTCCTGGACGATACTTGCAAGGAAGCCGGGCTTGACGATGAAGCCGCCTTCGCGGTGCGGCTCGCGGGCGAAGAGGCATGCACAAACATCATCAATCACGCCTATGCCGGCGTGGACCCCGGGCCGATATCGCTGGAGGTGCGCTGCGACAGCGCCCAGGTTGTCATCCGGATCGAGGATCGCGCTCCTCTTTTTTCGCCTGAGGACGCGCCGCCGCCGGACCTGACGTCGGATTGGCAGAGCCGGCGCGAAGGTGGACTGGGTTGGCACCTGATACGCCAGATGATGGATGAAGTCAGGCACGAACCGATTGCAGGCGGGGGCAATCGGCTGGAGTTGATCAAGCGGCTACGGACGCACCTGAAAAGCGAATGAGAGGATTGGAATGCTGGAGATACAAGTTGAATACCGCGCGGCCGCCACGGTCGTGCGAATCATCGGTAATGTGGACGGGCTCACGGCCGAGACGCTGCTGAAGGAGCTGCAGGCACGCGTAGGCGAAGGCCACGTTCGCCTCGTCGCTGACCTGTCCGGCGTGAGCTACACCAGCAGCGCGGGCCTGCGCGCCATGCTTGCCGTGCTGCGTGAAGCTCGCAGCGGCGGAGGCGACCTGCGCCTGGCGGCCGTGCATGCGCCGGTCCTGAAAATCCTGGAGCTGAGTGGCTTTACCAGCATCCTGAAGGTCTTTGCCGACGTCGATGGCGCGGTCGCTAGCTATTCGGCCTGAACATCTCATCCCAGGACCCGCAATGACCAACAAGACAGGGCAAAAAAAACGCGTGGCGCTCGTGATCGGCGCCGGCAGCGTGAAATGCGCCGCCGCGCTCGGGCTGTGGAGGGTCCTGCAACGCGAGGGGATCGAACTGGACATGGTAGTCGGGGCCAGCGGCGGCAGCATCTACGCGGCCAGCATGGCGATCGGCCACACCGTCGACGAAAGCACCGCGCTCACCCAGAAACTCTGGACGTCGGAGATCAGCAGCAAGACCAACTGGAAGGGTCTCCTGAGTGCATTCATGCCGAAGTTGTTTGGCTTCGACGGCGGCTTTGCGATGCTCGATGACGGGCCGATCAAACGCGCTCTTCGCCGTGGCTTCGGTGACGTGACGTTCGCCGACACCAAGCTGCCGCTGTTCATCGTGGCCACCGACCTGATGAATGGCGAGCGTGTCGTGCTGAAAGAAGGCAGCATCGCCGAATCCATACGAGCCAGCACCGCCATCCCTTACGTCTGGCTGCCCGTGGAGATCGGCGGGCGGCGCCTGCTGGACGGCTGCGTTTCGGATCCTATGCCGGTGGGCGTGGCGATGCAGGAGGGGGCGGACATCATCCTGACCATGGGCTTCGAGAGCCCGTACCCCAACCAGATACGCTCTGCCTCGCGCTATGCCTTTCACGTGACCAGCGTGTACACCAACAACCTGCTGCGCGCCAACTTCGCCTTCAACAACCTGGCCCACCACACCGAGATCATTCCGATCATGCCGGATTTCGATCGGCCGGTGCGACTGTTCGACACACACCTGATCCCCTACGTGATCGAGGAGGGGGCGCGCGCCGCGGAGGTCCAGCTGCCCTACCTGCACAGATTGCTGGAAGACCGCGCCGCGGCGCAGGCTGCCTGAATTGGACGGGCCCCTGACCGTCACGCCCAACGGCCCGCAGCATCGCCTGCTGGTCGTCGATGACAATGAGATGAACCGGGACATGCTGTCCCGCCGGCTGCAGCGCCAGGGGTTCCACGTGGACCTGGCGGAGAACGGGCAGCAGGCGCTCGAGTCGATCATGGCGCAGCCGTTCGACCTGATCCTGCTGGACATCATGATGCCCGTGATGAACGGCTATGACCTGCTGGAGAAGCTCAAGGCGGACCCGGCGCTTTGCCACATCCCCGTCATCATGATCACGGCCGTGGACGATGTTGAAAGCATCGCCCGCTGTATCGAGATGGGTGCGGAGGATCACCTGCCCAAGCCGTTCAATCCGGCGATCCTGCGCGCCCGCGTCGACTCGGCGCTGGCCAAGAAGCGCCTGCGCGACCGCGAGCAGGTCTATGCCAAGAGCCTGGAGCGCGAACTCGCGATCGGGCGCGACATCCAGCGCAGCTTCCTGCCCGAAAACCTGCCGTCAGTCGCGGGTTGGGAACTGGCGGCGCGGTTCCAGCCTGCCCGTCAGGTCGCCGGCGATTTCTACGATGCGTTCGAGTTGCCCGACGGGCGGCTCGGCCTGGTGGTTGCGGATGTCTGCGACAAGGGGGTGGGCGCGGCCCTGTTCATGGCGCTGTTCCGCAGCCTCCTGCGGGTACTGGCCGCGCAGAACTGCACCGAATCGGAGCCGACGGCGGTCCTCGTGCGAACGCTCGCGAGCATCAACGACTACATCGCCCAGACGCACAGCAGGGCGAACATGTTCGCGACGGTTTTTTTCGCCGTGCTGACGCCGTCGACCGGTGCCATGCACTACGTCAATGCCGGCCACGATCCGCCCGTCCTGCTGGAACCCGGTTCGCAAACGCCGCGACGGCTCGCTCCCAGCGGCCCGGCAGTTGGCTTGCAGGCCGGACTCGCGTTCCGGGCCGCTTCCACCGTGCTCGAACCGGGGGCGATGCTGCTTGCGTTCACCGATGGCGTGACCGATGCGCGCGGCATCGACGCGCAGATGTTCGGCGAGCCCCGCCTCTTGGCGCTGTTGGACCCGCACTCGAACACGACCGCGGCGGCAATGCTGGACCGCATCGAGTCGGCACTCGCCGACTACGTGCAGGACGGCCCCCACTTTGACGACATCACCCTGCTGGCGGTGCGCCGTGAATAGCGCGGGCCGGCTGAAACGCTTCATGACCGAGGGCGCTCCGTGGAGCGGCGCGGCCCGCACTGGGCCGCCGCTGGACCAGCGGATCCTGGTCGATCCCAAGGAAGCCGCGCGCCAGACCGCGCGCCGGCGGCGCGACATGAACGTGATCACCTTTCCGCTGGTGAGGCTGGTCGGCTTCCAGCTGATGATCATCGTGATGGTCGGCCACAACCTGCTGATAACGAAGGGCGCTGCAGCCTGGCCGCCGATGGTCACCTATGCCGTGATCGCGGAACTCTACTGCGTGGGCTCGTGGTGGGCCCTGGCCCGATGGTTCGATCGCGTCAAGGTCATGGACCTGGGCCTGCTGTTCTTCACGACCGATCTTCTGCTCTGGACCGGCGCCGTGTACGTCTCGGGCGGTCACACCAGCTGGCTGTTCTTCCTGCTCGCGCTTCGGGTGGCCGACCAGAGCTTCGTGAGCTTTCGCCGCGCGGCGGTGTTCGCGCACCTCGCGCCGCTGTGCTATGTGACGATGCTGGTCTACCAGGCGGGAGTAGACGCGGTGGCGGTGGACTGGCCCCGTGCGCTGGCAATCACGTTGCTCCTCTACCTGTCCGGCTTGTATATCCTCATGAGCGGTCTCAACGCCCAGAAACTGCGCGATCGTTCCAATGCGGCGGTGAGGCTCGCACGCGACTCGATCCAGCAGCTGCAGGAGCGGTCCACGCAACTCGCCCGCGCCAAGGAGGAAGCCGAGGCCGCGAGCGTGGCCAAATCGCAGTTTCTCGCCAACATGAGCCACGAGCTCAAGACGCCGCTGAACGCCGTGATCGGCTATGCGGAGATGCTGATCGAAGAGCCGGACACTGACACCGAGACGCGCCAGGCCGACCTGGGAAAGATCAGGACGGCCGGGCAGCACCTGCTGAGCCTGATCAATGAGGTGCTCGAACTCGCGCGGCTGGAAGCCGGCAAGACGAATATCACCCTGGAAGAGGTCGACGTGCCCACCCTCGCCCAGGAAGCCGCGGTCGGCCTGTCTGGACTGGCTCGCAAGAACGGCAACACACTGGAAGTCCATTGCGCGCCCCAGGTCGGCCTGATGGTCACCGACCCGGTGAAGCTGCGGCAGGTCCTGATGAACCTGCTCGGGAACGGGCTCAAGTTCACGGAGGCAGGGGTCGTGCAACTGGACGTGCAGCCTTCGAAGGATAGCAAGAGCCTGCTCTTTCGCGTCAGCGACACCGGCATCGGCATGAGCGGCGAACACCTCGCGCGGCTCTTCCAGCCATTCACCCAGGCCGACGGCTCCAGCACGCGCAAGCACGGCGGGGCGGCCCTGGGTCTGACGCTGACCAAGCGCTACTGCGAAATGCTGGGAGGAAGCCTCAGCGTGGAGAGCACCCTGAACGTCGGCACCGTCTTCACCGCCGCGCTGCCGCTGGCGCGGGCGCCACTGCCGGAGTCCGCATCGTGAACCAGATCGCCTCGCCCCCGCCCGCGCTCCATCCGATCGTACGCATCGATTTCGTGACGCGTGTGGTGACTTTCCCGGGCTTCTTGCTGGTGGTCGTGTTGCACCTATACCAGGCTGGCCTCACTGCGCCATTGCTGGCCATGCTTGTGGCATATGCCTTGGTTTGGCCACACATCGCCTACTTCGTGGCGCGGCGCAGCAAGACTCCCAAGGCGACCGAGCTGCGCAACCTCTTGATCGACGCCTTGATGATCGGGGCCTGGGTGCCCGTACTGCATTTCAGCATATTGCCCAGCACGGCCATCGTTGTCGGCCTCGTCGGTGGTCTGCTGAGCGTCGGCGGGCCGATGCATGCAGTACGCGGTGTCGCGCTGATGCTTTTCGGGATGCTGCTGTCGGCCAGCGCCGCCGGCTTCCATGTCCAGCCCAACTCCAGCCTGAGCGTTTCACTGCTGAGCAGCGCCATGTTGGTCTGCTACATGCTGACTTTCGCCTATCTCTCGTACGCACAGTCGAAGCGGGTGGTGCACGGGATCCGGCAGACTCGACAGCAGAACGCCGAAATCCTCGAAAAAAGCCTGCTGCTGGAACAGCGCGGCCGCGAGCTGAACGAAGCCAAGGAAATTGCCGAGGCGGCGAACCAGACCAAGTCGCAGTTCCTTGCCAACATGAGCCATGAGTTACGCACGCCCCTGAACGCGATCATCGGCTATTCGGAAATGCTGGCCGAGCAGGCGGAAGACATCGGGCGCGAAGACTTCGTGCAGGATCTCGAGCGCATTCGCGGCTCGGGCAAGCACCTTCTTTCGCTGATCAACGAGATCCTGGATCTGTCGAAAATCGAGGCGGGCAAGATGGACCTGTTCCTCGAGAGCTTCGAGCTCAAGCCCATGCTAAGCGGGGTGGCCGACAGCCTCGCACCCGTCATTGCCGCCAACGGGAATCGGCTCGAACTTCAGATTGCCCAGGACCCGATCGGGATGCACACCGACCAGACCAAGCTACGCCAGATCCTGTTGAACCTTCTTTCCAACGCCTGCAAGTTCACTGAGCGCGGAACCATCACCGTCAGCGTGGCGCTCGAGGCCGTCAAGGACGAGGTGATACTGGCCGTGCATGACTCCGGCATCGGAATGAGCGATGAACAGCTGGAGCGCCTGTTCCAGCCCTTCACCCAGGCGGACGCCTCCACCACGCGAAAGTACGGCGGCACCGGGCTGGGCTTGACCATCAGCAAGCATTTCGCGCAAATGATGGGCGGCGATATCGCGGTGTCCAGCCAACCGGAGCGAGGCAGCACCTTCACGGTGCGCTTGCCGCTCGACGCCCGCACCGCCGCCGCGGCAGGGACTTCACCGGGACGCCAGTCCAGCGCGTCGGATCCAGCCACCGTTTCGCCGGTGGCCTGACATGCGATCAGGACAGCTTCCGCTCCATGCGAACCGCGCCGCCCGAATCCCAGGGCCAGTCCGCGCTCGGCTGCATGCCGTGCTTTTCCATGAAAGCGACCATGCGCGCGTTCGTTTCAAGGACGTCGCCGTAGAGCTCGCGCACGCCGGCGTCGCGCGCGCCGTCGATCAGCTTGGCCATCAAGACGTGCGCCACGCCCGCGCCCTGCCAAGTGTCGAGCACACTCACGCCCAGCTCGGCACGGCGCTGCTTCTCATCGATCACGTGCCAGCCGCCCTCGCCTACGATCTGCTCGCCGTTGGGGCCCCAGATGCAGGCCACCCAGGCAGCGTGGAGCTCGCCGACGGTGCCGAGCAGGGCTTCCAGCAGCTGCGGTGCATCCGCGCTCACGGCGCCGTGGAAGCGGTTGCGCCGCGACGCGCCGCTCAATTGCTGCACGAAGCCGCGCATGCATTGCTCGTCTTCCGGGCGGGCGCGGCGGACGAACACGGCGGGCAGGGATTTGTCGAGCATCGGCGCGGCGGTCACGCTGGAAAAGCAGAGAGCCGCAGTGTAGCGGCGAAGCCGCCTGTCACAAAGCGGCGCCGGCATCGCCAGATTCTTTCCTACGGAGGTCCCGAGTGGAAGTCACCCTAACCGAATGCGATAACGCCACGGTCGTCAAGATCACCGGCAGCGTCGACGGGCTGAACGCCGGGCAACTGAGCGCCAGCATCGCGGAGCCGATCGCCGGGGGCCGCGTGCGCCTGGTGGCCGACTTCTCCCTCGTCAACTACACCAGCAGCGCCGGCCTGCGCTCTCTGCTGGGCGCCGTCAACGACAGTCGCCGCAAGGGTGGAGACCTGCGCATCGCCGGACTGCAGCCCCAGGTCGAGCGCGTGCTGGCGCTGGCGGGCTTCACCGGGATCATCCAGATATTCGCCGATGTCGAGGCCGCGGTCGCCAGTTACCGAAACTGAACGGTTTCACGCGATGCCTGCACCCCTCCCCGCCTCTGGGCCCACCGGCCCCGACTCGCCCAAGATCACACTGGTCATTGGCTCGGGCGGCGCCAGATGCGCCGCGGCATTGGGAGTGGTCAAGGCGCTGGCCGATGCCGGCATTGGCGTCGAGCGCGTCGTTGGCTGTAGCGCGGGTGCCGTGTTCGCCGCGCTTGTCGCTTTCGGCTACACGATCGATGAGTCGAAAGCGGTGGCGATGCGTCTGTGGACGCGTGAACTCGCCGCGCGCCGAAGCATGTTTGGGATGCTTCACGCAGTAGCCCCGCGCCTTTTCAGGTCCAGGGCGGCCCCCGGGTTCGGACTCCGAGACGATCGCGTCCCGTTGCAGCACCTGACTGCGGCGTTCGGAAACAAATGCATTGAAGCGGCATTGCTGCCGCTGCACCTGACCGCCACCGACTTCGCGACGGGTGAATTGGTTGAGCTGGCCACAGGCCCTTTGGTGGGGGGCCTACGTGCTAGCCTGTCGTTGCCGCCGGCCATGGCGCCGCAGCGCGTGGGTGAGCGGCTTCTGGTCGAAGGCTACCTGGCCGATCCGCTGCCAGTGAGCGTTGCGATCAAGCACGGCGCGCGCGTCATCGTTGCTGTTGGATTCGAGCTACCGCTCCAGCAGCGAGTCGAGCGCGCCGGACGTACAGCGTTCCAGCTGAACGCGATCCTCTCCAACAACCTGCTGCGCGCCAAGCTCGCCTTTCACGGTGCGGCTCATCACGCCGAGATGATCATCGTCTTTCCCGAATTCAGGCAACGGGCGGGGCGGTTCCTTTCGGACAAATTAGCCTACATCATCGATGAGGGTGAGCAGGCCGCCCTGCAGCAGTTGCCTTACCTGCACCATCTGCTGGCCTGGGATCGCGCCCAGACGATTGCGTGATGGCGGGGGAGGGAGTGCGAATCGCAACTCCCTCCAAAGTGGTGCTTAACGCCCGTCCTTGTCCGAGTCGCCCGGCACGGCCCTCTCGACGGCGTTGCTCACGCGTTCCCACGCATCGCGCGACGCGTGCTTGGCGCGCTCCCACTCCATCGAAGAATTGCCGCGCACCGTGCCCCAGTCACGGCTCAGTTCCGGCTCGACTTCGTCGAAGGACCGGCCTGGATACTTGGAGTACGCATCCGTGCCATAGCGGTAGGCCGGCGCGTATTCGTCATAGTTCGAGCCCGAAGTCACATACGGACGGCTCGAATAGTTGTCGCGCCAATAGGCATCCTCCACCGCGGGGTCGACTTTGCGCCCGGCGATGGCACCTACCACTGCGCCCACGGCAGCGCCAACCACCGCACCCACTGGGCCGGTCATGCCGCCAGCTGCGGCACCGGCGGCTGCTCCACCCGCGACGCCGCCCGCCACACCGCCCACGGCCGCACCGATGCCGGCTTTGGCTCCGGGATGGTCCTTATCGTTCGTCAGGTCGCGCTTGCGATCGTTCATTTAAATCTCCTTGGGTTGTGGCCGGGCATTGCCGAAGTCTCGATAGACTGGCTGCCACCGGCCTGTTGATCACTTACCTTAATGCCGCCCTGACGCGAGCTGGACCGCCGATTACCGCATAACGATGTAGGCAATTGCCGACGGCGCATCGGTTGCCAATCAGACACTTCCCGGGCACGATATTGCTTTGACCGCGAGCGCCGCGCGATGTTCTTCCTGTGGCCCCAGTACGTCTGGTTGATGCTGGCACTTCCGCTACTGCCGGCGTTGTACGTTTGGCTGCTTCACCGTCGGGGCAAGCCGGCCGTGCGTTACAGCAGCCTGGGTGTCGTGCGCGTGGCGGCAGCTCCACGACACTGGCGGCGGCATGTGCCGCCCACGCTGCTCTTGCTGTCCTGCTCGCTGCTGCTGTTTGCCGCGGGACGTCCGGTAGCGCGGGTCCCGCTGCCATGGGCACGCTCCACGATCATCCTGGCCATGGACGTATCACTCAGCATGCGCGTCGGCGACGTCAAGCCAACCCGGCTGGAAGCCGCGCAGGAAGCGGCAAAGTCTTTCCTGCGTGACCTTCCCAAGCAGATCGAAGTCGGGCTCGTTACCTTCGCCGGCAGCAGCCAGGTGGCCCAGCGGGCGACACTGGACCGCGCGTCGCTGACTGCGGCGATCGACGCCTTTCAAATGCAATGGGGTACGGCGGTGGGCGACGCCATCGTGCAGTCGCTGGCGGAGCTATTTCCAGACCACGGTATCGACATTGGCGATATGACGTCAGGCGGCCAACGCCGCGGGCGCAGCCTCGACGACCGGGCCAAGCCACCGCCCAAACAGATCACGCCCGTGGCACCCGGCTCGTACAACTCTGCCGCCATCATCCTGCTGAGCGACGGCCGTCGAACCACCGGAATAGACACGCTGGAGGCCGCGAAGATGGCCGCGGACCGAGGCGTCCGCATTTACGTGGTCGGGCTGGGCACGGTGGACGGCGCGGCCTCCTTGGGCGAGATGTCCATCTACATGCAGCTCGACGAACCCACCCTTCGCGAAGTGGCACGAATGACTGGCGGCGAGTACCACCACGCCGGCACGGCGGAAATGCTGCGCAGCGTCTACGAAAACCTCGGCTCGCGGATGCAGGTGCTCACGCGCGAGACCGAGCTCACGGGCCTGCTGTCGTTGATGTCAGCGACGCTGGCGTTGGTAGCGGCAGGGCTGTCCGTTCTCTGGTTCGGGCGGGTCGCCTGAGCAGCAAGCAAGGCGTAGGCCCAAGCCATCGCAACTCCTCGACATCGAGAAAGAGCTTCGCGTCCGTTCGAAGTGTGGCGAGCCGCTTGAACAGCAACGCAGCTTCGAGTTGATCCCCCAGCACATCGGGCGGGAAGCGCTCGATCGCCCCGTACTGGTTCAGCAGGCGCGCCGCGCCGACGCCGCCGATCCCTTTGATACCCGGGTAGCCATCCGCCGCATCCCCCACCAGGGCGAGAAAGTCCGGGATCAACGCGGGCTCCACGCCGAACTTGGCCCGGATATCGCTGGCGCCGCGAATCTTCTTCGCCCTTCGATCGACCTGGAGCACGCGATTGCCGCGAACGCACTGTGCCAGGTCTTTATCAGGCGTCCAGATGCGCACCAGTTCCACCCGCTCGTCTTCATCCGCAAGCCGCGCGGCCGACGCCAGTGCGTCATCCGCCTCCAGCTCGACCATAGGCCAGACCGCGACGCCCATCGCGGCAAGCCCTGCCTCCAATGGATGGAACAGGGCGAGCAGCGCAGGCTCGACGCCCTGACCGGTCTTGTAGCCGGGCCACAGGCCATTGCGGAATGACTCGATGACGTGGTCGGTCGCCACGCCGACATGGGTTACGTCGTTCTCGATCATCTCCAGCACGCCGTTCAGCACACCGGCCACCGCCCCGAAGGGCCTGTCCTCGCCCTTCGTGAACCTGCGCAGGCCGTAGAAGTGCCGAAACAGCTCGTAGGTGCCGTCGATGAGGTCGATGATCATGCGGCCGCATTGTCGCCTTGGCAGCGTCGCGTCCTACGCCCTGTAGTCCGCCACGATCCGCCGGCATCGGTTCTACCCGAGGCCTGCTGTCGGTCTGCGCTGATGGTGCAGGGATTCGCTTGCGCCCACATTGGAAATATGCGTAAGCCAACGCCCGCGCCTACCGGAGTTCCCAAAATGATCAATTCGACACAGCCTCAATTCGAACTGCGCTTCCAATCCTTGTTCGATGCCGGTCGCGGATTTTCATTTCCCTGCGGCCCGACGGGCCAGGTCGATCTCGATGGCCTCAGCGAGCGTGCACGCAACAACTATTTCTACGCCCGGGCGATGGTTGGCCGGGAACTGGCCGTGCCTGCATTACGCCCTACCCACCTGCACTGAGATTACCCCTCCATGAGCTGCGCCACCCGCGTGCCGCCGATGGGCAAGATCTGACTTTGACCCTGCCCCGCCCGACGCATTGGATCGCGGGGGCGTTTCTCGTCCTGGCCGTCCTGGTCGCCCTGTTCATTGCCTTCTTCGACTGGAACCTGCTGCGCGAGCCGATTGCGCGCCGCGTGACCAGCGCCACCGGCCGCAGCTTCGCGATCAACGGCGACTTGAAAGTCCACCTTTCCCTGCAGCCGCGCATCGTGGCGAATGACGTCGTCCTGGGTAATGCGGCCTGGAGCAGCGAACCTGTGATGGCCGAGGTAAAGCGGATCGATTTCCGGATCGACCTGCGCAAGCTCCTGGCCGGCCAGGTGGACCTGCCCGAGATCACCGTCTCGCAGCCGCGCATCGCCCTGGAGGTGAGCCGCATCGGGCAGGTCAACTGGGCGTTCAAGGAGCAGGCGCCGGACAAGCCGGTGGTGTTCCCCCCGATCGGCCGGCTGGCCATCGATGGCGGCTCCGCCACCTACCGCGACCCCATCCGCAATACCGAACTCTCCCTCGAACTCAAGACGCTCGCGGGCGATGCCAATGCATCGGCCTTCGGTTTGGAGCTCTCTGGCAAGGGCCGCTACAAGGGCCTGCCGTCCATGATCAGCGCTCGCGGCGGCGCGCTCTTGAACTTGCGCGATGCGCAGCACCCCTACCCTATCGAGGCGAAGGGCACGGTGGGCACGACCCACTTCAGCATGGACGGCAAGCTGTTCGATCCGCTGCACTTCAAGGGCGAGCAATTGAACTTCAGGATTGCCGGCGGCGACCTGGCATTGCTCTTCCCGATCATCGGCGTGCCCCTGCCACCGACACCGGCGTACAAGTTCGCCGGCTTCCTCGACCACACGGGCGACGTGTGGACCTTCCGCCGCTTCAAGGGGACGCTCGGGGAAAGCGACCTGGCCGGGGACTTTTCGATCGATCGCGGCGCGAAACCGCAGAAGCTGGTCGCCACGCTGGTGTCCAGGGCGCTGGTGCTGAAGGACCTCGCCGGTTTCATCGGGGCCAAGCGCGACGACGAGCTGCGCGCGCCGCGCACCAGGCTGCTGCCCGCCGAACCCTTCCGCCTGGAAAAGCTGATGGCGGCCGATGTCGATGTGCGTTTCCGCGGTGACAAGATCGTCACGGCCAACCTCCCGCTCGACAAGATGAGCGCGCACCTGGTGGTCAATGGCGGCGTGGTCAAGCTGGCGCCACTGGACTTCGGCCTGGCCGGCGGCAACCTGGTGTCGGTGATCGAGATGGACGGGCGCCAGCCCCGGATGGTGACAAAGGCCGACATCACCGCCAAAGGATTGCGCGTGGGGCAACTGTTCCCCACGTCCCGTCTAGGCGCCGGGGGCACCGGCACCATGGGCGGCCGGGCCACCTTGAAGGGCCATGGCAACTCCGTCGGCCAGATGCTGGCCACGGCCCATGGTGACGCGGCGCTGATCATGGAAGGCGGCTCGGTCGGCGAGCTGGCGCTGCGGATGTCCAACCTCGACATCGCCAATTCGCTCCTCTTGATGCTGGGCGGGGACAAGCAGGTACCGGTCCGCTGCATGGTCGGCATCTTCAATGCCGTCGAAGGTGATTTCAAGGTGAAGTCGCTGCAGCTGGACACCGCCAAGGTCAAGATGACCGGCAGCGGCAATGTGGATTTCGCCGATGAATCGCTTCACCTGCGGCTGGCGTCGCAGTCCAAGGGTTTCAGCCTGGCGTCGCTTCGCGGACCCATCGGAGTGACGGGGTCGTTCATGGCGCCGGTACTCAAGCCCGAGCTGCAGGGCGCGACCTTGCGCGGCGGCCTGGCGGTAGCCTTGGGCTTCGCGACCGGCGGTGTCGGCGCCCTGCTTCCGCTGCTGGACTTCGGCACGGCAAAGGACAGCGACTGCGCCGCGCTCATGAAGGAAGCGCGGGCCGAGACCGGGGTCAAGGCCAGTGACATGCAGCCGCGCTAGGGATCGCCCGCGCCAAGGATCGCCCGCGCTCAGGCCTCCACGGCGATCCGCCGCCGCAGCTCGCGAAAGCGTTCCTCGGGATGCGCGCCCAGTAACGGGTCATGGCCCGCAGGGGCAGCGTCCTTGGCCGCCTTCCAGTCCGCTTCGCTGAGGGTCTGCCCCGCGAGCTGGAGGATCTGCTCTTCCTCGTTCGCGATGTGGTTGCCGTAATAGACGAGGTAGGTGGCCGCTGCCACCTCGACCTGTGCGCGCGACACCACGGCGTCGGACTGCACCTCTTCCAGCAGGCGCATCAGAGTCGTGCCGGCGTTGGCAATCACGCGGTGCTCCTGCTGCAGCCGGGCGACGGGCCCACGCTGGTCCGGTCGGTGCAGGGCGAGGCGTCGAAAGACTTCATCCTCGCGCGGGTGGTGGTACTGGTCCGCGTAATCGCGCAGATAGCTGATGATGTCCAGCATCAATGGATAGTTGGGCACCTCGGCCGTGGAAAATACCTCGACCTCATGCTGCAGCAGCCGCAGCAGGCGGTTGAAATACATGTGTTCCTCATGCCATGCCTTGACGGGATCGCCCATGACGGAGCTCCTGGAGTGTCCCGCATATCATGGGCGCCGCCGGCGCGCCGGCCCTTGACGGAAGTCAACGCGGCCCATCCTTGGCACTGAGGCGGCTCAGACGCGTGCCACGCGCCTCGGCCATGCACCGCTTCTCCTCATCGTTGAGCCATGCGTTGACAACCGCGGCCTTGGTATCGGGGAGATCGCACTCGGCACTGTCGTCGGCACCGACTTGCGTCGTGCAGGCCGCGGCCCAGTGCACGTCGAAGGCCATCTGGGCCGCGTACAGGCATTGTTCGAGTTCAATTCCGCGCTGAGCGACCTGCAATGGCTCCACTTGATAGGGCAAGATGCCGCCGTTGAGGTAAAGGTATTTCCCACCGCCGAGCAGCACGGCCGCCATCAACGCTAACTGCACTCGCTTGTCCATGTGTTGTCCATGTGGAACCACGAAGCGTACGCATGTAACGATACTCCGCCGGGGCCGCGTGTTCAAATAAAAGCATGGACGAGATCACGCTTTCTCGACGCGATAACCCATGCCGACCCCTTCCATCCCCTTGACGATTCCGCTGGGCGCGGGCGCCACCACCTCGGGCCTGCTCGTCGCGCCCGCCAGCGCGCGGGCCTGCTATGTATTCGCCCATGGCGCAGGCGGCGGGATGAACCACGCATTCATGGCGGAGATGGCCGACGGCCTGGCTCAGCGTGGCATCGCGACGTTGCGGTTTCAGTTTCCGTATATGGAGCACGGCTCCAAACGCCCGGACGCCCCGGCCGTCGCGCAGGCGGCGGTGCGTGCGGCCGTCGAGGAGGCGTCGCGGCAACTTCCGGGCTTGCCGCTATTCGCCGGAGGCAAATCCTACGGCGGGCGCATGACCTCGCAGGCCCAGGCAGCGCAGCCGCTCCCGGGCGTGAGGGGAATCGTCTTCGTGGGCTTTCCGTTGCATCCGGCGGGCAAGCCGTCGGTCGAGCGAGCGAAGCACCTGGCCGATGTCGCGCTGCCGATGCTCTTCCTGCAAGGCACGCGTGACGAGCTGGCCGAGCTGGAGCTCATCCGGCAAACCACCTCGAAGCTCGAGGGCCGCGCCACGCTGCACGTCGTTGATGGTGCGGACCATTCCTTCCATGTCCTCGTTCGCTCCGGGCGCACTGATGCGCAGGTACGCGAAGAACTGCTGGACACGATAGCCCGCTGGATCGACGGCGTCGCCTGACGGCGTTCTGACTGCCGCCGGGCACCTTATGTTGCCCCGGCATGGGCGCATGCACAACTGGCCTTCAACGCGGTTCGCGGGTTGACGTGTGGCAAGTACAACGCCCGGTGCGATGACCACAATCAATCACACACCAACACGAAAGGGCGAACATGACCACACGCACAGAACGCGACTTCCTGGGCGCGCGCGAAATTCCCTCGGATGCCTACTACGGTGTCCAGACGCAGCGCGGCATGGACAACTTCCGCATCACGGGCGTGCCGATGTCGGCCGAACCCGAATTCGTGCGGGCCTTCGGCTACGTCAAGAAGGCAGCGGCGCTCGCCAACCGCGACTTGAAGGTGCTCGATGCCGCCGTCGCCGACGCGATCGTGGTGGCCTGCGACAAGCTCATCGCCGGCGAGATGCGCGACCAGTTCCTCACCGACTTCATCCAGGGAGGCGCCGGCACCTCCACGAACATGAACGCCAACGAGGTCATCGCCAACCTCGCGCTGGAGCACATGGGCCACCAGAAGGGCGAATACCAGTACGTCAGCCCGAACGACCACGTGAACTACGGGCAGTCGACCAACGACGTCTATCCCACCGCCTTCCGCCTGGCCTTGATCCTGCGTCTCACGCGCTACATGGAGGAGCTGAGCCGCTTGCAGGCGGCGTTCTTCGCCAAAGGCAAGGAGTTCGACCGCGTGCTGAAGATGGGTCGCACCCACCTGCAGGACGCCGTACCGATGTCGTTGGGGCAAGAGTTCCATGGCTGGGGCACGACCATCGGCGAGGAGGTGCAGCGCATCGCCGAGGTGCGGCAGTTCCTGCACGAGATCAACCTCGGCGCCACGGCGATCGGCACGATGGTCACGGCCGCGCCCGGCTATCCGGAGCTGGCGACACGCTACCTGTCCGAGATCACCGGAACGCAATTCATCCTGGCTGGTGACCTGGTGGAAGCGACGTCCGATACCGGCGCCTACGTATTGCTGTCCGGCGTGCTCAAGCGCACGTCCTCCAAGCTCACCAAGATCTGCAACGATCTGCGGCTTCTCGCCTCCGGCCCGCGCTGCGGCTTCAATGAGATCAACCTGCCGCAGATGCAGCCGGGCTCGTCGATCATGCCCGGCAAGGTCAACCCGGTCATCCCGGAAGTGGTGAACCAGGTCAGCTTCCTGGTGATCGGGCTGGACCTGACAGTGACGCTCGCGGCGTCAGCCGGCCAGCTGCAACTGAACGTGATGGAACCGGTGATCACCTACGCGCTGTTCACGTCGATCAGCACGATGGAGAACGCGGTGCAGAGCTTGCGCGTCAACTGCATCGACGGCATCACGGCCAACGCGGAGCGAACGCGCGACATGGTGCTCAACTCGCTGGGCATCGTCACCGTGCTCAAGCCGCTGCTCGGCTACAAGCAGTGCGCGGACATCGCGCGCGAGGGCTTCGAGACCGGCAAGTCGCTGCACGACATCGTGGTGAACGAGCGCAAGCTGCTCACGCAGCAGCAATGGGACGAGATCTTCTCGTTCGAAAACCTGATCAGCCCGAAGTTCGAGCGCTGAACCCGGAAAGATGATCATGACACTCACCATCTTTCTTCAGTTCCTGGTTGTCCTCGGGGCCATCTGGCTGGGCGCACGCTCGGCCGGAGTCGGCCTCGGGCTGTGGGGTGCGGTCGGCCTGCTGGTGCTGGTCGTCGCCTTCGGCGTCAATCCCACCTCGCCGCCCATCGACGTGATGCTGATCATCCTCGCGGTGATCATGGCCGCCTCTGTGATGGAAGCGGCCGGCGGCATCGACTTCCTGGTGCGCATCGCTGAGCGCATCATCCGCGCTAATCCGAAGTACGTCACCATCGTCGCGCCGCTCACGACCTGGACGTTCACCTTCCTCGCGGGCACGGGCCACATCGTCTATCCGCTGCTGCCTGTGATCTACGAAACGGCGCACCGCAACGGCATCCGTCCCGAGCGTCCCATGGCGGTAGCCACCATCGCGTCGCAGCAAGCCATCACCGCGAGCCCGGTTGCGGCGGCCACGGCGGCGATGATCGGCTTGTTCGCCGAGAAGGGGATGGGCGAGTGGGGCCTGGCGCAGATCCTGATGATCTGCGTGCCGGCGACGCTGACGGGCGTGCTGGCCGCGGCCATCATCTCCGTATTCATGGGCAAGGACCTGAAAGACGACGAGGTCTACCAGGCGCGCCTGAAGGCCGGCCTGATTCCGGCGCCCAAGGCGCATGACGCAACCGAGGCGCGCGAAGCCGTGAAGCCCGCGGCCAAGCTGGCCGCCTTCATCTTCCTCACCGGCGTGGCGCTGGTCGTGCTGTTCGGCTTCTTCCCGCAGTTGCGCACCTTGCCGGGAGCCAAGTCTGCGCTGGGCATGCCCATCGTGATCGAGATCGTGATGATGTCGGTGGCCGCGGTGATGTTGGTTCTCACCAAGGTTGTTGTGGACGACGTGCCCAAGACAGCCACGCTGCGCGCCGGCGTGGTGGCAGTGATCGGCATCTTCGGGCTGGCCTGGCTTGGCGACAGCTTCATCTCCGCGAACAAGGACGTGATCGTGCCTGCCATCGGCGACTGGGCCAAGGCAGCGCCCTGGACTTTTGCCTTCGGCCTGTTCTTCGCCTCGGTGCTGCTATACAGCCAGGCCGCAACCACGCGCGCGTTGATGCCACTGGGCATGGCGCTCGGAATCCCGCCGCAGTTCCTCATCGCGATGTTCCCGTCGGTCAACGGTTACTTTTTCATCCCGACCTACGGTTCGCTCATCGCCGCCATCAACTTCGACCTCTCCGGCACCACGCGCATTGGCAAGTACGTGCTAAACCACTCGTTCATGGTGCCCGGGCTGGTAGCTACTGGCGTGGCCGTGGCCACGGGTCTGGCGCTGGCCCGTGTGGTCTTTTGACCGACGCAAGGGCGACAGTTACAAAATAACGTGACGTACGGCACTGTATGCGCTTGCATAAGTGCGTACGCTTCATCTGCCGGGACGCTTTTTTGCAAGTTTCTTCAGCCCGGTATTCTCAACCCCCCTGCGGCAGGCAAGCCGCAGGGGGTTTTTATTGATCAGTAGCGGTAGCGGTCGGCCGGGAAGTGATCGCGGCGGTTGCGGATGCCGTCACCGTCGATGTCGCGGTCATTGCGATTGCGGATGCCGTCACGGTCGAGGTCGCCATTGGGGCCCCAGCGACGCTCGTAGCGGCCGTCATAGCGGCGGTCATGATGGCTGCGCCCGTAATAGGAAACCTGCGGCTGGACATACACGGGGCGCGGCGCATAGTAAGCGGGGGGCGCTACGTAGACGGGTGCCGGCTCCACATAGATCGGCGCCGGCTGCGCGTAGCCATACCCAGGCTGCACGTAGCCGTAGCCCGGCGACTGCACACCGATGGAGAAGATTACATCGCTGCGGGCATGCGCCGCGGAAGCCGCCGCGAAAGCGCCCAGCACGACAGCAACGGTGGCGAGGGATTTGGTAGAGAGTTTCATGATGGCTCCTTGGTTGGCATGGAGTCATCTTGCGCGGGCGTGCATGAACGTTAGCTGAACCGAATGCAGAAAGTTCTCCGCCCTTGCCACGATGTTCACGCGGCCGGCAGCAGGATGTCCACTTGCGCCCCGCCCCAACGCGAGCTCGACAGGTCGAGCTGCCCCTGGTGGCTGGCGACGAGGTCGTTGACGACAGCCAGGCCCACGCCGTGCCCCGGCACCTTCTCATCCATACGCACGTGCAGTTGCAGCACCGCCTGCGTGTCGCTGAAGCCGGGGCCGTCATCCTCGATGCGCACCTTCAAACTGCCCCCTTCACGCCACGCCTTTACTGCGACGCGCTGCTTCGCCCACTTGGCCGCGTTGTCCAGGACGTTGCCGAGCATCTCGAATGCATCACCCTCGTCGATGCGCCAGCTCAAATCCGGCGGGCAGTCGAGCGTGAATTCGAGCTGCTTCTCGGCGTACACCTTGCCGAGCGAATCGCGGATGCGGCCCAGGATGGGCGCCAAATGTAGATAAGGTGCGAAGCGCGCCGAGCCGCTGGCCCCTGCGCGTCCCAGCTGGTGCTGCACGATGTCGTCCATGCGGGCGACCTGCTCGGCCACGGTGTCCGGCAGTTGCGCCGGCTCATCCAGCGCCGTGCGCAACACGGCCAGCGGGGTCTTCAGGCTGTGCGCCAGGAAGCTCAGCGCCTCCTTGTAACGGGTCTGTCGCACGCGCTCCTGCTTGATCAGGGTGTTCAGGTTGCCGGTGAGTGCCGCGATTTCCGAGGGGTAGCGGCCCTGCACTTCCGTCTGCTCGCCGTGTTCGATACGGGACACTTCCTGCGCCACCCGCTGCAAGGGCGCGAGGCCCCATTGCAGCAACAACGTCTGCGAGAGCAGCAACAGCACGCCGGAGCCTATGAGCCAGCCCCAGAGCGTTCGGCGGAAGGCCTTTACCTCCCGGTCGAATGCCGCCTTGCCCTCGAGAGCGGACAGCACCAAAGTGGCCTGGACGCTCGGCCCGGCCCACTTGACGCCGTAGCCGACCGCCAGGAAAGCGCCACCCGCGCCGTCCATGACGTCGTAGCGCCACTGGCCCACCGGCACGTCGCGCTGGAATGGCGGGTTGGCACCGACGCTGGAAGCAGACTGCCAGGTCTCGCGTCGGTTGACATTCAGGATGCTCGCGTAAAGGCCTGAGCCGGGCAGCGACAGGCGCGGCTCGGCCAGCCCCGAGGGCATGACCAGCGCGCCCGAGGCGTCCACTTCAGCCCCGGCCAGCAGCAAATAGATCGTGCCTTGCAGCCGAGCAAAATGCGCGGCCTGCACGCTGTCCGCATGGGCGCGCTGCAGCGCCACCCCCGCGAACGTCATGAAAGCGACCAGCACCAGCGCGGCGCCCAGGATCAATCGCGCGCGGATGGAAAAATCGAACCTCATCCGAGGGTGAAGCGGTAGCCGCGCCCGCGCAGCGTTTCGATCGGCGCCAGCGTGCCGTCCGGGTCCAGCTTGCGGCGCAGGCGGCCTACCAGCACTTCCAGCACGTTGCTGTCGCGGTCCTCGTCGTGGGGATAGAGGTAGTCGGAGAGTTCCTGCTTGCTCACTACCCGCGCGCGTTCGCGCACCAGCAGTTCGAGCACGCGGTATTCGTAGGTCGTCAGGTCCAGCGACTCGCCGTTCAGGCGCGCGGATTGAGCCGAAAAATCGATGCCGAGCGGCCCGAGCGTGAGCACGTCGGAAGTCGCCTTCATTGAGCGGCGCAGCAGGGCTTTCACGCGCGCGGCGAGCTCGGGATATTCGAATGGTTTGACCAGATAGTCATCGGCGCCGGCCTCCAGCCCCACCACCTTGTCCTGCCAGCTGCCGCGCGCGGTGAGGATCAGGATCGGGATCGTGCGGCCATCCGCGCGCAGGCGCTGCACAACGGAGAGGCCACTCAGCTTGGGCAGCCCCAGGTCGACGATGGCGAGGTCCACGGGGTACTCGCGCGCCTGGAACAGGCCGTCCTCGCCGTCGGCGGCCTGGTCCACCCGAAAGCCGTCTGCCTCGAGCTTGCGGGCCAGGCCCAACCGCAGCGCGGCGTCGTCCTCGATCAGCAGAAGGCGCATGGTGAAGCAGCCTCGCGCGTGGTTACTGCACCCGGCCCGTCGCGGCGTCCACCATGATCACCCGGACTTCGCCCTTGGCCGTCACCACTTTGACCCGCCAGGCCGGCCCGGCTTTCTCCACCGAGAGGACCCGACCGCCACTTGCGCGCTGCGCCACCGCGGCGGCATCGTCGCGGGAGATGTCCGCCCAGGCAGGGGCGGAGAGCAACAGGAGGGCGGCGCAGATAGGCGCGAGCAGTTGTTTCATTGCGCAACAGCGATCGTACTACCGGACAACAGGCTCCACCGAAACCCGCACCTGCAGGTTGGGGCCGGGGTTGTCCCGCATGAAAGTGGAGTATTGCTGGCCACGATAGTCATAGTGGACGCGAAAGCCGGTGAGCCGCGTCTGGGCTTCGGTCACGGTGCGGCAGCTGGTTACTTCGCGGGGCACCACCTGATACTGTTCGCGACCCTGGTTGGCGATTCGGTCACCCGCCAGGGCGCCGACCACCGCGCCTACGGCCGTGGCGGCTTCCCGGCCGTGGCCTTTGCCGACCTGGTTGCCTAGAACGGCACCCGCGACACCGCCGACGACGGCGCCGCCGTAGTTAGTGCCGCCATCGACACGCCGGGTTTCGTTGACGACCTGCACGCTGCACTCTTCACGCGGGACGTTGACGGTCTCGTATTGCGGTTCCGCGCTGCGCACGCGGGCGTTGTCGAAGAAGGTTTCGGCCTGGGCCGCGGCCATTCCGGAGGCGGCGAGCAAAGCAAGTGCGAGACGTTTCATGAGGATCCCTCTGTGGTTGGTATGGCTCGCATCTTGATGGTGCTTGCATGAACGCAAGCTGAACGGACGGTAGTATTTGGGTTTCAGCAAAGCATGGTGAACAGATGAAACGAGCTCTTGTCCCCTTCGATGGGTCCGACAACGCATTGCGCGCCGTCGCATACGCGGCCGAGTCCATGCGGGAAAAGCCCAGCATGGAGCTTGAGTTGCTGTACGTGCTGGACCCCATGCCGCTGAGATCCAACGCCGCGATGACGCAGGAAGAAATACACAAAATCTACGCCGGTGAAGCCGACCGGATGCTGCAGCCGGCTCGGGACGCGCTCGACCGGGCCGGTGTACCGTTCAAGGCGAGCTACAGGGTGGGCGGGGCGGGCAGCGAAATCGCGTTGCATGTCAAAGAAAAAGGATGCGACGCCGTGATCATGGGAACGCGCGGCATGGGCCCGATCCCGAACGTCGTGATCGGCTCCGTGGCCACGCGGGTCGTGAACCTGGTCGACGTGCCGGTCGTGCTGATCAAGTAACTGCGGCTCCCGCGCTACTACAACAGGAACAGCACAGCCGCGACCACGGTCGGCGCCAGGGCGCCCAGCAACAGGCCGCCGGCTCCGATGGAGCCGTCGTTGAACCCCGCCTTCAGCAGGGACACTCCTGCGGGGTTCGGCGCGTTCGCAATCACCGTTAGCCCGCCCCCGGCCACCGCGCCGGCGACCAGCATGTACTTCGCGGCATCCGACATACCCTCGATCAGCGAACCCAGGTAGGTCAGTGCCGCGTTGTCGGTAATCGCCGTCAGTCCGAGCGCACCGAAGAAAAGCGCCGTGGGCTGGAGGCTGGAGACGATCGGCTGCAGCCACCATTGCTGCATGCCGCCGAGTACGACCAGGCCCGCGAGAAAAAAAGCGACCAGCAGCGCCTCTTTCAAAATGAGTTGGCTCTGGTAGCGCCCGTAAGCCTGCGCGAAGCCGAGAAACAGCATGAAAAGGCCAAGAAATATCACGGGATGATGGGCGAAAGCCACCACGGCCGCCAGAAACGTCAGGTGAATGGCGCTCACCACAGCGGGGACCTGGATCAGGCCGGTCATCGGTTCGGAAGGCTCGGCTTTTAGGTGGCTGCGCAGCAGGAACGTGACGGCTGTGGCATTGATGAGCACTGCAATGGCCGCCTTCCACCCGAACGTGGCGGCCATGAAGGCGCTGCTCCAGTTCCAGGTGGTCGCGACCATCAGTACGGGCGGCGCCGCGAAGGACGTCAATGTGCCCCCGATGGAAACGTTGACGAACAAGACGCCCAGGGCGCCGTACTTGAGCCATTCCGGCATGCCGGGTCGAAACACGAGGGGCGCCAGCATGAGCGCCGCGAGGGTCATCGCGGCGGGCTCGGTGATGAGGGAGCCGATGATGGGCACCAGCGCAAGGCACAGCCAAACTTGCGCAACCACCGTTGGCAGGGGCGCCAGCCTGGCGATGAAAGCAATCAATGCCTCGATGGCCACCAGCACGGGTCTCGACGCCGCCACGACCATGATGACGAACACGAACAGCGGCTCAGTGTATTGGCGGGATTCCGCATATTCGATGGCCTTCGGGCCGCCCGAAACAGCCGCCATGATCGCGATCAGCACGAAGGCCCAGAAGCCGAACACCACTTCCACCTCGCCCAGCAGGTGCAGCAGCCCGGAGTGCCTGGGCATTCGGGACGCCATCTTTTCGAAGAACTTGGTCGCAAACGTGTGGACGAGGGCCAGTCCGAAAACCACGGCAGCAATGATGTTGATGTCCATGCGCCGAGGCTACCTGAGACTGCGGGCCAATAGGTGGCGCCTTTACGTCACCCCTGCAATGCCCAGCGGGTCGCCAGCTCTGCCAGCAGGGAAAACGCCGGAACCATTGCGAGCCATAGGCCGTGGGGCCGGCCGGCGAGAAGCAGCAGCCCCAAGGTTCCCATCGCCGTGGGCCCGGGCATGATGCCGAACACTTCGGCCTGGCTCCAGGGTCGGTTTGCCACGAGGGCAAGGAAGGGATAGACGAACATGCCGATCCCCGCCAAAGCCAGCCCGCCGGTGAGCACCAGCGGGCCGGTGGACCGTGCGTCAGCGCCCTTGGGGAATATTGCAACGACGAACAGCAGCATGGCCTGCAGCGCGCAAGCAATCGCGAAATACTCCGCGGCCCAGTTGATCGGCGCATAACGCTGCCAGTAGTAGGCCCACCCAACAAAAAGCCACATCGGCGCCAACACCCCTGCGGCCCACCTGCCCGCTCCCGGCCTTCGCGCAGCCGCCCACCACAGCAACATCGCACCGGCTGCGACCGTCAGTAGCTGCAAGGGCCATACTTCACGGTTGTAGCGCTCCACCAGCCTCCAGTACGTGGCCGGCGAAAACATCAGGAAATCCGAGAGCCGGTAAGTGCACCACTCGGACATGGCTTACAGGTTCGCGATGTACGCGGTGATGCGCTGGCGCATGGCATCGTCGGGCATGCGCCCCGTGGCTGCGGACATGTTTTCGCGCACATGGGCCACCTGGCTGGTCGCCGGGATGGCACAGGTGATAGCCGGATGAGAGACGATGAATTTCAGCACCACCTGTGCCCAGCTCGAGCAATCGATCTCCGCCGCCCAGGGCGGCACTGGGTGGCGCCGCAAATCGCGAAGCAGCGCGCCTTCGCGGAACGGCCGGTTCGCAAGCACCGCAATGCCACGCTCGCGCGCCAGCGGCAGCAAGCGCTGCTCCGCTTCGCGATCGAGTGGGTTGTAGGTGAGCTGAACGAAATCGATGCGGTGGCCGCGCATGATCTTCTCGATATCGCGGTGGCGCCGGCCTTCCGAGGTGGTGATGCCCACATAACGCAGGCGCCCTTCGGCCTTCATGGCTTGCAGCAGTGGCAACTGTTTCTCCCAAGCTAGCAGGTTGTGCACCTGGAGCAAATCGAAGCGTGGCACGCGCCACAGGTTGCGTGAAGCTTCCACCTGCGCCGCGCCGCCGGACGACGTCCACACCTTGTCCGCGGAAAAAACCTGGCGCGCCGAGCCGATTTTCTGCAGACCATCGCCGATCACGCCTTGCGACGAGCCATACATCGGCGAAGAGTCGATCAGGCGACCGCCCGCGGCGAAGAAGTTGCGCATGACCTCGGCGCAGTTCGCGCGCGCCTCGCGGTCATGGCCGACGTTGAAGGTGATCCAGCTCCCCAGGCCGACGAGCGGGATCTCCTCGCCGGACGACGGGATGCGCCTGCCCAGCGGTGCCGTGCGTGGGGCGGGCTGTGCCAATGCCCCAGCGCAGGTCAGTGCGGGCACGAGGTTCAACAGGGTGCGGCGTTGCATCGGGCCACCTTTTCACGGGCAGTCTAATCGCGTGCCGCGTGCCGCGCAGGCGTGTACGTCGAAACTGTTAGGCGTCCCGTCCTGCGATGATCAGGTCAAAACGCCATGCGAACGCGTCACTTTCTTCAACTGATTTTCCTGTCCGCGCTGTGGGGCGCGTCGTTCCCGCTCATCCGCGTGGCCAGCCCCGCCTTCGGACCGCTGGGCTTGGCAGGCATCCGCTGCGTTCTCGCCGCGCTGGTGCTGGCGGTGCTCATGCGCGCGCTACGCCAGCAGTGGCCCGGCAAAGCGACGTGGCGCCGCGTGACGGTGCTCAGCCTGCTTACGGTGGTGGCACCCTTCGTACTGTTCAACTGGGCCGGACTGGTGCTGCCGGCCGGCTACTCCGCCGTGCTGAATGCGACGGCGCCGCTGTTCGGCATCATGGGGGCCGCGGCGATTGGCGAGGAGCGCCTGACGGCGCGCCGGCTCGCGGGCTGCGCGCTCGGCTTCACCGGCGTCGCGCTGCTGGTGCGGCTCGGGCCGATCGCGGTGGATGCGAAGGTGGTGGTGGCCGCGCTGGCCTGCGTCGCCGCTTCCTGTTGCTACGGCCTGGGCGCGATCCTGATGAAGCGAGCCACGCTCGCCCACGGGCCGCTGCCCGCCTCGGCCGCCGTGCACGTGGCGGCCACGCTCCTGTTGCTGCTGCCGATGGCGGCGACAGCGCCATCCATGCGGCCCACCACCGGCGCGATGCTGTCCGTGGCCGTACTTGGCATGGTGACTTCCGGCTTCATGTATTGGCTCAGCATGCGACTCATGCGCGAGATCCCTGCCAGCGCTGCCACATCGCCGGCCTTCATGATTCCCCTGTTCGGTGTGACCTGGGGCGGCCTGTTCCTCGACGAGCCGGTGACGGCGGGCATGCTGCCCGGCTGCCTGCTGGTACTGGCCGCGATGGCGCTGGTGACGGGGTTCAACCCATTCAAGGGCGCGCCTCCGGAGCCTTGAGCGCACGCCGGCTAATTGCGGAAGTTCTGCGTCACCATCTGCCCGCGCATCCCGCCGTCGACAATGCCAATGCCAACCCGGCCGAACGCAGGCCGAAGAATGTTGGCGCGATGGCCGGGTGAGTTCATCAGACCTTCGTGCGCCTGACGCAGCGTCGGCGCGAGTGCGAGATTCTCGCCCGCGGTGAGAAAGCGCACCTGCGCCTGCCGGATGCGGTCGAATGGGTCCTTGCCGTCAGGAGCGATGTGCGAGAAATAGCCGCGCGCGAACATGTCGCGCGAGTGCGAGCGTGCCACTTCCGCCAGCTCCGGATCGACGCGCAATGGGCCCAGGCCCGCCGCCGCGCGCTCCTGATTGATCAGGTGCAACATCTGCGCTTCGAGGTCGGGTCGCGGCGCCGGGTTCGAAACGGTAAAGGGTAGCGGGATGCGTTCCCGCGAGCCGGGCTTCACGACCATCCGGTTCATGGTCCTGCTCACGGCTTCCTCGAAGATCGGCGAGAGCCGAGACTCAATCCATTCCGCCGGCACGGCGAGGCGAGTCGCGATGACGCTGTCGCGCGTCTGCTGCGTCAGCGCGCCGAACAGCGGCACGGCCAACAGCAACATGGACACGATCATCGCGTTCAAAAGCCCGTTGACGAAGCCCGGCAGCACGCCGAACGCACGGTTAGCTGTGTGCACGTGGGCGTCGTGCGGGACGGCAGCCAGGAGGCGATTCGCGACGACGCCCAGCAAGATCCGCACGGCGACGAAGGTTCCGAGGAACGCGGCCGGCAGCGCCCACGGGCTCGCGACAAAGCGGCTCTGCTCGAGCCAATGCGCCGGATACTGGTAGCCCAGGAACGCCAGTAACAAGGCGGCGATGAGCACCGCAAGCCCCAGCGTCCCCAGTACGAAGCCTCTGCGCCAGCCGGCGAACATGCCGGCAAGGACGACGAGCGCCAGCAAGACGTTGACGTGGTTCAGGAAGGTTCCCACAGATTGCGGTGTAGCGGCGAGTCCCACCCGGCGACGTAGTCTTCCGCAATATTGAGCACGCGGCTAACGCGCGGCACCGGGCGCGACCCGCCAGACCACGTTGCCCACGTCGTCGGCTACCAGCAGCGCGCCCTTGCCGTCGAGCGCTACGCCCACCGGCCGGCCATAGGCCTTGCCGTCGGGGCTGAGGAACCCTGTGAGAAAGTCCATCGGCTGCCCGGAAGGCCTGCCCGCCTGGAACGGCACGAACACCACCTTGTAGCCCGTCAGCGGCTTGCGGTTCCATGAGCCGTGTTCTCCGATGAAAGCCCCGCTTGCGTACGGCGGCGGCATACGCGCATCGGAGAACGCCAGGCCCAGCGGCGCGACGTGCGAGCCGAGGCCGTAGTCGGGCGCGATGGCCTTCGCCACCATCTCCACTTTGCTCTGGGGCTCCCACCCCAGTCCGTTCGGGTTGCGCAGCCCCGTCGCGAACAATCGCTTGTTGCCCGTGGCGCGATCCACCTCCCAGATCGCCGCGCGGCCTTCCTCTGAAGCCATGCCGTTGTCGCCAATATTGCTGTTGGAGCCCACGGTTGCGTAGAGCTTGCTGCCGTCGGCGCTGGCAATGATGTTCTTTGTCCAATGGTGGTTGGCACCAGCCGGCAAGTCAGTCAACTTGACCGGCGCCGCGGTGATGCTGGTCTGCCCGGCCTGGTAGGGCACCTTGACGATGGCATCCGCGTTCGCGATGAAGAGCTCATTGCCCACCAGCGCCATGCCGAAAGGCGAGAACAGCCCGCTCATGAAGACCGTCTTTTGCTCGGCCACACCATCCCCGTCGGCATCGCGCAGCAAGGTGATCCGATTCGCGCTTTTCGCGGCGGCACCGGCGCGTTTCATCACAACGCCCATCGCCTTGCCACGCACGCCTTCCGCGTGCACGTTCTTGGCACCATCCTTGGCCGGGGGCGCGTTGCTTTCTGCTACCAGCACGTCGCCGTTGGGCAGCACATACACCCAGCGCGGGTGTTCCAGCCCCGCTGCAAGGGCTGTGACGCGGAATCCCGCCGGCGCCTTGGGCTGTACGCCTTGGGGCCAGCCCACCGCCGGGGCGATATCCACAGTGGGGATCAGCTTTTTCCTCTCGGGCGCCGGCAATTGGGGGTTTGGTCCCACCCCCGTATCGGGCGGGGATTGCGCCACTGCGGCGCAGCCAACAACGGCGGCCACGACCAGGCCGGCAACACTTGAAAGCGATGGTGTCCTCATAAGGAGAAAGTCTGTTCCGGCTCCCCGCGGGCACCTGTAGGCGGAAACCGCGAAAATGGGAACATGACCGAAGAGCTCTTCCGCGCCGACGCCTACCTGAAAGACTGCACAGCCACCGTGATGGTGATCGATGCGCACGGCATCGTGCTGGACCGCACCGTGTTCTATCCGCTGGGCGGTGGGCAGGCCGGGGACAGCGGCGTGCTGGTGCTGGCCGACGGCAGCGAGCTGAAAATCGCCGACACCCGCAAGGGCAAGGATGCCGAGGGCCGCCCCACGAATGCGATCTGCCACCTCCCCGAGGCCGGACAGGACGATCTGTTGACGAAACTCAAGCCCGGCGACGCCGTGACCGCTAAGGTGGACTGGCAACGCCGCCACAAGCTGATGCGTTTCCACACCTCGACGCACCTGCTGTGCCATCTCGTTGCGCAACTGGTGAACGGCTGCTCCATCACCCCCGATTACGCGCGCCTGGATTTCAACATGACCGATCCTCTGGACAAGGAAGCCTTGACGCAGGGCATCGCGCGCCTGGTCGAGGCCGGGTATCCGGTCGCGGTCGGAGCCATCACGGATGAGGAGCTCGACGCCAACCCCGCACTCGTCAAGAGCATGTCGGTGCAACCACCGCGCGGCTCCGGGCGCATCCGGACCATCCGCATTGGCGCCGACGAGCAAATCGACTTCCAGCCCTGCGGCGGCACCCACGTGGCCAACACCGCGGAGATCGGGGCCGTGGTCGTCACCAAGATCGAAAAGAAGAGCGCCACCACCCGGCGCGTCGTCCTTGGCTTTGCCTGATGGAACTTCCCGCCTACAGCCGAGCTCTCACCCAGTGATGAATTTCCTCCGAATCCTGCCGGCTGCCGTCCTGGCCGCTTTCCTCGCCCTGCCCGCCGCTGCCTTGGCGCAGGGCGGGCCCAAGAGCGTCGTTTCCACCGAGCGTGTGCGCGCCGAGTTGATGGCGCATGCGCCCGATGGCGTCGCCCCCGGCAAGCCGGTGTGGGTGGGCCTGCAGGTGGCGCACCAACCGGAGTGGCACACCTACTGGAAGAACTCCGGAGATTCCGGGCTGCCGACGCAGCTGCAGTGGACGCTGCCCAAGGGCGTCACCGCAGGCGAGATCGCCTGGCCCGTGCCCAAGAAGATTCCGATCGGCAACCTGGCCAACTACGGCTACGAAGGCACGGTGCTGCTGCCGGTGCCGCTCACGATCTCTCCCGATTTCAAGCCTTCGATCCTGGGCAGCGACATCGACGTGAAGCTGAAGGCCAGCTGGCTGGTCTGCAAGCAGGAATGCATCCCCGAAGAGGGCGACTTCGCCATCAAGCTTCCGGCCAAAAGCACCACCGCGCTCAACGCGGCAGCGTTCCAGGCCGCGTTCGACACGCAACCGCAGGCCCTCAAGGGCGAGGGCAAAGCCGTCATCGACGGCAATGCCATCAAGCTCACGGTCAGCGGCCTGCCCGCGGCGCTGCGCGGCAAGACGCTGGAGTTCTTCCCCGAGACGGGCGAAGTGATCGAGACCGCCGCCCAGTGGACACAGGCCTGGCAGGGGGACGACTGGACCGCCCGCGTGCCGCTGTCGCCGCAACGCGCGCACAGCCCCGGTGTCATGCCGATCGTTCTGGCGCTGGGCTCGCAAGGCTGGCGCACCGAAGCCAAAGTGCAGGGCGAATGGCCGCCCGTCGCAGCCGTGACGGGCATGTCTCCGGCACTGGAGGCCGCTTTGCGCGCGAACCAGGCCGGCGGTGGCAGCCCCGGGGCCGCGCCGCCGCCAACGGCCACGCTGACCCTGGCGGCCGCGCTGCTCGGCGCATTGCTTGGCGGCCTGATCCTGAACCTCATGCCCTGCGTGTTCCCCATCCTCGCCATCAAGGTCGTGGGCTTCACGCGCCATGCCGACGACCGGCGTTCGCATCGCATCGCCGGCCTCGCCTATTCGGCGGGCGTGATCGCGTCGTTTGCCGCGCTCGGCGCCTTGATGCTTGCGTTGCGCGCTGCCGGCGAGCAGCTGGGCTGGGGCTTCCAACTGCAGTCGCCCGTGGTCATCGCGGTGCTCGCCGCGCTGTTCACGCTGATCGGGTTGAACCTCGCGGGCCTGTTCCAGTTCGGCTCGTTCCTGCCGTCCAGCGTCGCCTCGCTGGAAGCGCGCCACCCGGTCGCCAATGCATTCCTCTCGGGCGTGCTGGCCGTGGCGGTGGCTTCGCCTTGCACCGCGCCATTCATGGGCGCGTCGCTCGGCTTCGCGATCGGCCTGCCCGCGTCTGAGGCGCTGCTCGTGTTCGCCGCCATCGGCGTGGGCATGGCGCTGCCCTACCTCGCCGCCAGTTGGGTTCCGGCCGTCGCGCGCCTGCTGCCGCGGCCCGGCGCCTGGATGGAGACTTTCCGCAAGCTGATGGCCTTCCCGATGTTCGCCACCGTGGCGTGGCTGGTCTGGGTGCTGGGGCAGCAAAGCGGCATTGACGGCGCCGGCGCTCTGCTGGTGCTGCTGGTAGCCATGAGCATGGTCATATGGGCGTTGACGCTGCATGGGCGGGCGCGCACTGTCATCGCCGCCATTTCCATCGTCAGCTTCAGCCTGCTGGCATGGGTCGCCGGTGCCAGCATCACGAGGCCGCTGGCCCAGCAGCAGGCCGTGCGCGGCGAGGGCGGCTGGCAGGTGTGGGAACCGGGCCGCGTGGACCAGCTCATGGCTTCGGGCCAACCCGTGTTCGTGGATTTCACGGCGGCCTGGTGCGTCACCTGCCAGTACAACAAGAAGACCACGCTCGCGAACGCCGACGTGCTGGCCGACCTGTCGGCCAAGAAGGTTGCGTTGCTGCGCGCCGACTGGACGCGCCGCGATCCGGCCATCACCGCCGCGCTGGCGCAGCTCGGGCGCAATGGGGTGCCGGTTTATGTCTTTTACAAGCAGGGCCGCGCGCCGGTCGTCCTGTCCGAGATACTGGGAGTGGAGGAAGTCCGTTCCGTCATCGCCAAGCTTTAAGGAGACGTACGACATGATGTTGCGCAGAACCTTCTTCGCCCTGTCGGCACTCGCCCTTGCGTTCTCTGTGCAAGCGGCCCCCAGCGTCGGCCAGGCCGCCCCCGATTTCACGCTGAAAGACGCGGCCGGCAAGCCCGTGAAGCTCAGCGACTACCGCGGCAAGCACGTGGTGCTGGAGTGGACCAACCCCGGGTGCCCCTACGTGCGTAAGCACTACGACAGCGGCAACATGCCCGCCACGCAAAAAGAAGCCGTGGGCAAGGGCGTGGTGTGGCTCGCCATCAACTCCACCGAGCGCTCGTCCTACGGCGCGCAAGGCGCAACCCACTGCCCTGCTGGCGGACGAGGACGGCGTGGCCGGCAAGGCCTACGGTGCGCGCACCACGCCGCACATGTACATCGTCGATCCGCAAGGCAAGCTGGTGTACGCGGGCGGCATCGACAGCATTCCGTCCAGCGACCCGGATGACATCAAGAAGGCCGTGAACTATGTGCGCCAGGGGCTCAATGAGGCGCTTGCCGGCAAGCCCATTTCCCAGGCCGTGACGCGGCCTTACGGTTGCTCGGTCAAGTACAAGGCCTGAAACTTGTCATCCCGGACTTGATCCGGGATCCATGTCTCGACCGACGCGAGGTGGATTGCCGGTCGAGCCCGCAATGACAGGGTGGGATGCGTACACTGGCGGCATGACCGACATTGCCACCCTGCGCCGCATCCTCGGCACCTGCAAGACCATCGCCGTCGTGGGCCTGTCGCCGCAATGGCACAGGCCCAGTTTTTTCGCGGCCAAGTACATGCAGGGACACGGCTATCGCGTCGTGCCGGTCAACCCCACGGCCACCGATATCCTCGGCCAGCGCTGCTACCCGAGCGTGACGGCCGCCGCCGCGGCACTGGCCGCTGAAGGCCTGAAGATCGACATGGTCGATTGCTTTCGCAAGAGCGAGGACATCCCGCCCATCGCCGACGAGGCCATCGCCATCGGCGCCAAGTGCCTGTGGATGCAGATCGGCGTTGTCAACGAGCCCGCAGCGGCCAAGGCGCGCGCCGCGGGGCTCGACGTCGTGATGGACCGCTGCGTGAAGATCGAGCATGCGCGGCTCTTCGGCGGCTTGAACTGGGCCGGCGTTAACACGCGCGTGATCTCCGCGCGCAGGCCGCAACACCTGCCCTACTGAACTCGAACTTCTCATGACCAAAGACCGCGACTATGGCTTCGGCACCCGTGCCATCCACGCCGGGGCCGTGCCCGACCCGGTGACCGGCGCGCGCGCGACGCCGATCCACCAGACCACGAGCTTCGTTTTCGATTCGGCCGAGCACGCCGCGAGCTTGTTCAACCTGCAAACCTTTGGCAACGTGTACAGCCGCATCAGCAACCCGACGGTCGCGGTGCTGGAAGAGCGCGTAGCGTCGCTCGAAGGCGGCCGTGCCGCGCTCGCGTGCGCGACGGGCATGGCAGCGCAGATGACCGCACTGCTCGCGATCCTGAAGACCGGCGACCACATTGTCGCCGCCTCCACGTTGTATGGCGGCAGCGTCGGCCAGCTCGGCGTCGGCTTCTCGCGGCTGGGCATCGAGACCACCTTCGTCGACCCGCAAGACCCGGAGAATTTCCGCCGCGCGATCCGGCCCACGACGCGCGCCGTGTACGGCGAAACGCTGGGCAACCCGCTGGTGAACGTGTTCGACATCGAGCCGGTGGCCAAGATCGCGCACGAGCACGGCCTGCCGCTCATCATCGACAACACCGTGCCCAGCCCTTACCTGTGCAACCCGTTCGTGTTCGGCGCTGACATCGTCGTGCACAGCGCCACCAAGTACCTCGGCGGCCACGGCACGACGATGGCCGGCGTGATCGTCGAATCGGGCAAGTTCGATTGGGGCTCGGGCCTGGCCGCGCAGAAATTCCCCGAGATGCTGGAACCCAGCCGCGCCTACCACGGCGTGAAGTTCTACGAAACCTTCGGCGACTTCGGCTACACCATGAAGGCACGCATGGAGGTGAACCGCACCTTCGGCGCTTCGCTCTCGCCGCTGAATGCGTGGCTGATTCTGCAAGGCATCGAGACGCTGCACCTGCGCATGCAAGCCCATTGCCGCAACGCGTTGCTCGTGGCTGAATTCCTCAGCGATCACCCGCTGGTGAGCTGGGTCAACTATCCGGGCCTCGCGAACTCACCGCACCACGAACTCGCGAAAAAGCAGTTCCGCAGTATCGACGGCCGCCCCGGCGCCTCGGGCATCCTGACCTTCGGCATCAAGGCCGCTGACCCGGCGAAGGCTGGCGAGCGCTTCATCGACGCCTGCGAGTTCCTCAGCCACCTGGCCAACATCGGCGACGCGAAGACGCTGGTGATCCACCCGGCCTCCACCACGCACCGCCAGCTGAACGAGGAAGAACTCGCGCGCGCCGGCGTGCGGCCCGACATGATCCGCCTGTCGGTGGGCATCGAGGAAGCCGACGACATCCTGTGGGATATTGACCAGGCGCTCCGGCAAGCCGTTCGCTAAGCCTCACTCCTTGCTGAAGATGACCGGCTGCGAAGGCTGGGTGTTGACGTGCAACTGGAACAGGTCCGGCCGCGCATAGTGGCCGACCACGTCGAGGGTGCGCCGCGCCGTGCCGGCCGCGGCGAGGTCGATATCCGCCACCACGGTGTCCTTTGACTCGTGCAGCGGACCGGCCACGACCTTGCCGCTCGGCGCCACGATGACCGAGTCGCCGCCATTGACCCACTCATCGGGCGATGGGTACATCGCCGCCTTGCCGGGCAGGGTGTCGGGCAGGTCGCGCGCCTGGAACGCGCTACAGCTGCCGAGCACCCAGCACCCTCCTTCGCGCGCGATGTGCTGCATCGAAGCGACCCAGCGCTGGCCACCGTCGTAGGTGGGCGCGACGTAGATGTCGACCCCCTGCGCATACATGGCGCAGCGCGCGAGCGGCATGTAATTCTCCCAGCAGATCAGCGCGCCAACGCGACCCACGGGCGTGTCGACGGCTTTCAGCCCGCTGGCATCGCCAAAGCCCCAGACCATGCGCTCCGGGTTGGTGGGCATGACCTTGCGATGGCGGTTCTGCAGCGTGCCATCGGCTCCGATGATCACTACCGTGTTGTAGATCGTGCTGCGGCTGAACGCGCCGTCGCGCTCGTTGATGCCGCATACGATCGTGACTGAATTGCGCTTGGCGGCCTCGCGCAGCGGCCTGAGATCATCAGCCCCCAGATCGACGGCGCTGGCGCGCAGCAGCGCACACAGCTGCTCGGTGAGCGCCATATCTCCGCCGGGGCGCAGCCGCCAGATCCAGGCCGGATAGCCCGAGACGTAGGCTTCCGGGAAGACGATGAGCTGTGCCCCGTCGCGAGCCGCGTCATCGACAGCCGTTACGGCGCGGTCGAGCGTGGCAGCGCGATCCAGGAACGCGGGCGGATGCTGGATAAGGGCGACGCGCGGCATGATTGGGTTCCTTGCGCAGGGGTTGCGTGAGCGGACTTTAACGCGTGGGGACGCCAGTTGTCATGCCGGACTTGATCCGGCATCCATGGCGGCGTGGATGCCGGATCAAGTCCGGCATGACAATACTCTAACTGCGCGTGAGCCAGAAATAGAGGCCGGGGATGGGTACGCGCTGGTCTTCGCGGATGGGGTGCTGCGAGACGGTGGATACCCCAAATCCGAACTGCGCTGCGAGTTTCTCGATGTACGAGCGCGAGTGCGCGTAGCGCAGGCTGTCCCTCAGCACCAGCTCATGACCCTCTGGCGCCGATTCCACGGAAAAGCAGAACACACCGCCCGGCTCCATCACGCGCGCCACGCCCGCGAACACGGGTTCCAGCGCGCCGACATAGATGAACACGTCGGCGGCCAGCACCAAATCGTATCGCTGTGCCGTGCCCTTCAGGTACTGCACCAGGTCGGACTGCACGACGAGGTCGTACATGCCCAGCGCTTCGGCTCTCTCGACCATCGTTGCGGACAGGTCGACGCCGTGCAGCTTCTTTGTGAGGGGGCGAACCAGGGGCCCGCACAGCCCGGTGCCGCAGCCCAGGTCGAGCGCATTCTCGAACTCGTGGCCCATGGCGCGCAAACCGTCGGCCAGGATCTGTGGCGCCTGGTAATGCAGCACCCGAACGAGGTGCTCGTCGAAGCCTTCGGCGTAGGTGTCGAACAGCGACTGCACATACTGTTGCGGCGCGGTCGAGGGCAGGTCTCGGCCCGTGAGCGCCGCGCGGTAATAGCGATTGAGCTCCGGGTCCGCGCCCCGCGCGATCGCTTCATCGAAAGCGGCCGCCGCCTCGTCCGGGCGCCCCAGGTCCCGCAGCAGCAGGCCGCGAAGGCTCCACGCGTGGCCCAGCTCCGGCACAAGCGAAAGAATGCGTTCGACACACGCGAGTGCCTGCGGAAATTGGCCGAGCTCGGCCAGCGCCGTCGCGCGGTGGCCGAGCGCCTCGACGTTATCCGGCTCCCTGGCGAGCACTTCCTCCAGCACATTCGCAGCCTCCTGCGGCTTGCCGAGCTTCAGTCGCGTCGCGCCCAGGTTGGTGAGCGTGGATATGCGTCCCGGCAGCAGTGCGTCAGACGCGGCGAAGCTGCGCTCCGCCTGGTCGAAGCGCCCCGCCTGGAAGTGGGCCAGTCCCTGCGTGAAGAAATCCCTGGCTTGTTCGAAAGTCCCGCTCATGTCCGCCGCCGCAGTTTGGTTGGCGTGATCATAGGCCCGCGGGCCTGCGACAATCGCCCTATGAGCTTCGCACCCTTGCAGAACGACACCTTCCTGCGCGCCTGCCGCCGCCTCTCCACACCGCACACGCCCGTCTGGCTGATGCGCCAGGCCGGCCGCTACCTGCCGGAGTATCGCGATACCCGCGCGCGCGCCGGCAGCTTCATGGGCCTCGCGACCAACAAGGACTTCGCCACCGAAGTCACCTTGCAGCCATTGGATCGCTACGCGCTCGACGCGGCGATCCTCTTCTCCGACATCCTCACGGTACCGGACGCGATGGGCCTGGGCCTGAGCTTCGCGCTGGGCGAAGGCCCGCGCTTTGCGACGGCGGTGCGCGACGAAGCTGCCGTAAAAGCGCTGGCCGTGCCCGACATGGAGAAGCTGCGCTACGTGTTCGATGCAGTCACGTCGATCCGCCATGCACTCAAAGGCCGCGTGCCGCTGATCGGCTTCTCCGGCAGCCCGTGGACGCTCGCTTGCTACATGGTCGAGGGCGCCGGCTCAGACGACTACCGGCTGGTCAAGACCATGCTTTACAGCCGCCCGGACCTCATGCATCGCATCCTGGAGATCAATGCAGATGCCGTGGCCGCCTACCTCAACGCGCAGATCGAAGCCGGCGCGCAAGCCGTCATGATTTTCGACAGCTGGGGCGGTGTGCTCGCGGACGGCGCGTTTCAGGAGTTCAGCCTTGCCTATACGGCGCGCGTG